>CAYLZN010000141.1:0-13095 GCA_964387935.1 uncultured Vicinamibacteraceae bacterium | reverse complement strand
CGCTTCCCCTTGAAGCTGCCCCACCACGCGTGGGTGCAGCGGTCGCGCGCGCGCCCCTTGTGCGCGCAGAGCTTGTACAGCCCCAACTGCTGCCTCCTTGCCGGCCTGGTTACGACACGCTGCTGTGCGGCGTGCCCGGTGCGGAGGCGGGCCGGATGTCGCCTCCGCGAGCGTGACGCTCCAGCCACGCATCGATCCAGGCCGCCTTCGTTCGGATTGGACGGCGGCCGCCGATGCGGACGTGGTGCAGTTCCCGGCGTTCGCACGCGGTGTAGGTGGTGTCGCGGCTCACGCCGGCGTGCTCGGCGCCTTCCTTGACGTTCAGCCAGAGCTTCATGGTCGCACTCTCCTCGGATTCCGGAACCACGGATGACACCCGTTTCGCCGGCCCGGCGGTCGCCGGCCGGCGGGTGGGTTCGGACTCCGGCGCGCGGCTTGGCACCGGGGTCGCGGACGAGCGAGGTCCTGAGGTGGGAGAGGCTGCAGGGGGCCAGGGCCGTGAGGCCGCGCCGGCCAGTTCGGGCACGGGCGCACGCCCCGGAGGACGTGACGAGGACCTTTGCCTATGTAGACGCGAGTTCGGGGCGGAAACTTACAGACGCCGTGTCGGGTGGTGTCGGCGGATGACGGGCGGGCGGGGCGGGTGTCACCGGCGTGGTCGTTATTTAAGCCAAGAGGCTGTAACTTAAACAGAGGCTCCGCTATCCAAGGTCACGAAGCCAAGACGGGGCCATGTCGACGAAACGGCGTTTCTTCGACACGTCGCTGGCGAACGTGTCGATGCCGTCGACACGATCGAGTGGTCCGGTGGCGCCGAGGCGGCGATTCTTGTTAAAGTAAATGACTTGAAACTTAAATAACTAGATCGCCTATTCAAGTCACGCGAAACAAGGGAGCCATGCACCGAGGCCTGACGGGCCATTACGTGACCTCGACGACGGCGGGTGAGACGACCCGGGCATTCGTGCCGCGTCCCCTGCCGCCAGAGCCTCCGCTCGACCTCACCGGACCGCGGCAGCGGCTCCTGGAGCGCGCGACCGTGGCCCTCGGGCGCCTGGATAGCATCTCCAGCCTCCTGCCGGATCGGCAGCTCTTCCTTTACGCCTACGTACGGCGCGAGGCCGTGTTGTCCTCACAAATCGAGGGCACACAGTCTTCGCTGTCGGATCTCCTCCTGTTCGAGTTGGACGAGGCGCCGGGCGTGCCCGTCGACGATGTGGTGGAGGTATCGAGCTACGTGGCGGCACTGGAACACGGTGTCCAGCGCCTGCGCGAAGGGTTCCCGCTGTCGAACCGGCTGATCCGGGAGATGCACGAGCGATTGCTGGAGAAGGGACGCGGCGCGGAGAAGCAGCCGGGGGAGTTTCGCCGGTCGCAGAACTGGCTGGGGGGCGCGCGCCCTGGAAACGCGCACTTCGTACCGGCCCCTCCCGAGGCCGTTCCGGACGCGATGTCCGCGCTCGAAGCGTTCCTGCACGACGAGTCTGCCGGCTATCCGGTGCTTGTCGTCGCGGCGTTGGCGCACGTGCAGTTCGAGACCGTCCATCCGTTCCTCGACGGGAACGGGCGCATCGGGCGGCTGCTGATCCCCTTGCTGCTCCACCACGCGGCCATCCTGCAGGAGCCGTTGCTGTATCTGAGCCTCTACTTCAAGCAGCACCGCGACGAGTACTACCGCCTGCTCGACCAGGTGCGAGCCACGGGCGACTGGGAGGCCTGGCTCGACTTCTTCCTCGAAGGCGTGGAAGTGACAGCTTCCGGCGCCGTCGAGACCGCACAGCGACTGGCGGCGCTCGTGAAGGACGACGAGGCGCGCGTGCAGTCGGCCGGCGGACGTTCCGTGGCAACGCTGCTCCGCATCCTGAAGGCTTTGCACGAGCGTCCGATCGTCACCGTGAACGAGATCGTGCGGCGGACGAAGGTGTCCTTCCCCACGGCGGCCAAGGGGCTGGCGACGCTCGTAGACCTGGGGATTGCTCGCGAGGCGACCGGCAACCGGCGCAACCGCGTGTTCTCGTATGCGCAGTACCTGGCGATGCTCGGTGAGGGCTCCGAGCCGCTCCGGGGTTGAGCGTCACGAAGTTTCAATCAGCCGACGCCCCAACTTACGATCAGCCGACGCGGAATTGCCGATTTCCTGAGCAAACTCGCGTGCAAGGCCTCGAAACGGCCATCGCGTAAGTGCCAGAACACGCGGCGGACGTCGGCGCCGTCAAGGTCTCGCGCTCTCGGACGAGACCCCCGCGGTCACGTGCAGTAGACGCGCGCGAGCCGCGTGCCAACACACGCGGTCGGAGCGCAGCGGAGAGCCTTGTACGGCGTCACGACCAGCGCGCATCATGGTGCTCGTGATGGCCGTCGCGCGGACACCGGTCGAGACATCGACGGAGTCCCGTGCGTCCGGACGAACGGGTCCACGTTTGAGCACCACGCGCGCGCACCCTCTGGGGACGCTGACACCAGGGCGTGAGCGACCCCTGGGTCGCACCCGGGGACGAGGTCAAGGGTGCGGGGCGGGGTCGCTCACGCCCTCACTTGCCACCACCCTGTCGTCGCGCGCTCCCAGGGACGGCAGAGACCGCCGTCCCTCGCCGACCTCGACAGCGGCGGCAACTCCAAACCCGATAAGCGACTCAGCCCGTTCGTCGTTGGGCGGGTGGCCGACAACACGATCGTCGTCTTCACCACGGACAACGGGGGCGAAGAACGGCCTGCCCTGCTTCACCGACTCACGGATGAACGCCTTGGTGCGCGCGGCGAACTCCTCGTCGACCGTCTCCATGCGCTTGGACGTCAGCGGACCGGTGTCGCGGATGCGCTGCCTGCCCACGCGCCCGAAGCGCGGGTCGACGGTGGGATCGTCGACATCGGTCGCCACCGCATCCAGGACGCCGCGTGGGCCGTAGCGCTGGGTAGGCAGGATCCTTCGGCCACTCCGGCTCAGGGAGCCATCCGAGCCCGGAGGACGGCAGCCCAGCAGTGACCAGCCGCCCGAGCGGTGGCACCACCACCGGCGTTTCGGTATCCTCGCCGCGTGAACTCGTCGAGATCGCCATCGGCCGCGCGCCGCCACTTGACGGCCCTGGGCCTCGGCCTGGCCGCTGCGCTCGTCGCGATCGCTATCGGCCGCGTGCCCCTGCTGGTCACCCTCGACTGGAAGCTCTACGACCAGCACGTCCGGTGGGCGGCTGACCCCTCGCAGGCCCGCCGCGACATCGTCACCGTGGCCATCGACGAATCGAGCATCCGGCAGCTCGAACCCGTCGTCGGCCGCTGGCCGTGGCCGCGCGTCGTGCACGGCGCGCTCATCGACTTCCTCGCCCGCGCCCCCGCGCGGGTGGTGGCCTACGACGTGCTCTTTACCGAGCAGGACCGAAGAGGAGCCTTCGACGTCGGCGGGACGTCCTGGACCGGCGCCGAGTCCGATCAGGCGCTGGCGGACGCCGTGGCGCGCGCCCGCAACGTAGTCCTCCTGGCCGACGTCACGTTCGAGGGACTCGAGCCCGAGGGTGGGACCGAGGCGGATCCGACCGCGGCCGTGGAGACCTCGGTGCCGCCCGGCGCGGCCACGGGCCCGATCCTGGACGCCTCGTTCGAAGAGCGTCCCGCGCCCCTGTGGCCGTATCCGGCGCTGGCGCGCGCGGCGCGCGCTTTCGGTCACAACTACCAGGTGCTCGATCCGGACGGGCCCCTCCGACGCGTGGTCCCGTTCGTCCGGCATCCGGGTGGCACCCTGGCGGCGCTCCCTGTAGTGGCGTGGGCCGTCGCCGAGGGCATCCCGCTCGAACGGGCGACGGTCGAAGGCGCCGCGCTCGCGGTGGCGGGTCGGCGGATGCCCCTGCTGCTCGAGCAGCTCCCTCGCTTCGACCGTACGCCGGACGCCGTCCCGTCGCTCGGGCGCCGGGTGCTCGTCGACTTCCGCGGCCCGGCGGTGCTCGCCGACGGCAGGACCACGACGTATCGCGAGTACTCGTTCTACGATCTGTTCTACGCGGAGCAGCAACTGCTCTCCGGCGAAACGCCGCACGTCGATCCCGCGATCTTCCGCGGTGCGACGGTCATCGTCGGGGTGACCGCCGCCGGCCTGCACGACGTGTTCGCCGTGCCGTTTGGCACCGGCGGCAAGATGTCCGGTGCTCAACTGCACGCCAACGTCGTGGACCAGCTGGCGACGGGTCGCTTCCGGCAGCCCGTGCGCGCATCAACCGTGGCCGCCCTGACGACGACGGTGAGCGTGATCGTCGGGGCCGCATTCGTGCTGGGCGGCGTGCGGTGGGGCAGCGTGACCCTGGTCGTCCTGCTGGCCGCGCTCGCGGGTGTGGCGCGCGAGCGGTTCGGTGCCGGGCTGTGGCTTCCACTCGTCACACCGCTTCTGGGACTCGTTGCGACGGGGGTCTCCGGCCTCGCCTACCAGTACTTCGTCGAGGGTCGTGAGAAGCGCGCCGTGAAGCGACTTTTCTCCCGGTACGTCTCGAAGGACATCTTCGAGCAGGTGCTGGCCAACCCCACGCTGGCTGAGCTCGGGGGCAGCCGGCGGGAGATGAGTGTCCTCTTTTCGGACATCCGGGGGTTCACCTCGATGACGGAACGCGGCGCGCCCGAGGCGCTCGTCGCCCAGCTCAACGAGTACTTTTCGGCCATGGTGGAGATCGTCTTCGCGCATCGCGGCACCCTCGACAAGTTCGTCGGCGACATGGTGATGGCGCTGTTCGGAGCACCGGTCGAGGACCCGGATCACGCGGATCATGCAGTGGAAACGGCCCTGGCCATGGTGTCGCAGCTCGACGCGCTCAACGCGAGGTGGGAGGCCGAGGGCCGGCCGACGCTCGGCATCGGCATCGGGATCAATAGCGGAGAGATGATTGCCGGCAACATCGGCGCCGAGAAGATTCGCAGCTATACGGTGATCGGCGACCACGTCAACCTGGGCGCCAGGCTCGAGTCGCTCAACAAGGACCACGGCACGTCGATTATCATCAGCGAGTACACGAAGCAGCGCCTCAGGGGGGCCTACGACGCCCGCCCGCTTGGCGACGTCGTCGTCAAGGGCAAGAGCGTGCCCGTGGGCATCTGGGAAATCCGACCGCGCGGCCAGGGGGACACGACGTGAGGGCTCACGACATGACACGACTGCTCCTGGTGGTGGCATTGATGGCGGTGGTGACGCCGGCGCCGGCGTCGGCACAGTTCGGAGGCCTGACGAAGGCGCTCGAGACGGGGATGAAGCTCAAGGACCTCCAGATCTCCGAGGAGGAAGAGCGCCAGATCGGCACGCTGGTCAGCGAGAAGATCCGCCAGCGCTACGGGGTCGTGCAGGACAAGGCCGTCCATCGGTACGTGGGTCTCGTGGGCGCCACGCTGGCCGCCACGAGCACGCGCCCCGGCCTCGCCTGGCAGTTCATCGTCCTCGATACGGACGGCGTGAACGCCTTTGCGGCGCCCGGCGGCTTCGTCCACATCACACGCGGTGCGCTGGCCCTGATTCGCACCGAGGCGGAACTGGCCGGCGTGCTCGGGCACGAGCTGGTGCACGTGACCGAGCAGCACACGATCAAGGCGATCAAGAAGAGCAACGCCAAGGACCTCGGCCTCGACATGGCGCCGGGAGGCGGACTGACCCAGGCCGTGCTCTCGAAGATCGCCGATCGTGCGGCGGACATGGTGCTCGCCGGCTTTGGCCGCGGCGAAGAACTCGAGTCCGATGAGAAGGGGATCGCGCTCTCGAACAAGGTCGGCTACGCGCCATCGGGCCTCGGGGCATTCCTGACGCGCCTCAGCGAGCGCAACAAGGAGGCCGCCGAACGCCGGGGCCTGTTTGCGTCGCACCCGGAGATGAAGGAGCGCCTCGAACGGCTCGACAAGCAGATCGCGCGGGACAAGCTCGCGGCGACCGCGGTCCTCGAGGAGCGCTACCGGAAGTCGGTGCCGTACGAGCCAAAGGCGCAGGCGGAGATCGCCCAGGTCGAAGCCGGCGCGGCGGGGCTCGCCGGCGGTGGGAAAGGCGCGTCCTCGACGACCGCGTCGAGTGACAAGGGCGCGGCGGAGTCGAAGGAGGCCCCGAAGAAGAAGGGCTTCGGGCTCAGCAGCCTGATGAAGCCCGGTGGCGAGGAAAAGAAGTCGGCCCAGGTCACCGGGTCCGGCGGCGCCCGTGGCGTGGACCCGGAGCGCAACGCGAAGGGCGGCTCGAACCCGGCGCTCGTCGCGGTGGTCATCACGAAGGCCGACATCACCGCGTTCAAGCAGGAAGGGAAACTGCTGTAAGCGCTGCGCCGCAGACGAACCGGTGATGGCCTTTTCCCTGCAGCTGGCGTTCGTCGTCGGCCTCATCGGCGCCGCGCTGGCCGTGCGGGCCGTCGCGCGCAACCGTCACGTCCAGCGTCGCCAGCGGCTGACGCTTCTGCTGGCGGTCGGGTGGCTCCTGGTCGAGCTCGGCCTCGGCTACGGGGTGTTTCCTCCCGCCATCGCCGAGCACGCACGGCCGCTCGCCCAGGTCGGCCTGACGCTCGCCGTCATCAACTTCCTCGTCGTCACCCTCGTGAACCGGCTCGGGCAGGACCGCGCACCCGAGCGGTTTCCGGTGATCCTCCAGGACACCGTCGTCATGGTGCTGTTCGCCCTCGCGGCGACCGCGATCCTCCGCGAGCGCGTGCTCGCGCTCTCTGCCGTCAGCGCGGTCGTCGTTGGCTTTGCCCTCCAGGAGACGCTCGGAAATGCGTTTGCCGGGCTCGCCATCCAGACCGAGAAACCGTTCCACGTGGGCCAGTGGATTCACGTGGCCGGCCACGACGGCCTCGTCACGGAGGTGACGTGGCGGGCCACGAAGCTGCGCACGCGAGACGACTCGTTCGTGATCGTCCCGAACAACGTCATGGCTCGTGAAATGGTGCTCAACTACTCCGAGCCCGTGCTGCCGACGCGCATCACCGTGGACGTCGGGGCCGACTACGGCCGGCCGCCGAACGAGGTGAAGGCCGCCATTCTGGAAGCCATCGGCAACGCGCCCCTGGTGCTGCCGGAGCCGCACCCCGATGTGCTCCTCGAGAACTTCGCGGACTCGGCCATCGTCTATCGCACCCGCTTCTGGATCGAGGACATGGCGCGTGTGGACGTCGCCCGCGACCAGGTCAGAACGGCCATCTGGTACGCCTTCAAGCGGCACGGCATCGAGATCCCGTGGCCGATCCAGATTCAGTACGAGCGCGACGAGCCGCCCGCGCGGTTGCCGGAGACCATTGCCGACGCCGCGCAGACGCTCGGACGCGTCGAGGTGTTCGCGGCGCTCGACGCGGCGGATCGACGGGATCTGGCCGAGCTCGCCGCCGAACGCGTGTACGCGGCGGGAGAAGTCATCGTGCGTCAGGGTACGCCCGGTGCGTCCCTGTTCGTCGTCTGCGGCGGGGAGGTGGAGGTCGTGCTCGAGCCTGGCGGACAGCGGGTGGCGACGATCCGGCCCGTCGGGTTCTTCGGCGAGATGAGCCTCCTGACCGGGGAGCCCCGCACCGCCACGGTGCGCGCGCTGACCGACGCCTTCCTGCTCGAGATCCGCGCCGACGACTTCCGACGGTTCGTGCTCGAGCGTCCGGCCGTGCTCGAACCCGTGAGCGCGGCCGCGATGACGCGTCGTCTCGAACTGCAACGCACGCGCGAAGAGGCCGCCGCCCAGGCCCGGCCGGCGACCACGAGCGCGACCTTCCTCGCCTCGGTCAGGAAATTCCTGGGGCTGGACCAGCCACCTACTCCGTCCAGACGATGACGCGGGCGCGCCGGTCGGTGTGTTCGAGCACCAGCGCGGGCCCGGCGCGCTCCAGATCGGCCGGATCGATGTTCACGCGGTCGAAGTCGAACTCGTCGATGCGCAGGGTGCCGCCCCGGTTCCCGCCCATCCGGAGCAGCCAGAACGGCATGCTGAAGCGGACCAGTTTCTGGTCCTCGGTGTTCCACGCCAGGACGTGGACGGCCTTCGGCAGCGGTCCCGAGTAGTCGCCGATGCGCTTCTGCAGCGCCTGCACATCGACCTGCCGGTCTCCGTCCATCCTGACCAGGGGCTCCTGGCCCTTGAACCGCGCGCGAACCTCCTCGAAGGCGCGCTCGCTGGCAGTTTCGTCGCTCGCGCTGATCTGCACGTTGCGCGACACGACGAAGATGCCGGTGCCGACGACGGCGAAGCAACCGACCATGAGCACCAGCAGGACCCCGAGTACCACCCAGAGCCACGTACGCTTCCTGCTCTTCTGCTCCGCTAGGGGTTCGTCCATCGCGTGGCCTCCCGGATCGTGTTGGCGTGGATGCGGACAATGGCATCGATGTCGGGCGCGTAGCCGCCGCCCATGGACACCGACACCGGCAGCCCGGCGCGCCTGCACCGCTCGAACACGAGCGCGTCCCGCGCCGCCAGCCCGCGCTCGGTGAGCTGCAGGCGGCCGAGCCGGTCGCCCTCGTACGGGTCGGCGCCCGCAATGTAGAAGACGAAATCCGGCTCGTGCCGTTCGAGCACGGTCTCGAGGGCGGAGGCCAGGCGCGCGAGGTACTCGTCGTCGCCCGTCCCGTCGGGCAGCGTGACGTCCAGGTCGCTCTGCTCCTTCTTGAACGGGAAGTTCTTTTCGCCGTGGATCGAGAAGGTGAAGACCGTGGGGTCGCCACGGAAGATCGCCGCCGTGCCATTCCCCTGATGCACGTCACAGTCGATCACGGCCAGCCGCCGCGCGAGGCCGCCGCGCTGCAGTACGCGCGCGGCGACCGCCACGTCGTTGAACACGCAGAAGCCCTCGCCGCGGTCCGCGAACGCGTGGTGTGTGCCGCCCGCCAGGTTCGCGCCGGTACCGTCCCCGGCCGCCGCGCGGGCTGCCGAGACGGTGCCTCCGACGGAGCGTCGCGAGCGCTCGACCATGGCCGGCGACCAGGGAAACCCGATGCGACGGAGACCGTCGGCGGGCAGTGAGCCCTGTGCTACGGCGGCGGTGTACTCGGGCACGTGCACGAGCGCGAGGTCCTCCCAGCCGATCGCCTCGGGCTCGACCAGGCTTTCAGGGCCGAGCACCCGCTCCGTCAGCAGGAACTCCCGCAGCCGGCGGTACTTGGCCATCGGGAACCTGTGCGTGGGCGGCAGCGGCAGCTCGAAGTGGTCGCAGAAGAAGGCCTTCATGGCCGGCGTCAGTACACCTGGCCTCCGAGCGGCACGTCGCGCTCTGGCTGGAGCAGCACGACGTCGCCAGCTTCGGATGGCACACCGAGCACGAGCACTTCGGAGGCGAACGGACCGATCTGTCTCGGCGGGAAGTTGACGACGGCGAGCACGAGACGGCCCGTCAGCGCCTCCTTCGAGTAGAGCGTGGTGAGCTGCGCCGAACTCCGTCGCGTACCGAGTCCGGCGCCGAAATCGATCGTGAGCTTGTAGGCCGGCTTGCGAGCGTCGGGGAACTCCTCGGCCGCCACGATGCGCCCGACGCGGATGTCGACGCGCTCGAAGTCCTTCCAGGAGATGAGATCAGCCACGCGCGCAGGATATCATCGCATCGGCCATGCCGACTGCCGTGCCACAGGTGCGCACGATCGACGCCCACGCGGGCGGAGGCGCGCTTCGGCTGATCGTGGCCGGCCTGCCCGCACTTCCGGGTCGGACGATGTTGAGAAAGTGCGCATGGGCTGCGCGCCACGTCGACCCGCTCCGCCGCGCACTGCTCCGGGAACCGCGTGGGCATGCGGACCTGACGGGCGCGGTCTTCACGGAGCCCGTGACGCTGGGGGCGGTGGCGGGGCTCGTGTTCCTGCGTCGCGGCGGGTTCGGGGGCCTTTGCGGGCACGGCCTGATTGCCGCGGTGACGATTGCCCTCGAACGCCAACTGCTCATCGTCACCGGCACGCGGGCGCTTCGCATCGACACAACGGCCGGGCCCGTGGAAGTCACCGTCGGTCTCGATACCGGCCCCGAGGCCGCTGCCGATCGGGTCACGCGCGTGTGCGGCGTCACCTACCGGCCGCCCCCGGTCCACGTGGTCCAGGCCTCGCTCCCGATACGGCTCGAGGGGCGGCCCGTGCGGGCCGATGTCGTCTGGGCGCAGGGCTACTACGCCGTGGTCGATCGAGAGGCGATCGGCCTCCAGACCGATCCCGGCGTGCCCGAGCGGCTACGACGCCGGGCCGTGGATCTGATCGAGACGCTCCAGCCCCGGACTCGTAATTGGTCGGCCACCACGGGCCGGCAGGGCCGCGTCGACGGGGTGGTGCTGACCGGACCGCCCACGAGGCCGGACGCGGACCTGCGCAGCATCACCGTCTATCGCGACGGCACGATCGACCGGTCGCCATCCGGGGCGGGAACGGCAGCCGTGCTGGCGCTGCTCGACGCGATGGGGCTCGTGAGTGAGGGGCACGCGCTCGGCCACGAGGGGCCGTCCGGCGCGGTGTTCCGAGCCCGCGTGGCTGACCGCGTGGCCGGGGACTCGCGCTCAGCCATCGTGCCCGAGATCAGCGGTCAGGCCTGGATCACGGGGGAGCACACGTTCCTGCTGGACCCCGAGGATCCCTTCCGCGAAGGTGTGGCGATGTAGCGAGGTCAGCGTGCTGGGGCTGCCGCGAGCGCCTGCTCGGCGGCGGCCTTCAGTTGCCGGCCCACGGTTCGATCGGGCGCCGCAGCGATGAGTTGTTCCGCCACGGCCAGCGCATCCCGGGCGCGCCCCTGCTTGAGGTAATAGTCCCCCAGCGCCAGCAGGAAACCGGGGTTCGCAGGGTCGAGCGCCACGGCGCCCCTGAGCGCGTCGCCGGCCTCCGAGGCTCGGCCCAGTTGCTGGTGGAGCAGACCCAGGTTGTAGCGGACGCGGCCGTTCTGGGGCATTCCACGTGCGGCGCGGGCGAGGAAATCGACGGCGTCCTGCGGCCTGCCCCGTTCGACAAGCAACAGGCCCAGCGAGTACGCGGCGTCGTGGTTCTCCGGAAACGACGCGACGACTTCCCGGAGGAGCGTCTCGGCTTCGGCATTCCGGCCAGCGCCACTCAGCAGCACGGCGAGGTTCATTTTCGCCGGGTAGAAGAGGTCGTCCACTCTGAGCGCCAGCCGGTAGTAGCGCTCGGCAGCGGCGGCGTCGCCGAGGTTCATGCTCAGGTTGCCGAGGTTCATGCCAGAGGAGGCGAAGTCGAGCGAGTAGGACATGGCCTCCCGGTACTCTTCGATGCCGGCACGCAACGCCTCCCGCTGGTACGGTTTGAGCAGGTCCTCCGGAGTGCCGGCCAGTGCCGCCACCGCATCGAGTCGTACTGCCTTGACGGGGTCCGACAGCAGGGGCGCCAGTCGGGTGGCCCGCTCGCGGACATCGCGCTCGGGATCGCCCGCGGCCGCCACATGGCGCAGCAGCGGCTCGTCGGCGTTTAGGGCCGCGAGCCGCGCGGCGCGCGCGGCCTCACCCGGATAGCGCAGCAGGTAGTCGAGGGCCGTCGCGCGGACGATGACGGGCTGGAGGGTGTTGTCGACGATGCGCGCGAGTTCCGGCTCGATCCCTGGCGTGGCCGCGCGGGCGGCGCCGAAGGTGGTGCCGTAATGGGGCAGCCGCGCGCGCCCGTACCAGTCGCGGTGCGACCTCAGCACCCAGTCCAGCGGCCTGTCGGCGTGGCAGCCCGCCTGGCTGCAGGCGTTCGAGGTGCCGATCTCCGCGGTGAGGTCGGGCCGCGGGCGACGGAAGCTGTGGTCGGCCCGCCAGTCCACGACCATGTACGGCCGCTCGGGCATGTGACACTTCACGCACAGCGCGCCGTCGGAGGGCTTTCCGTCAACCACCTTCTTGTGGAAGTGATGATCGCTCGTGTCGTAGACCTCACGCTGATGGCACTGCAGGCAGAGGTCGTTGCCCTGACGCAGCAGCTTTGCGCTGTGGCTGTCGTGGCAGTCGCTGCAGCGGACCCCGCGGGCGTACATCTTGCTCTGGAGGAATGACGCGTAGGTGTAGACCTCGTCGAGTTGCTGCCCGTCGGCCTCGTAGAGGCCCTCTACCAGCAGCGACGGCAGCATGTGGTCGAGCAGCAGGCGGCCCGTATGATCGTAGTCGCCCAGTTCGGCGCGACGCGAATGGCAGGGGGCGCACAGCTCGACGAGCGCTGCGGAGTCGATCCCGGACGTCGGCACGACGAGGCCCTTGTCTTCGAGCGACGAGCGCCCCATCGGCGGCACCCGCGCCCAGGCGACGTGGCGCGAGCCGGGGCCGTGGCACGCCTCGCAGCCGACGCTGATCTCGGACCAGGTCGTGTTGAACGCCTCCTTTTCGGCGTCGTAGCCCTTGCGGAGGTTCGTCGAATGGCACTCGGCGCACATCCCGTTCCAGTTCTGGGCGTTGCGCGTCCAGTGCAGCCAGTCGGACGGCGGGATGTCCTGGTCGGGATAGAGGCTGAACCACTGCTGCTTCTGCGTATCCCATGCGATGGTGAGGCACTGCAGGCGGCCGCCGGGAAACGGCACGAGGTACTGCTGCAGCGGCCGCACCCCGAAGACGTACTTCACCTCGAAGGTGCCCGGCCTGCCGTCGGGACCCTCCGTGTCGACGAGGAACCGCCCGTTCTGTTTCGAGAAGCGCGTGGTCTTGCCCCGATGCGTGAACGTGACGTCGTTGAAGTCGCCGAGAACCGTCTGCTCGGTGGCCACGTCCATGGCTCGTTCGTGGTCGGAGCCCTTCCACTTCTCGTAGGCCGCGGCATGGCACTCGCGGCACGACGGGCTGCCGACGAACGTCGCCGCGGCAGTCCCGGCATCCTCCGCGCCCGCGCGGGCGCCGGGCCGGATGAGCGATAGGGGGATCGCGACGACGATGACCGTGGCGGCCGCGAGGGCCGCCAGCTTCCATCGCGCCAGGCTCTCTTCTTGCACTAGCTCACCGTCACCTGGGAGGCGTCGAACGCGGAACGTGACTGGCGACGGCGCGTGTCGATCTTCACCACGCCGTTCTCGATGCGGACCGCGTAGTAGTCGATGGGGCGCGGCGCGGGCGGGTTCAGCACCTGGCCCGTGATGTCGAATGCCGACGCGTGGCACGGACACGAGAAACGCCCCTGTGTCGCGTCCCAGGCCACGGTGCACCCGAGGTGCGTGCATTCACGATGGAGGGCGAGGAACCC
>CAYLZN010000140.1:4746-13161 GCA_964387935.1 uncultured Vicinamibacteraceae bacterium | reverse complement strand
CGACCTGCATGACCCGACGACTGCTGATCCCGAGAGAACACGGCACCTGGGGGGAACTTCTCTTTCCGCTGGCCACCGCGCTGGTCGTGGGCAGCCCGTCTGCGTCGGCCCTCGGCCTGGCCGTGGCTGCCGTCGGCGGCTTCCTGTCGAGCGAGGGGATCCAGACGCTGGCCGGGTGGCGGGGACCGCGGGCGCGGCGGGACCTGCGAGGGGAGGCGAGGCTGTCGGCGGGACTGTTCCTGAGCATCGCCGTGATCGCCGGGGCGTGGGCGTTCGACCGGGCGGCCGCCGAGGTGCGGGTGGCGGCGACCCTTGCGACGGCTCTGACGGTGGTGGCCATCGGTGTTGCTGCCGGCGGCTGGCTCAGGACGGCGGGTGGGGAAGTGCTGGCGGCGTTGGCCCTGGGCGCGTGGTCGGTGCCCACCGCCATGGCGGGCGGAGGTTCGTGGTCCGCGGCGGCAGGCATGTGGCTGCTGTGGGGTGTTGTGTTCGGCAGCGGTACCCTGGCGGTGCGCGCGCTCATCGCGCGTCAGACGCGACGGGACGGGAGAGGCGCGGCCATGGCGGCGGTCGCGCTGGTGGGCCTCGCGTTCGGTGCGCTCATCACGCTCGTGCGCGAGGCGCAGGTCCCCATGTGGGTCCTGCTGGGATTCGTCCCCGTCATCGTGGTCGTGGTGACGGTGGCCCTGGCGCCGATTCCGGCGCGTCGCGTGCGCTGGGTGGGGTGGAGCCTCGTCGCCGCCAGCACCTTGCTCCTGGCGACACTGATCGTGGGCTGAAACGCAGCCGACGCGGACAGTGGCTGAGCAAGCCACGCGGTGGTGTCGCGGTCAATCCACGAGTTCGAGTTGAAGCCGGCTGCTTCTTTCGATGCGATGTTGCCTGTTGTTGACGGGAACGAGACGAGCCGCTAAACTCAATGGGCTTTTGGGGTGAACGTCCCCCTTCGCTTGACATCGCGTCCACGCCCCCGCTGGCCTTGGTCACCCGACAGGGGGTCCAGATGCGTATCTCTTCGCTAATCGTTTCAAGTGCCATCGTGCTGGTGTTCCCCTGCGGGGTTGAGGCCCAGTACTTCTCCGACTACATGGCCGAGCAGTCGTGGAACCCTCCAGGCGGTATCACTATCTCATGTACGGCGGGCGCCGACTACTGGTCGATGGACGGTGACCCCCTCTATTTGGCGATGTGGATGTCCATCCGGACACCGTCAGGCGCCACGCTGGATTCCTGGATTGGGGCTGGGCAAGGACACATCGACCACACGCTTACCGTCACGGTCAACTGGTACGACATGGTCGCGGGCTACTACATCTGCAACGTGATGTACCAGCCCGGGCCTGAGCGCAACGGGTACTGGTACCTTGCGCCACATGACCTGAGGAAAGACACGATTGAAGGGACGACCTATTGGGGACTCGGCGACTACAGGACAGACTTGACCTGGCAGGTTGTCGCCATCAACGGAGTGGATTGGAACGCGGGTGGCGCGCCTGTGAACGAGTCATTCACGGTGCACGACCCGAACGCCTGCAATATCTCAGTTCAAACGAGCAGTACCTACACCAATGCCGGCGGACGTTTCGTCGATTGCTATGGCAACGCTTGTATCTCAGCGCAGCCTATCCCGGCGTGCCAACTGGATCCAACCTGCGAAACGTGGACGACACAGCAGATCAGGGTCGTGAACGAGGACTTCTACCATTTCGTCCGCATCGCGTGTGACCGAGCTGAGATTCTGCGGTGAGCGCCCAATCGACCTTGCACCCATGGAGGTTCACATGCGGCGTGTGCTAGTCGGTTCCGTGTTTGCCGTGTCCGTTCTCGCTGCCCACACGGCCTCCGGCGTCGGTGCCCCTCAGTCGCCCGAGCAATCCGTCCCGGTCGTTCCGGAGTACGTCCTGGATGTGGCTCAGCACGGGTCGGTGCACCAGTTCGGCGAGGCACTGGCGGTGGCGGAGGTCCCAGCCGGGGTGGTCATTGCCCGCGCCGACTGGACATTCGATTCGACGAGAGCATTCGGGTTCGACCGCCTCATGCCGAGCCCGCGCTCGACGGTGCTGACCGAGTTCCAGCGCAGGCATCCGTCGTACCGCGTTCGCGAGCGGCGAGATGGAGGGTCGTTCGTGATCGAACCGCTGAGGCATCGCTGCACACAGCCGCTGTCCACGCGCCTCAATTCGTTCGAGGCGTCAGGCAGTGTTCTCGAGGTGTTCGATTTGATTCGGAAAGCACTGGACCCGGCCGCCCCTCAACCGGCGCCAGGGCTGGTGGGTGGCGGGCCGTTGCCGCCACCAGGGAGCGGCGCGAATCTGGAGGCCCACAGGACCATGGTCGCCATCAATCTGGGGGCGACGTCGCTGGAGGATGTGTTCTTCGAGGTGGTGCGTCAGGCCCCAGGGGTCGTGTGGGGAATCCACGAGGAGATCAACCGGAGGGATGGCCGAGCCGACTGTCGCTTCCACTTCTACAGCGGGCGGAGTTTCATCACGACCAGTTGGACGCTGGCGCGCTGAGGGCGCCGCGCTGGGCGCGTCCGTACAACGAAAAACGCGCGACTGGAATCGCGCGTTTTCCTAAAAAATCTGTTGGTGGACGGCAGGAGGCTCGAACTCCCGACCTCCGCGTTGCGAACGCGGCGCTCTCCCAGCTGAGCTAGCCGCCCACGAGCCCTTCATTTTACCCGCCTCTCATCCGAACCCGCAAGCACAGGAACGGGCTCAAGGCACCAGGCACATGGCACATGGCATGAGGCTCGCTCCTGAGCCGCCCGCCCAAGGCCGTACGCCATCCCTGACCGTACGCCGCCGCACGCCGTTCGCCGTACGCCGTACGCCCGTTTGCTATACTCCGCCCGTCATGCCAGAACTCAAACGACTTGGTGTGCTCACCGGCGGCGGCGACGCTCCTGGCCTCAACGCCGTCATCCGCGCCGTCGTCAAGGCGGCGGTGAACTCCGGCATCGAGTGCTTCGGGTTGCCGGACAGTTTCGACGGCCTCCTGGAACTCGATCGACCCATTCCCCTGAACCATCAGTCCGTGACTGGCATCCTCCGCATGGGGGGCACGATTCTCGGGACGGTCAACCGCGGCAACCCGCTGCACGAGGTCATCGATACCTCCGACGGCCCGCGCCGCTACGACGAGCGGTGCATGGAGATCTTCCGGAAGCTCAACCTCGATGCGGTGATCGCCATTGGCGGCGACGGGACCTTGACCCTGTCCCATCACTTCTACGAGATGGGCATGCCGATCGTCGGGGTTCCCAAGACCATCGACAACGACATCGTCGGCACGACCAACACGTTTGGTTTCGACACCGCGGTGAGCTTTGCGAGCGAGGCGTGCGACCGGCTGCACTCGACGGCGGCGGCGCATCGTCGGGTCATGGTCATCGAGGTGATGGGGCGGTACGCGGGATGGATTGCCCTCCACGCCGGCGTGTCCGGCGGCGCAGACATCATCCTGATCCCGGAGATTCCCTTCGACGTCCAGAAGGTCGCCGACGCCATCCGCAGGCGCGACGAGCTCGGTGCCAAGTTCACCATCATCGTGGCCGCCGAGGGGGCCAAGGCCCAGGGGGGAGACGTGTCGGTCGCGCAGGCGGCGCACGGGCAATACGTCGAGCGGCTCGGAGGCATGGGACACAAGCTCGCCCTGACCCTGCAGGAACTGACGGGCAAGGAAGCGCGGACGACGGTGCTCGGGCACCTGCAGCGAGGCGGCACACCCTCGGCCTACGACCGCGTGCTCGCCACGCGTTTCGGGGCGAGGGCGGTGGCGCTCGCGCGGCGGGGCAACTTCGGCAAGATGGTCGCGAGCCATCCTCCGGACATCGTCCCGGTCTCACTCAGCGAAGTCGTCGGCCGCACGAAGACCGTGCCGCTCACGCACGACCTCATCGAGACCGCAAGGGCGATCGGGATTTCGTTCGGAGACTGAAGGGCGTACGGCGTACGGAGCTTCAGGGCTGGAGCACCAGGCCAAGTGCGTCGAGGTATTTCAGTGCCCCGCCCGTATTGAACAGCACCACCGAATGCTCAGGCTGGATCTCGCCGCGTTCCTGCAGCCGACGGATGGCGACCAGCGCCGCGCCGCCCTCGGGCGCTGCGCTGATGCCTTCGGTCGCGCCCAGTTCCAGCATGGCCTCGACCATCGCGCGATCCGACACCGCCACGGCGGTGCCGCGGCTCTCGCGGATGGCGCGGAGGATCAGGAAGTCGCCGACGGCCCTGGGCACGCGCAGCCCGTCGGCCACCGTCGCCGCATGCTCCCATGGCGCCGCCTTCGGCGTGCCCTGCTCGAACGCGCGTACGATCGGCGCGCAGCCGTCGGCCTGCACGGTGACCATGCGGGGACGGCGGCCAGGCGCCAGCCAGCCGATCGCTTCCATCTCCTCGAAGGCCTTCCACATGCCGACCATGCCGGTCCCGCCGCCGGTGGGGTAGATGATCCAGTCCGGCAACCGCCAGTCCATCTGCTCGGCCAGCTCGTAGCCCATCGTCTTCTTGCCCTCGATGCGGTACGGCTCCTTCAGTGTGGACGCGTCGTACCAGCCGAGCGGTCCGCCGCGCTCGGCTGCCACGCGCCCCGCGTCGGTGATCAGGCCGTCCACGAGCGTGATCTCCGCCCCGTACAGCTCGCACTCGCGGATGAACGGCACCTTGACGTCGCGAGGCATGAAGACCTTGGCCTGCAGCCCCGCGCAGGCCGCGTACGCCGCCATCGCATTGGCGGCATTGCCGGCCGACGGCACTGAGAGCACGGTGGCGCCAAGTGCCTTCGCACGTGTCACCGCGGCGGACTGCCCGCGGGCCTTGAAGGAGTTGGTGGGGTTCAGCGACTCGTCTTTGACATAGAGCCGCGGCAGGCCCAGCCGGGCGCCCAGTCGCGTGGCGTGCACGAGCGGCGTGAAGCCCTCGCCGAGCGTGACCGGCGCCTCCCCGTCGAACAGAGGCAGGAGTTCGCGGTACCGCCACATCGTCGGGACGCGTCCGGCGAGTGACTCGCGGCGCCAGGCGCGCGCGGCGACCAGGTCGTAGCGAGCCAGCAGGGGCGCGCCGCACGGGCACAGATGATGACGTGCGCGGGCATCGAACGGGCCTGCCCCGCACGGCACGGAACACTCGAGGTGCGTGAACCAGCTCATCGCGCCGCGCCCGGGCTACTTGTTGAGCAGCTCCGCGTCCTTCTTCCTCTGCAGGTCGTCGAGTTGCGCGATCAGCTGGTCGGTGAGCTTCTGGACCTCCTCGAGCCCGCGCCGCTCGTCGTCTTCCGAAATGACGTGATCCTTGAGCAGCTTCTTGATGCGGTCGTTGGCCTCGCGCCGGACGAGACGGATGCTGTTGCGGCCTTCCTCGGCCATCTTGTGCACCAGCTTCGACATGTCCTTGCGTCGTTCGTCCGTGAGCGGCGGCAGCGGGATCCGGATCACCTTGCCGTCGTTGTTCGGGTTCAGCCCGAGGTTGGCCGCACGGATCGCCTTCTCGATGGTGCCGATGAGCGACGGATCGAAGGGCTGGGCGACGATCGTGGTCGGTTCGGGAATCGAGAGCGAGGCCACCTGGTTGAGGGGCATCGACGAGCCGTACGCCTCGACGTGGACCGGGTCCAGGATCGTGACCGAGGCCCGCCCGGTGCGGACACCGGCCAGCTCCCGCCGGCTGTGCTCGAGCGCGGCGTCCATCCGCTTCCTGGCTTCGGCCTGGAGACTCTTGAGGTCTTTCGCGTCCATAAGTGAGGTGTGCTCCGAGCGGCCCGCTCGGGCGACAGGCCGCCGCGAATCCGTCAGACGGTCACGAGCGACCCGATCGGCTCGCCGAGGACCGCGCGCCGGATGTTGCCCGGCACGCGCAGGTTGAACACGACGATGGGAAGCCTGTTGTCCATGCAGAGGGAGATGGCCGTCGCGTCCATGACGCGGAGGCCCATCTCGAGAGCCTGCAAGTAGGAGATCTGTTCGAAGCGTCGGGCGTCGGGCGTCGTCATCGGATCGGCCGTGTAGATCCCGTCCACCTTCGAGCCCTTGAGCAGCACGTCCGCCTTCATCTCCATCGCGCGCAGCGCGGCGGCGGTGTCGGTGGTGAAGTACGGGTTGCCCGTTCCGGCGGCGAAGATCACCACGCGGCCCTTTTCGAGGTGGCGGACCGCGCGGCGCCGGATGAACGGTTCGGCGACGGCCCGCATCTCGATGGCCGTCAGCACGCGGGTGGTCACGCCGACGTTCTCGAGCGCATCCTGAAGTGCGAGGGCATTGATCACCGTGGCGAGCATGCCCATGTAGTCGGCCGTCGCGCGGTCCATGCCCCGGGCGCTGGCGGCGACACCCCGGAAGATGTTGCCGCCCCCGATCACGACCGCCGTTTCCACTCCGAGGCGCTGCACGTCGGACACGTCGCTGGCCACTTGCGTGGCCATGGCCGGGTCGATCCCGAAGCCCTGTTCGCCCATGAGGGCTTCCCCGGACAGCTTCAGCAGGACGCGGCGATACGCGGGCGCAGCCATACGGGTCGCGATTATACCGCTTGCGGCTTGCGCGGCGCCCGCGGGCGTGAGCGGCGGCGCCGCTCAGGCGCTTTCGCCAACCTTGAGCCGGACGAACCGGACGACCTCGATGGGCCCGCCAGCCGCCTTGGCCGCGTCGGCGATCATCTGCGACACCTTCACCTTCGGGTCGCGGATCGAGGGCTGGTCGACCAGCACGCTCTGCTCGAAGAAGCTCCCCAGCTTGCCCTCGATGATCTTCTCGATCACGTTGGCGGGCTTGTTCTGGCCTTCCAGCTGGGCGCGGAAGATGCCGCGCTCCCGTTCGAGGACGTCGGCGGGGACTTCCGAGCGACCCACGTACTGGGGACTCGACGCGGCGACGTGCATCGCCACTTCCTTGAGCAGCGTCCGGGCGGTATCGGTGGCGAGGGCCTTGGCGTCGCCCTTGAGCTCCACCATTACGCCGATCTTGCCGCCCATGTGAATGTACTGCCCGATCAGGCCGTCGCCCTCGAAGAACGCCACCCGTGGTACCGCCATGTTCTCCCCGGTCTTGGCGATCGCGGCGGTCACCTTCGCAGCGACCGGGCCGCTGGGGTTCTCGAGCCACGCGGGGGTCGCATCGGCGCCGGCCGCCATGACGGCGGCGGTGACGTCCTTGACCAGTCCCTGGAAATCGTCCGTGCGCGCGACGAAGTCGGTTTCGCAGTTGACCTCGACGAGGGCGCCGTGCTTGAAGTCCGGGCCGAGGGCCGCGCCGATGAGTCCTTCGCTCGTGGCCCGTCCCGCGCGCTTGGCGGCCTGCGCCAGGCCGCGCTTGCGCAGCAGGGTCACGGCCTCTTCCATGTTGCCCTGGGCCTCGACCAAAGCGGCCTTGCATTCCATCATGCCTGCGCCCGTGCGGTCGCGCAGCGCCTTCACTTCCGATGCCGTGATGTTCATGGACAGGTCTCCGCGTACGTGAGAAGCGCCGGCTGAAACGGGGCCGGCGCCGGAGGTGCAGAACGTCTGGCCCCGATGCCTCCGGCTCGGGGCGACCGCGTCAGGCCGACGCGGGCGTGGGAGTCGGAGTCGGCTCCGGACGGTACTGGCGGGCCACCGCCGGACGGGGCGCACGCTTCTCGTCCTCGCCCGCCGCCTCCGCATCGTGTCCCGTGGCGTCGCGGGTGCCGCGGCCCTCGTTGATCGCGTCGGCGATCCGCGAGGCGAACAGCTTGATCGAGCGCAGGGCGTCGTCGTTGCCCGGGACCGGGAACTCGACCTCGTCGGGATCGCAGTTGGTGTCGACGATGCCAATCACCGGGATCTTGAGCTTGCGGGCCTCATCGACGGCGATCTGCTCGTGCTTGGTGTCCACCACGAACAGCACGTCCGGCAGCCGTGACATCGCCCGGATGCCGTCCAGGTTCTTCTGGAGCTTCCGCTTCTCCTTCTCGAGACGCGCCACTTCCTTCTTCGACAGGGTGTCGTAGCGGCCGTCCGTGGTCATGGCCTCGAGATCCCGGAGGCGCGCAAGCGACCGCTGGATCGTCGTGAAGTTGGTGAGGAGCCCCCCGAGCCAGCGCTCGTTCACATAGAACATGCCGCAGCGCTGCGCCTCTTCGGCGATCGCCTCCTTCGCCTGGCGCTTGGTGCCGACAAACAGGGCCGTGCGGCCCTCGGCGGAGAGCGACGTCACGAACTGCTCCGCGTGCTGGAACAGGCGCGCCGTCTTGCTCAGGTCCAGGATGTAGATGCCGTTACGCTCGCCGAAGATGTACTCCTTCATCTTCGGGTTCCAGCGCTTGGTCTGGTGGCCGAAGTGAACTCCCGCCTCCAGCAGGTCTTTGACAGCGATCGGGGTCAAGCGTCCTCCACACACTGAGATCGGCGGTGCCCGGCGCCTCCTGCGCCGGGGCGCCAGTGATTACCGCTTGCTGAACTGGAAGC
>CAYLZN010000140.1:0-4736 GCA_964387935.1 uncultured Vicinamibacteraceae bacterium | reverse complement strand
AAGCGCTTGCGCGCCCCGGCCAGCCCGTACTTCTTCCGTTCCTTGACGCGCGGATCGCGCGTCAGCATGCCGGCCCGCTTCAGCGTGGGCCGCAACTCGAGGTTGTACTGACACAGTGCCCGCGCGATGCCGAGCCGCATCGCCCCGGCCTGGCCTGCGATGCCGCCCCCGCCGGTCGTCGCGAAGATGTTGAACTTCTCCGCCATCTCGGTGACCGACAGCGGCTGCCGGATCACCGCCCGCAGCGACGGGGTGGGAAAGGCCGCGTCCAGGGGACGCGCGTTGATCTCGAACGCCCCCGTGCCGGGGCGCAGGAACACGCGGGCCGTGGAGGTCTTCCGCCGACCCGTACCGTAATATTGAACGACTGCCACGTCAGGCGACCTCGAGCGAAGTGGGTTTCTGGGCCGCGTGCGGGTGATCCGCACCGGAATAGACCTTCAACTTCCGGTACATGGCATCCCCAAGCTTCGACTTGGGCAGCATGCCACGTACAGCTTCTTCCACGATGCGGGTGGGGGCCTTCTGCCGGACGTCCTTGGCGCGTTCCTCGCGCAGCCCGCCCTCGTACCCGCTGTGAGAGCGATAGAGCTTCTGGTCGTCTTTCCGACCCGTCAACCGGACCTTGCCGGCGTTGACGATGATCACGTGGTCGCCCAGGTCCAGAAAGGGCACGTAGGTCGGCTTGTGCTTGCCTTGCAGCAGACGCGCCGCGTGGCTGGCCACGCGCCCCACCACCTTGCCGTTCGCGTCGATCACGTGCCACCGCTTGTCGATCGCGGCGAGTTTCGGCACTACCGTTCGCATGGATCCTCTCTCGGCCGCCTGATCGAGACGGCAAACCCAGAGGATACCCGCTCGCGCGCCGGTTCGTCAAGGTGGGCCACCCCTAACCTCAATCCGACAATCGGCTTGCGGCCTGCGGCGCGCTGGTGGCGGCGCGACGACAGCGGGGCCGAACGGCCGGCATTCACCCCGGCGGCCACCTCGACTGGACCGACGCGGCGGCCGCATCGCACCAATTGCGTCGCTCGACGCTCAGGATTGTGGAGAAAACTGCGTTCCGCCCGTCGGCGTCCCGGGCATCTCCCACCGTTTTGTCAGCGGAAACGGCTGGGTCGGCGCGCGTGGCACCGGCCTTGCGTACGCATCGTCGGCGGGGAGGAAGTCCTTGCACATGATGACATTGACCGACGTCAGGCGTTCGACCCGTGGTTCCCGTCCCGCCAAGGGGGTTGCCATGCTGTGCCACGAGGTGTTCCGTGTTCGGTAAACCGCGGTCGCTCGTCGGCCTCGACATCGGGTCGAGCGCCATCAAGGCCATCGAACTCAAGCCCAGCGGCAAGGGATACAAGGTCGTGAACTTCGGCCTCGAGCCCGTCCCGCCAGACAGCATCGTCGATGGCGCCATCATCGACGGCGCCGCCGTCGCCGACGCCATCCGCAAGGTCTTCGAGACCAACGCCTTCAAGACCAGGGACGTGGCCGCCTCGCTTTCCGGGAATGCCGTGATCGTCAAGAAGATCTCGCTGCCCGCCATGAGCGAGGCCGAGCTCTCCGAATCGATCTACTGGGAAGCCGAGCAGTACATTCCCTTCGCCGTCCAGGACGTCAACCTCGACTACCAGATTCTCGCGAAGGCCGACGAACCCGCCGCCGGCAAGACCGCGCCCGGCATGGACGTCCTGCTGGTCGCGGCGAAGAAGGAGAAGATCGCCGACTACACCGGCGTCATCACCCAGGCGGGCCGCGCGCCCGTCGTCATGGACGTGGATGCCTTCGCCTTGCAAAACGCGTACGAGGTGAACTACGGCCTCGAGCCCGGCGCCATCGTGGCCCTCCTCAATGCCGGCGCCTCCGCGATCAACATCAACGTCGTCAGCGGGGACCAGTGCTACTTCACCCGTGACATCTCCATCGGGGGCAATGCCTACACGGAGGCCCTGCAGAAGGAACTGCACCTCAGTCACGAGCAGGCCGAGGACCTCAAGCGCGGCCTGCCGGTGGAGGGGGTCGAGTACGAGCAGGCCAGGCCGATCCTCCGCGCCGTGACCGAGAACATCATGCTCGAGGTTCAGAAGACCTTCGACTTCTTCCGCGGGACCACCGGCACCGAGCGCATCGATCGTCTCGTGCTGTCGGGCGGGACCTCGCGCGTCGAGGGCTTCGCCGAGATGCTCGCCGAGCGGTTCGAGGTCGAGGTCGAGGTCTTCGATCCGTTCCGCAACGTGTCGTTCGAGGCAGCCAAGTTCGGCGTGGATTCTCCGGCTGACGTCGCGGCCACCGCCGCCGTCGCCGTGGGCCTCGCCCTTCGCCGGGTGGCCGACCGATGATCCGCATCAACCTTCTCACCGTCGAACGCAAGACCGCCGCGCCCGTCATCGCCCTGGCGCAGCGCATCACCATCGGCTGCAGCCTCCTGCTCGTGGCGACTGCGGTGCTGCTCGGGTGGCGTTACTGGTCGCTGCGGCAGGAATCGGCCCGCATCGACGCGGACATCGTCGCCGCCAGGGCCGAGACCGAACGGCTGCGCACCGTGCTCGCGCAGGTGCAGGAGTTCGAGAAGCGCAAGACGCAGCTCCAGGAACGCGTCGCGCTGATCGAGGAACTGCGCAAGGGCCAGAACGCCCCGGTCCACATGCTCGACGAGCTGAGCCGGGCCCTGCCGGATCGCCTGTGGCTGACGCAGCTCTCGCAGAAGAACAACGAGCTGAAGATCGACGGCCGGACGACGTCGTTGACCGCGTTGTCGGATTTCGTCGGCAACCTCGAGGCGTCGGGCTACTTCGCGCGCCCGGTCGAGATTCTCGACTCGCAGGTCGAGGGGGCGTCGCAGAACGCCCAGAGTGTCGCGGGCGACGTCGTGAAGTTCTCGGTCAAGGCGCAGTTTGCGATGCCTGGCAGCACGCCCGCACCGGCCGCCGGTGCCGCGCCCGATCCCTCGCGTCCCGCCGAGCGGGCACGGTCCTGACAACCTGGTTCACAACGGATCGCAGCGATGCCACTCACATTGAACAAGCTTCCGTGGTACGCGCAGGTCGGGGCGTTCGTGGCGCTCTCGGCCGCAGCCATCGGCGGGTTCTGGTACTTCTACGAGAAGCCGGCCCGCGACGAGATTGCCGTCCGCCAGCAGCAACTGGATGGACTCCGTGCCGAGGTGACGAAGGCACAGGCCATCGCGCGCAAGCTGCCCGAGTTCCGCTCCCAGGTCGGAGACCTCGAGGCGCGCCTCGAGGGCCTGCGCGCCGTCCTGCCGGAACAGAAGGACGTCGGCGATCTGCTGCGCCGCATCCAGACGCTCGCCACGCAGTCGAACCTGGACATCCGGGGCTTCAAGCCGCAGGCGATCAACCAGAAGCAGATGCACGCGGAATGGCCGATCGCGCTGGACCTGGAGGGGAGCTATCACGACCTGGCCACCTTCTTCGACAAGGTCAGCAAGGTACCTCGGATCATCAACGTCACCGAGGTCGTGATCAAGGCAAAGGACGGCGGTCCCCGCAACGCCCAGCACGCCCAGGCGGGCGGCCCGACCATCGCGGCCGAGTGCACCGCCACGACCTTCGTGCTGAGCGAGGGGCCGCCACCGGACGCAGCCGCCGGTGCCAAGAAGCCGGGCGCCAAGGGCGGCAAGGCTGCCGCACCGCCGGCCGCCAAGAACGACAAGCGGAAGTGACGGGAGAGATCACCATGCGCGTCAGACGATCCATCGCCGCCCTGGGGAGTGTGCTGGCGCTGGCCAGTGCGATCTCGGCGGCTGCTCAATCCGCGCCACCGGGGACGCCTGCGGCGAGGGCCGCCACGGCCGCGCCGGCATCCGCGGCGCCGCCGCAGGGCTACACCTACGACTCGGCGGGCCGCCGGGATCCGTTCGTGAGCCTCGTCAGAACGGGATCCGATCCGCGCGCCTCGGCGGCAGGAGCGCGGCCCGAGGGGCTGCCGGGCGTCCCGGTGGGTGAGGTGGCCATCAAGGGCATCATCCAGAGCCGTGGCACCTACGTGGCCATGCTTCAGGCTCCCGACAACAAGACCTACATCGTGCGGAACGGCGACAGGCTGTTCGACGCCATGGTGAAGGCCGTCACGGCGGATGCCGTCGTGTTCGTGCAGCAGGTGAACGATCCGCTGTCGCTCGTCAAGCAGCGGGAGATCCGTCGGCCCCTGCGGCCCACGGAGGAGGGCAAGTGATGCGGTCGCGATTTGGGCTCGTCGCGCTCGTCGCCGGCGCGTGCGCGGTTGGTGTCACCGGGGTGTCGGTCCGTGCCGGCACGGGACAGGGATCGCCCAATGCCAGGCCCGACGCCGACCGGGCCGCCACGCGCCTGGTCGCCGTCACGGCAGCCATGGCCGACGGGCGCACCACCGTCATCCTCAAGGGCAACGGTCGGCTGGTCCCGCGCGCCGTCGAGGAGGCCCGGGACCTTCCGCCGCGGGTGGTCGTGGACTTTCCCGAGGTGCACGCTGGCGTGCCGGCCGTGACGCCGGTCGAGTCCGACAGCCTGACGCGCGTCCGGGTGGCGACCAACAGCGTCTCGCCGCTGGTCACCCGGGTCGTGCTCGATCTGAAGCACCGCGTGCCCTACAGCGTCGAGCGGCGGGACAACGCGCTCGTGCTCGTGCTGGGGAACGCGACGTCTGCCGCAGCCACCCCCGTGGCCGACGAGCCCGAACCGGTCGCCGAGCGGGCCGGGGAACCGGCGCCGGCGAGCGCGGCCCTCCCCGCCGCCGTGCCAGAG
>CAYLZN010000139.1:0-13215 GCA_964387935.1 uncultured Vicinamibacteraceae bacterium | reverse complement strand
GTAGGTGTAGCGGGGGAAGCGCATCTTCAGCCCGTCGCTGGGTTTGCTCGACCGGCCATGGCCGATCGCGTCCGGCAGGATTAGGAAGTAACGCGTCGCGTCGAGCGGTTGGCCGGGGCCGAAGAGCTCGTCGGCGAACTGCGGCTGGAGGAACTGCGCCCCGCTGCCGCCCGTGCCGTGCATGATCAGCACCGCATTCCGCACGACGCCGGCCGCGTCTCGGCGTGGTTCACCGATCGTGCGGTAGGCGAGCCGCACCTCAGGCAGCGTGTCGCCCGCGTCGAAACGGAAATCCCGGGCGATCCACTCCCCTTCCCGCGGCGGCGGGTAGGCGGCCAGAGCCTGGTGCGCGACGCCGAGGACCGTGGCCGACACGAGCACGAGCGCAACGGCGCGGGCGCGAACACGGCTCATGGCGACGCTCCTCACAGCCCGAACGACGCGAGCGCGACGTTGTCCTCCAGCACCTTCCGGAAGGGCTCGACGATCGTCTGGTTGTGCTCCGGGCCCGCGGGGCCGATCGAGCCGGCCATCCGCGCGGGCTCGTCGGGAACCTGCCCGCCGGTGATGCTCTCCACGAGCTTCGCCACGTCCACGTCCAGGAACGGCAGACCGAGCGCCGCGTACGCCTGGGCGCGCACCCATCGGTACTCGTCCAGCGAGAAGTTCGCGGCGTTGAGCGCCTCGACCTGCGTCCGTTTGGCGTCCATCCACGACCCCGCGAGATCGCGATACGCCGAGAGCAAGGCGGGAAGATCGACGGCGGTGGCCTCGGGCTTGTCGAGCAGCGTCTTGTAGCGGCGCTGCATCTCCTCGAACCGCTGGCCGAGCCGCTGCCGCACCTGCGTCTGCACGGCCACCAGGCGCTCCACCTGCGCAGTCGTGAGTTCCCCCGAGGCGGGGGGCGCGAAGGCCCCGGTGTTGCGCACCTGTTGCTCGAGGGTCGGCACGTCCCGGAACTCGGCGAACTGGCTCACCGTGCTCGCCACCTTCCGATAGACCCAGTACGAGCCGGCGATGCCGACGATCGCGAGGACGACGGTGGTGAGCAGGCAGCCGATGAGCAGCTTCTTCATCCTGAGCCTCCCGAACGGTACCGCGGATGGCGGCCGCAGTATCCCCGATGCGCGTCAGGGCTCCTCACGCGGTGTGTTTCACGAGGATGACCTGGTTGCCCGACTCGTTGTAGATCACCTCGTCCACCAGGTTGCGCACCAGCAGCATTCCGAACCCGCCCGGCCGGAGGCCCGCCTCCTCGCGATACTCGGCCGCGGCCACGACATCCGCCGGGGCGCTGCTCTGCGTGGCCTGCGGCAGGTGGTTCCGACGGAAGCCTGCTCCCGGGTCGCGGAAGTGAAACACGATCGTGCGCTGGGTGCGGACGGCCGAGACCTCGACGACCTGATCCGGGTCGAAGCCGGCCCCGTGTTCCATCGCGTTGAGCAGCATCTCGCGGAAGGCCAGCATCAGGTCTTCTCGGCGCTCGTCCGGCTGGTCGGCGGCCAGTTCCCGCATGAACTGCGTCAGGCGCTCCGCGGTGGCGAGCTGGCTCGACACGCGCAGCGAGATCCAGTCCGGCGTGGCCGAGAGCGGTTCGATGCTGTGGCGCCAGTTCTGCTCGTCGAACGCCAGGCGCAGGATCGTCGCGATCTCGTCCCAGTCGAACGGTGCCCGGAAGCACGCATAGACGTGGGCGCGCAGGGCGGCGATCACGTCCTCGCGGGTCACGCTGGGCGCAAGCACGACCTCCCGCATGCCCGGGCGCATCTCGCGGAGCGCTTCGATGAGCGCGAAGTCCTCTTCCACCGGCGTGTTCGGGTCCGTCATGACGACGTCGTACGCGCGCCGCCTCACACGCCGAAGCGCGTCGGCGCCTCCGGCCGCGACGTCCACCTCGAAGGCCGGCAGCCCTTTCAGCCCGCGAACCTCGCTGGCCAGACTCTCGTTCCCGCCCACCAGCAGCAGCCTGTTCATAGGGAGGCGATCATAACATTCGGGCTCAGGGCTCAAGGCGCAGGGCTCAGGGCTCAAGGCGCAGGGCGCAGGGTGGGCGCTGACGCGTGCCAGCACGCGCACGTGCCAGCCGAAAACCCAGATCGACAGCGCGGCGAGGACGACCGTGGCATCGACGACCGTCACGTTCCGCGGGGGCAGCCAGCCGATGCCCTCGCTGATGCCGTAGAAGAGGAACAGATTCAACGCCTGCTGCACCCCGAGCGCCAGGGCGAGGCGCCGGTACGGCACGAGAGCGATGGCCGCGACGCCGGAGAGCGGCACGGCCAAATACAGGTGGTTCTCGTGCACGGGCACGATCCACATGAAGTAGGCGTGGACGACGAACGCGGCGAGCGCGGCCGCCAGGGGCCACTGCGACGACGCGTCACGGCTTCGCACGAACTCGCGGCCCACGCGCCACAGGCCCCAGCCAGCCGCGAGACCGAACAGCAGCAGGCCCCAGGGCTTGGGTGACGCGTGTCCCAGTTCGGCGACGGTGTCGAGCCCGAGCACGCGCACCGGCTGGGTGAAGGCGAACCACGCCCCCTGGTCGAGGTCGTACCAGGCGCGGAAGATCCACGTGTAGATCCACCAGGGGTTCGCCGCGTTGCCCGACACCATGTTCTGGCGCGCCAGCGACGCCATGGAGACGAGGAAGCTGGGCCAGCCGCCCGCCATCCACACCGGCGCGAGCACGACCACTGCAATAACGGCGGCGCCTGCCGCGGCCCGTGCCGCCGGTCTGCGACCGGCACACGCGGCCCAGAGGCCGAGCGCCACGAGCGGCACCGCACCTTGCGCCTTCACGAGGGCCGCGGCGGCCCCCAGGGCGCCCGCGAGCCACCAGCGCCCGCCGGCCGCCACCAGGAACGCGGTCGTCGCCGGGAGCGCGGCGAGCGGGTCGAGGTAGCCGAGCACCGCGCCGTTGAGCAGTACCGCAGGCGACAGCCAGTACGCCCGAACGACGCGCCTGGCCGCCTTCACGGGCACCCGCACGCGGGCGAACGACCACAGGCACCAGGCCAGCGCGATGTCCGCGAGCAGGGCCGGCGTCTTCACTGCCGCCGTCAAGACCGGGCCGTCGGGGAACGTCGGACGGCACTGCTTGTAGACGCGCCCGACCACCGCCAGGACGTCGAGCGTCAATGGTGGGTAATCGACCGTCGTGAACCGGCCGTCGTACCCGAGCCGTCGTCGTTCGGGGGGAGAGCCGCCAGTGCCGTAGAGCCGCGCCGGCGAGTCGCTGGCTGCGCTGAAGGCCCAGATCTTCCAGATCGAGGTGTCGAGCGTGCCAGGCAGCGGCAGCGCGACCAGGCGCAGCGCCAGGCCAGTGACGAGAACGAGGGCCCAGGGTCTGGCGATGTCGCGCATGACGGGCGCCGGTCATCCTATCGCAGTGGCCACCGTGCCGGGCGCGATCTTGCCCGCAGGGCCGCGTCGGTGTAACGTGCCGCTGGTCAGGAGTTCACACACCGTTGGCCGAACTGCGATCGTACGTGTTCCTCGACTCCCTCCAGGCCCAGCACGCCGCCTTCCTCGGCACCGTGGCGCAGGGCTTCCTCCCGCTTCCCGAGGATGCCTCGCTCTGGGTGGAGATCGCCCCTGGCATCGAGATCAACCGCATCACCGACGTCGCGGTGAAGACGACCTCGGTCCGCCCCGGGATGCAGATCATCGAGCGGTTGTACGGCCTGCTCGAGGTGCACTCGCCGTCCCAGGCGGAGGTGCTCGCTGCCGGTGCGGCCATTCTCGACGCGCTCGGCCTGCGCGAAGAGGATCGCTGGAAGCCGCGGATCCTCTCCAGTCAGGTGATCCACAACGTGGACGCGCACCACGCGCAGTTGATCAACCGCATGCGGCACGGGACGCTGCTGCTGGCCAGGCAGAGCCTGTTCGTCCTCGAGGTCGAGCCGGCGGCCTATGCGGCCATTGCCGCAAACGAGGCCGAGAAGCACGCTCGGGTGAACATCCTCGAGGTGCGGGCGTTCGGCTCGTTCGGCCGCATCTACCTCGGGGGCGAGGAGCGCGACATCATCGCGGCCTCACGCGCTGCCATCGGCGCGCTCGAGTCGATGGGCGGCCGCGAGGCCGCCAGCAAGAAGCCCTGACCGTACGCCTGACGCTACCCCGCACCGCTGTCCCTGCCCGTACGCCGCCGCACGCCCCGTCTTGCCCGTACGCCGCCGTACGCCGTACGCCTGCCCGTGTCACTGAATCTCCGGCGGCACCCGTCGTTTTGTCGCCTGCTCGAACGCGTACGCAAGCGCGATCAGGCGCGGCTCCGAGCATGAGAGCCCGGTGAAGCTCACCCCGAACGGCGACGGCTTCGCGTCGAACGATGCCGGCAGCGGCGGGGTCGGCGAGTTCGGCACGCGCCCGAACGGCACGATCACCGTCGGATACCCCGGCCGTGCCGCTATGGCCGCCCCGCTCGCCCCGGGGAACAACAGCGCGTCCAGCCGCTGCGCCTGCATCACCTCGGCGATGCCGTGCGTCCCGGCCAGGTCGAGGTCCTTGCGGCGGTCGGCCTCGTAGCGCGCCCTGTCGGCCACGAGGTCCATCTCGTCGGAGATGTCGAGCAGCGATTGCCCGTACTTGATCGCGTGTCGTCCCACGTTCGCGAGGTTGAAGAAGCGAAGGTCGGTGAGCGTCTTGATCGAGGTGCCTGGGCCCAAGGTCGCGAGCCAGGCGTTGAAGTCGCGCTTCATCCCATACTTGAACACGATCGAACAGTCCGCGTCCCTGCCCCGGCGCCCCTCCACCCCGCTGCAGATGCCCCAGAGCCCGTAGTTCCGCTGCGGGTCCCTGTCCACCACGCTCGGGATGTCCGCGGGATCGACGAGCACGGCCCCTGCCTGCCGGAGGATCTCGATCGCCTCCTTCATGACCGCAGCCTGCTCGGCGTTGAGACCTCCCGTCGGCCGCGTGGCTCCCGGAGGGGTCACCTGGTCGTAGTAGAACGCGCGAGGCACGCCGATGCGCGCGCCGTCCAGCGCGTCGCGGACCAGGAACTTCGTGTAGTCCCGACCGGGTGGCGGCGTGCAGGCGCTCGTGGCCGGGTCGTTGGGGTCGGGTGACGGGCCTTCGAGCGCGCCCAGCAGGATGGCCGCGTCGGTGACCGTGCGCGCCATCGGACCGGGCGTGTCCTGATCGGCGGTGATCGGGATCACACCGTGGCGGCTCACGCGCCCCACCGTCGGCTTGATGCCGACCAGCATGTGCTGGTTCGAGGGGCTGAGGATCGAGCCAGACGTTTCCGTGCCCACGTTGGCCGCCCAGAAACTCATCGCCGTGCCAATGCCGGAGCTGGACCCGCCCGTCCCGAGCGCCGGCCGGCCGTCGTTGAACCCCGGCCGGGGATCGGTGCGCGGGTCGTACGGATTCAGGCCGAAGCCCCCGAGCGCGGAGTAGTTGCCGGGCATGGGCGTCGGGCTGCCCGCCACCCAGTTGGCGAGTTCCGTCATCATCGTCTTGGCCACGATGACGGCGCCGGCGTCCTTCAACAGCCTGGTTAGAGTGGCCTCGTACGGCGGGACGAGGCCCCGGAAGGCCAGCGCCCCGCCGGTGGTCGGCATGTCGGTCGTGTGGATGTTGTCCTTGAGCGCGATGGGAATGCCGTGCAGCGGGCCCCTGACTTTTCCTTGCGCCCGCTCCCGATCTCGCGCCTCGGCCTCGGCCAGCGCCGACCGACTCACGGCCATGGTCGCGTTGACGAGGTCCTCGAAGTACGCGATCCGCGCGAGCGATTGCACCACAAGCTCGCGGGACGTGACACGGCCGGCCGCCATCGCCGCCTGCATGTCAGGAATCGTCGCCTCGACGACCGAGAACTCCGAGGCGTCCTGCGCCTCGACGCCCGGCGGCCGCGACTGGGCGCCGACCGACACGGTGACCGCGGCAATCGCGCCCACCCCCAGCACACTGAACCATCGCCGCATCATGCCCTCCCGGTTGCGCGGGGGCATGATGCCATAGCCGCTCAGCGGCCGCCGCCGAATTGCAGCGCGACACTCCCGGTCGCTCCGCTCAACCGATCTCCGGCGTAGGCCCCCCCGATGAAGCGGTACCCCCCTCCCAGGGTGATGGCCATCCAGTTGGCGAGGCGCATCGTGACGTCGGCCTGCGGCTCGAACACCACGAACCCGTCGGCGTAGCGATACCTGATCGTGCCGGGGCGGTTCGGCAGCGAGGGCTGGCCGCCGGGCCGGTCCTTCGGCGTCGGACGCCCCGGGCTCAAATCGGGTGAGAAGGTGTCCCACAGGGTCGCTTCGCCACCGCCGACGAGGCCCCGGACGCCAAATCGCACGGCCTGGCCCAGCGGCACGCGCCAGCCGGCGACGAGGCCGAGGTAGTACATGTCGATATCGTTGGGGTCGTTGGCGAGCCAGGACCCGCCGGCGCCGACGAAGAGCGTCTCGTCGGTGAGCCACCCGCCGTAGCCCCCGACGAGGGTGCCGGTCCGGCCATCGATGTCGGTAATCTTCACGTCGGGCGCGAAGAAGGCGCCGCTCTTGATTCGTTCCATGACCAGCGGCCCCTGTGGGGTCGGGGCCGGCTGGTCGGCTGACCCCGGGTCAGGGGTCTGGGCAGCGGCCGAATCCGCCAGCACGAACGCGAGTGCACACGCGGCCAGGGCGCGCCCCAGCGTCTCAGTCCATTTCATGGTCAGTCCCTCCTCGAGATCGTGATGTTCCAGGCACACGCGGGGCTCGCCTGCCCTCACCTGGCAGGAAGGCTGACGTTCAGCGTCGCGCGTTCGCCTCGACGCACCTGCACCTCGCCGGAATACGACTTGAAACCCTCCTTGTGGACCTCGATGCGATGGAGACCCTCACCGAGCTGCAGGTCCAGGCGCTCGCCCGCTTCGGGACCCACCCAGCGTTCTCCATCGACGAATACGTCCGCCCCCGCTGGCTGTACGCGGATGGACAAGGTGCCGAAGCTCTGCGCAGCGCTCACGTGCGGTGCCGGGGCGACCGGCGGGGCCGGTGGCGACGGCGGTGACGGGGCCCGGCGCGGTTCTGGCGGAGCTGGCGGGAAGTCCGGCTGCGGCGGCGGGCCGGGGACGCCCGGGGCCGGTTGCGTCGCTGGAACGGGCGTCGCAGGCTGCGGCCTCGGCTCCGGCGCCTCACCGGGCGCCAGCGGCTCCATCGTGTGGCGGATCCTGAAGTCCGCACCCGCCGTCAGCAGCACCTTCTGTCGCACGGTGCGATAGCCCTCGAGGTAGAAGACCAACTCATGCTCTCCTGGCGCCAGGCGGAGGCGCTGGAAGGTCCCGTCGAAGTCGTCCACGGTCCCGGCCAAAAACCCGTTCACGTAGACCTCGGCCTGCTTCGGGGTGATTTGCAGGCGAACCTCACTCGTGGGATCGAAGGCCGCGCCGTAGAACCACGCGGGCCCCCACCCGAAGGAGGGATAGCCCCACCAGGGCCAGAAGAACGGGCTGTAGAACGGACCGCCCCAGCCCCAGGGACTTCCAACCCCTACGAAGACCGCGCCCCGCACTCCACCGTGTGACCGGCCGGACCCGGAGGGAGGCGGGGCCCCGTGGCGGGGCTGGGAGTAGGCCTCGGCCGTGGCCAGGCTGCACGCAACGGCCACGGTGCCGAGCAACAGGACGAACGAAGATCTGGCGCGCACGCGCACCTCCAGAGGCAGGCTGCCGCCCGGGCAAGAAGCAATGACCGCTCCACACCCGGCGGCCACGAATCGGTGCGATTCAGCGCCTCGAATGCCGTTCCACGCCGCGCGTGCCGCGAGCCCCCGTCCTCGACTCTGGCCGCACTGTCGCGCGGAGCGGACAGTGGACGTGGCGTCGCGCTGCGGCACTTCAGCGCTAAAATGGCGGGGACCGTTCTCAACGGTCCGGGTCCTCGCCCCCCAGCCCGCTCCCGGAAACCCTGGTCTCGCCGTCCGCGGGGCCACGTGGAGGTCCGTAATGCCGACGCCTGCACCGGCGTTCAAGCGGGTTCTGTACTACTCTTCCAGGAAAGGCCTTTCGGATCAGTTCTTCAAAGCGCTGAAGCAGATTCAGGAGTGCGAGGTCCGCCAGCGCTCCCGCGACAGTATCGTCAGTTGCGCGCATGCGACGTTCCGCGTGGTGGTGCGACACAGCGTGCCGCAGGCCCTCGACACGCTGCACCGCGAGTTCTTCAACCTCGTGCTCCTCGATCTGCGCGAGCCGGTCCGCTCGAAGGGGGCGCGGGGCCGCGAGTTCGAGAAGGGACTGGCGCTGCTCGACGCGATGGACCGGGAGCCCGACATCGAGCGGCGGTACGGGTTCCATCGCATCCTGGTCCTGGTGTCCGGCGCCGACGTGCTCGAGGTGGATTCGCAGATCGCAACGCTCGGGGGCCGCGGGGTGGGCCGTGTCATGCGCGACCAATCGACCTGCCACCTGAATCCCGGGTGCGAGCACCTGCCCCCGAAGTCCGAGTTCGCACGCCGCGTGCTCCAGGAGGTGGCGGCGCTGACCCAGCATCGCCGCGTGGGCAAGCTGGCGCTGTGCGCGTCGGGCGGGGGCATCACCGGGCTCTACTTCGAGATGGGCTCGCTCAAATGTCTCGAGGACTGCTGTTCGCCCGGCGCCCTGAACGACTTCGACCTCTACTTCGGGATCAGTGCGGGCAGCGTGCTGGCCGGCATGCTGGCGAACGGCTTCACCGTCGGCGAGTTCATGGCCGCGGTGGCGAGCGCCAAAGGCGGCCGCATTCCGCCGCTCGACCTCAACCTGCTGGACCTGGCCCATGTCGACACCCCAGGCCTCACCGCGCCGGTACGCCAGTTGTTCTCGATCCTGCGGGCCGGGGCGGCGGAGCTGATGCGGCTGCGGCTGCCCTTCTCGCTCGAGTCGCTCGTCTTCGAGTACGGGGACCTCATCCACGCGCCCTTCAACACGGGCGGGTTCGGGTCGCTGCTCGAGCACGCCTTCTCGCGCCACGGCCACACCAACGATTTCCGCCGGCTGCGTCGGGGCCTCTACATCGGGGCGACGGATCAGGACCGCAAGGAACACGTGCTGTTCGGCGAACCGCCTCACGACCACGTGCCCATCAGCCTGGCCATCCAGGCCTCGATGAGCCTGAACCCCGTCTTCGCGCCCACCGAGATCGACGGGCGCTTCTACGAGGACGGCGCGGTCACGCGGACGTCGAACTTCGTCGATGCGATCAAGAAGGGCGCCGATCTGATCTTCGCGCTCGACCCGCTCGTGCCGTACGTCGCCAAGGAGGCGGGCTACTCACGGTCGCGCGGCGTGGTGTACAACGCGGATCAGGACATCCGCACCGTGTCCTACACCCGATACGAGACCACCCGGAACTGGGTGCTGCGCAAGCACCCGCACGTCAGCATGTACACGTTCCTGCCCGCGAACCAGATCCGACGCATCATGTCCGTGAACCCCATGGACCATCGGCCGTACCTGGAGATCTGGCGCGGGGCCTACCTGAGCACGCTGCGCCGGATTCACGCGCTGGAGTATCGCATGCGCGGTGACCTCGCGTTCCACGGCATCGCGTTCGACACCGCCCGCGCCGACGCGGTGGCCGCGCGCCTGGCCGCGTCGCGCCGGCCGGCGTTCGCCGATTTCTTCCCGGAGGGTCGGATCGACATCGGACAGGTGCGCCCGAGGGGAGTGCAGGGCAGCACCGCCGCCGCGTAACCAGCCGCAAGCCGTACGCCGCCGTACGCCGTACGTCGTACGCCGTACGCCTGTCTACTTCCTGACCCTCCCCATCAACGCCCGGGCCACGTCGAGCGCCGCACGGTCACCTACGCGTGCCACCGTCACCTGGACGAGCGTGCCACCCTCGAACACCTGGAGGGCGCCCGACGCCTCATCGCCGGCCCAGACCGCGAAATCCCCGAACCCCTCGACACGCTGGATGGGCGTATGGGCGAATCGCCCCTTCATCGCGGCGCGCCCGCGGCGATCGTAGTCCTCGAACGACGAGACCGCGGAGCCCGTGGTGATCAGCACGTGGACCAGTTCCGGGTTCCGCCCGTCGGCTGAGGGCCACTTGCAGGTCGCCGCGAACTTCCCGGGCGTCCGCTCCGGGGGACCAGGCGACTCGCCCAGCATCTCCGCGATCGCAGCGGGGGTGAGCAGCGGGCAGGCGTCGAGGGTGTCGCGTGCCGCCTCAGCCGCGGTGGCCGACGAACCATCGTCGGGAGTGGACCGTGAACAGGCGGTCGCGCCGATCAGCAGGACCAGGAGGAGTGCGAAGCACGCGCGCATCATCGGTCCAGTATCGTGGCACCGCCGCTCGCCGGCCATGATCTCCGTCAGCTCGAGCCGAACGGCACGGTCAGGGACGTGCTCTGCGGCGTGAACAGTTCCGCGCCGGTCTCGGTGATGACCATGTCGTCCTCGAGGCGGACGCCGAACTCACCCCGGATGTAGACGCCGGGCTCGTCGCTGAACGTCATGCCCGGCTGCAGCGGCAGCGTGTTGCCCTTCACGAGATACGGCCACTCATGACCGTCCATCCCCATGCCGTGACCGACCCGGTGCGTGAAGTACTTGTAACCCGGTCCGTACCCAGCGTCCTCGATCACCTTCCGGGCCGCCGCGTCCACCGCCTGGCACGGCACACCGGGGCGCGCGGCGGCAAGTGCCGCAGATTGCGCCTGGCGGACGATGTCGAAGACGCGCTGCATCTTGTCGGAGGGCTTGCCCAGCACGAAGGTCCGGCTGATATCGGACACGTAGCCTTCGACGTTGCAGCCGCCGTCGATGAGGAGAATCGTCCCCTCGCGGACGACCTGGGGTGTCGCCGACCCATGGGGAAGCGCCGAGTACTGACCCACCTGGACACTGGCGCCGCCCTGGAACCCGAGCTGCTGATGCGCCTGCGCCACGAGGCGCGCGAAGTCGGCCTGCGTCATGCCCTCCTCGAGGCTCTTCCACGCGGCTTCGTAGGCCTCGAGCGTGACGGCCGCGGCCACTCGCATGAGCTGAAGCTCGTGCGCGTCCTTGACCACGCGGCAGCCCGCCGTCACCGGAGTGCCGCTCGTCAGCGTGAGCGCCGGCATCGCCTGCGCCACGCCGTCGCTGAACACGAAGCGCACGGTCTCCTCGATGCCGAGGCGCCCGCCCGTCATGCCTCTGGCCTTCAGGCCCTGGGCGACCCGCACGTAAGGACTCTCGTCTTCCTCCCAGGTCAGCACCTCGGCGTCGGCCAGCGGTCCCGTGGCGAGCTGCTCGCGGGCCCGCTCTTCCTCGAAGCCCGGTGACACCACGAACGGGGTGCCGCGCTGGGGAATGACGCACGTGAGCAGACGCTCGCTGAGTCCCCAGCGCACGTTGGTGAAATACACCATCGACGTGCCGCCTGTGAGCATCAGCGCATCGAGCCGCTGCTCGGCCATGAGCCGGCGCGCCTTGTCGAGGCGCCCCCGCCGCTCCTCCACCGTGATCGGACGGGCCCGGTCCTTCTTCGAGGAGAGCGCGGCAATCGGTGGCGGCAGCGCTCCGGGGGTGGTGTTGCCGCGCCCCTGCGCGCGCAGCCCGCCGCTAGCGGCGAGCACCGACGAGACCGACGATATCCAGAGGAACGAGCGGCGGCTGGGCACGGGCAGGCTCCTGGCGAAAGGGAGCCTCAGTATGCCACGGCTCGATGAGGCGGGTACCGGGACTCTAGCGCCCGGGTAACCGGACCAGGCGGGCGAACGTGCTGAGCGCCTCGAGCTGAGAAGCCGTCAAGGCGAACGCGAAGCCCATCGCTTCGCCGGAGATCTCCTCGCTCACCGCCAGGGCCGCCAGCTCCGACGTCGTCAACGGGAATCGGACGACGGGAATCTCGTCGCCTGGAGGAATGAACCCGAAGACCCCCCAGTTGCCGCCGAAGAAGTAGAGCGTGACGGGGCTGCTGGCGCCACTTCGCAGGATGAAGCGCAAGTCGATCCGGCGCTGGACCCTCTGGTCGGCCAGCGGCTGCAGGTAACTCCGCACCTCGAGGAATGTCGGCACCTGCCCGGTCGCGCGGCCCGGCCAGCGAGCCTCCCAGACGAGGATGACGGGCGCGCCCTCGCCGGAGGCTCCCGGCACGAGGGCGAGCGTCGCCGACGACTCCTGCGAGGCGGGATCGTAGGCAACGCGCAATTCCCCGTCCTTCCAGTCCGCCAGGTACCCGGCGTCCACCTGGGCGTGTGCGGATGCGCCCGTCAGCCCGAGACCAACGAGCGCGCTGGCGACGACGAGCAGGCCATGACAGAGAGGTCGCATGTCGGCTCCTTCCCTGAGCCGGGCAAGTGCACACTCCTTGCCACGGCACGCCGTCGCTGCGCGTGGGGCTCGTGACCCGCTCAACCCGCCTGGCGCGGACGCCGCCGAGGTTTGTCTGCCCCGCTCGCGCCTCCAGTCTGCTTCCGCGCGCGTGGCTTCCGGGCCTTCGCCGCGCGTACCGGCGCCGCCGCAAGGGGCTCGTGCGCCAGGCGGAGCATCTCGGCGAACTCGCGGCCGAACTGGTCCGTGATGGCCTCGGGATCCGGCACGAGGTGCGCGTCCGCGATCACGGCGAGCGACACGTTCCCGTTGTAGCTCAGGATGCTGATCCCCATGCCCAGTTGCTTGCCCGGGTGCGGCACCCAGAACATGATGCGGTCAATCGGCGTGCCGGCGAGGTAGAGCGGCCGCAGGGGCCCGGCCACGTTGGTCAGGACCAGGCTGGCCTTGCTGCTGAACAGATCGACGGCGAAGTCCTCGACGATCTTGGGACCACGGCCGAAGAGGTTGAACAGGGCCATGATGGCCATAGCTTCCGGCGAGCGCTTCAGCACGTCCATGTGTGCCTTGGTCAGCCGGACTCGGGCGAGCGGGTCTTCGGCGGCGATTGCCAGCTCCAGGATCACGAGGCCGAACTCGTTGCCCAGATCGAGTGCGCGATCGCGCGGACGCAGGTCCACCGGGACCATCGCGCGGAGCGTCGCGTGCTCCACGTCCATGCCGCGTCCAGCGAGGTAGTGGCGGAGGGCGCCCGTCATGCCCGCAACCAGCACATCGTTCACCTTGGCTCCGACCCGTGCCCCGATGGTCTTGATGTCCTGCAACGGCACCGGGGCGGACCACGCGACGCGCTTGCGGGCACCGAATTCACCCTTGAGCGGGGACCGTGGGTCGGAGGGCTTGAGCAGCTCGTTCACGAGCACGGCGGCGCCGTCGAGCGCCAGGCCCGCTTTCTCGATCACGCGTTCGGGGTGTCGCACGGTCTCGAGGCC
>CAYLZN010000138.1:5150-13313 GCA_964387935.1 uncultured Vicinamibacteraceae bacterium | reverse complement strand
CGCTGCTCGACACCTTCGGACAGATCCAGGAGATCCGGACCTACTACGACTTCGTATCGGTCCACAACGACCGCTACGTGATCGACGGCGAGTACCGCCAGATCATGCTGTCGGCGCGCGAGCTGAACTCCAACAGCCTGCCGAACCGCACGTGGATCAACGAGCGGCTCACCTTCACCCACGGCTATGGCATCACGCTCGGACCGGTCAACCAGGTCACGCCGGAAGGCCTGCCCGTCCTGTTCATCAAGAACCTGCCCCCCGAGTCCACCGTGGACCTCGAGGTGCGCGAACCGAGCATCTACTACGGCGAGCTGTCGAACGACCACGTGTTCGTGCGCACGAAGACGCCGGAGTTCCACTACCCGCGGGGCGAGGACAACGTCACGACGACGTACGACGGCGAGGGGGGGGTCCCGCTCAACGGCTTCCTGCGCAAGCTGCTGTTCGCTGTCCGCTTCGGGTCGAAGGACGTGCTCTTCAGCGACAACCTGACGCCGGAGTCGCGCGCGATGTACCACCGGCGCATCCCGGACCGCGTGCGACGCATTGCGCCGTTCCTGACCTACGAGGGCGACCGGTACCTGTCCATCGCCGACGGCCGGCTGTACTGGATCCAGGACGCCTACACGGTGAGCGACCGCTACCCGTACTCGACGCCGGCGCGCAGCGGCGGCCTCAACTACATCCGCAACTCGATCAAGGCCACCGTCGATGCCTACCACGGCCGCACCTCCTTCTATCTGGTCGATCCCGCGGACCCGGTCGCACAGACGATCGCCAAGGTCTTTCCCGGCCTGCTGAAGCCGCTGGCGGAGATGCCTGAAAGCTTGCGGACGCGGCTGCGCTACCCCCAGGGCATCTTCCAGCTGCAGGTCCAGATGTTCTCGACCTACCACATGAGCAACCCGGCGACCTTCTACAACAAGGAGGATCAATGGGAGGTCCCGGTGCTCGAGGCAAGGTCCGGCGAAGGCTCGGGGATGCTGCCGTATTACACGATCATGAAGCTGCCGGGTGAGCAGAAGACCGAGTACATCCAGATGCTGCCGCTCACGCCACGCCAGAAGGACAACCTCGCCGCGTGGATGGTGGCGCGCAGCGACGAGCCCAACTACGGCCGGCTGATGGTCTTCGAGTTCCCGAAACAGAAGGTGATCTTCGGCCCGCGGCAGGTGGTGGCCCGCATCAACCAGGACCAGGCCATCTCGCCGCAGATCACCCTGTGGAACCAGCAGGGCTCGGAGGTGATCCAGGGCACGCTGCTCGTGATCCCCATCGAGGAGTCGCTCATCTACATCCGGCCGCTCTACCTGCGATCGGCGGGCGGCAAGATCCCCGAACTCAAGCGTGTGATCGTCGCCTACCAGGGCCAGATCGTCATGGAGGAGACCCTCGAACTGGCGCTCAACCGGATCTTCCCGGTGCACGGCGGCTCGAAGCCCGTGCCCGGACTGGCCGCATCGGGACAGGCTCAGGCCGCGGACCAGAGGCCCGAGTCGACGACCGCGCCAGGGGCGGCCGTCGCATCACCCGGCGTGAGTCTCCAGCCAGGAACGCTCCCTCCACTGCCCCCGGCGGACGCCGCGATTGAACAACTGGCCGCCGCGGCACGTGAGACGTACGCACGGGCGCTCGCGGCGCAGCGCGAGGGCGACTGGGCGCGATACGGCGAAGAGGTCAAGCGGCTTGGCGACCTGCTGGACCGCATGGCCGCCTCCAGGCCGCAACGCTAGCGCGGACATGAACCGCACACGACGTGACCTGTTGCTCGGGGGAACGGCGGGGGTGGTGTGGCCGGGCCTGAAGGCCCGGCCCTCCGAAACCCGACACCCGCAGGCCCGGCCCTCCGAGGGCATCGCACAGGGCACACTGCGGCGCGTCATCAGGCCTCCGCGCCTGAAACCCGGCGACACGATCGGCCTGGTCGAACCCGCGAGCGCCACCTGGGATCCTGCGCTCGTGGACATCATGGAGGAGTCTCTCGCGGCACTGGGCTTCGGCACGAAGCGCGGCCGGAACCTGCTCAAGCGCCGCGGGTATTTCTCCGGCACCGACGAGGAGCGGGCGGCCGACGTGAATGCGATGCTGCACGACCCCGACGTGCGCGCCATCCATTGCGTCCGCGGGGGCTGGGGCTCCGCGCGGCTGCTGCCGCTGCTGGACTTCGACGCGCTCGCCCGGTCGCCCAAGGCGATCATCGGCTACAGCGACATCACCGCCCTGCTCCTGCCCTTCTTCGCTCGCACCGGGGTGATCACGTTTCACGCGCCCGTCGGCGCCTCCCAGTGGAATGCCTTCAACGTGAGCTGGTTCAGGCGCGTGCTCATGGATGCCGAGGCCGTCACCTTCGAGAACCTCAGGGACAAGGGGGAGTTCCTGACGCAGGTCGAGCACCGGGTGAGCACCATCACCCCCGGCACGGCGCGCGGTCGGCTCCTCGGCGGCAACCTCACGGTGCTCACGACCATCATCGGGTCAGGTTTCCTCCCGGACTGGGAGGGCTGTGTGCTCTTCCTCGAAGACGTCGAGGAGGCACCCTACCGCCTGGACCGCATGTTCACGCAACTGCGCCTCGCCGGCATCCTCCAGAAAGCTCGTGCGGTCATCTGGGGGACGTGCACCGACTGCGACCCGGGGGAGGGGTTCGGATCGCTCACGATTCCAGACGTCCTCGCGGACCACGTGAAGCCGCTCGGCGTCCCCGCCTGGCAGGGCGCGATGATCGGCCACGTCGACCGCCAGTTCACGCTGCCGATCGGTGCCGAGGTGGAGGTGGACGCGTCCGCGGGCACGATCCGCATGCTCGAACCGGCCGTTTCGTAGCGCCGCACGCGCCGTGGCCGACGACCCCACCCGCCCGGCAGACGAGCCAGACGTCGCGACGCGACTGGGCACGCCGACCCCGTCGAGCCACGTGCCACGCTCCAGCGGCTCCTCCGGACGACTCACGCGCTCCGGCTCCTCCCTCCACGGCCGCTTCGAGCCTGGCACCATCCTCGCGGACCGCTACCGCATCATCGCGAAGCTGGGCCAGGGCGGCATGGGCGAGGTGTACCGCGCAGACGACCTGGTGCTCGATCAACCGGTCGCGCTGAAGTTCCTCCCGGAAGCGCTGCAGCACGATCCCGCGCGAATCGCGCAACTGCAGAACGAGGTGCGCGCCGCGCGCCAGGTGTCGCACCCGAACGTCTGTCGCGTCCACGACCTCGCCCTGACCGACGGGCTGCACTTCCTGACCATGGAGTACGTGGACGGGGAGGATCTCTCGTCTGTACTCAAACGGATGGGGCGACTCTCGGAGGACCGCGCGCTGGAGCTGGCGCGCCAGGTCTGCGCGGGCGTGGCCGCCGCGCACGCGCGCGGCGTGCTGCATCGTGACCTGAAGCCCGCCAACGTGATGCTCGACGCCAGCGGCAGGGTGCGCCTCACGGACTTCGGCCTGGCCACGACCCGCGACGGTCGCGCAGAGGCGCTGGCGGGCACGCCGGCGTACATGGCACCGGAGCAACTGGCCGGACGCGACGCGTCGGAGAAGAGCGACATCTTCGCGCTGGGCCTGGTGCTCTACGAGCTGTTCACCGGCCGACGGGCGTTCCAGGCGAAGACGATCGAGGAGCTGCGGAAACAGCACGAGTTCCGGTCGTACGCGCTGCCGAGCGAGGTCGTGCCCGGCCTGACCCCGGCCGTCGAGCGGGCGATCCTGCAGTGCCTGGACCCGGACCCGGCCAGCCGGACAGGATCGGCACTCGCGGTGGCAGGTGCACTGCCCGGCGGCGATGCGCTGGCGCTCGCGCTCGCCGCGGGAGAAACGCCGTCGCCGGAGATGGTCGCGGCGGCGGGCGGCGATGTCGCCACGCTGCGTCCCTGGGTCGGCGGGCTGCTGATCGTGTTCGTGCTCGTGGCGCTGGGGACGTGCGCGGCACTGGCCGACCGCTTCCTGCTGGTGAGCCGGTTGCCCGACGCCCTGAGCGCGGACAGCCTCCGGGACCGGGCACAGGCGCTCGAACGTCAGTTTGGTCTCGGCAGAGACGCCGTGGACCGGGCCGACGGCTTCCAGCGTTCCACCGCGGCCCTCGACTGGATTCGGGCACAGCCCGACGCGGACATCCGTACCAGGGCGTTCGCAACGGGCCAGCCGGCGCCCCTGCTGTTCTGGTACCGCTCGAGTCCAGAGCCCCTCGTCGCCGCCAATCCGGCCGCGCGAACCGCGCAGCCGCGCGATCCGGCCCTGACCACCCCAGGCATGACGCTCCTGGTCCTCGACACGCAGGGACGCCTCGTGGAGCTGGCGGTCGTCCCTGGTGCGCGCAGAACGCCGGCCGACTCGGGAGAGGCACCCGTGGAGTGGTCGGCGCTGTTCAGCGCTGCGGGTCTGCCCCTGGAGGGCTTCACGGACACGTCCCCGACGACGACACCCCTTGTGTATGCCGATGCGCGACGGGCCTGGACGGGCTCGCCGCCGGCGCTGCCGGGCGTGACGCTCAGCGTCGAAGCGGCGTCGTGGGAAGGCATGCCCGTCAGCTTCCTGGTTCGGGGACCCTGGACACCAACGCCGGACGGTCGCCCGGGCACGCGCGCCGCGCGAGGCGCCACGGAGTTCGTGTCCTACGCGGCCTCGGTCATCATCCTCCCCGTGATGCTCATGGGGGGTGTGCTGCTGGCGCGCCGCAACCTCCGGCGCGGGCGAGGCGATCGGCTGGGCGCCTGGCGACTGGCGGCGACCATCTTCGGCGTGGAACTCGCCGCATGGGTGCTCCTGGCAGACCACGTGGCGGTCGCCCCCCTGGAACTGGGACGCCTCGGGGCCGTGGCCGGGCGCGCGCTGCTGGCCGCGGCGGTCTACGGACTGTTCTACATCGCGCTCGAACCCCAGGTCCGCCGCACCTGGCCGCAAATGCTCATCACGTGGTCGCGCGTCATCGCGGGTCGCGTCCGCGACGCGATGGTGGGACGCGATCTGGTCATCGGCGTGGCCGCCGGACTGCTCATGACGTCGCTCACCCTCGGCCACTACCTGTTGCCGTCACTTGCGGGGTGGCCCGAATTCCGCCCTGCGCCATCGTCGCTGGCCGCGCTCGAAGGCGCTCGTCAGACGAGCGGCCTGCTGCTCGACAGGCTGTCGTCAGCGTTGAGCAACGCCATGCTCGGAGCCCTGGGCCTCGTGCTCGCGCGCGTGCTCGTCCGGCGGGCCTGGCTGGCCTTCGCGCTTGCCATCTTCGTGTTCTCGTTCCTGGCCGCCGAGGGCATGATCCAGACGGGCATGCTCGCCCTGGACCTCGCCATCGGTGCGGTGATCGTGCTCATCGTGCTCGGCACGATCTTCCGGTTCGGGCTGGTCGCGGGGGTCGTGGCGTTCTTCACCCACTTCGTCACCAAGGACGTGCCGTTGACGCTCGACCCGGGCAAGCCGTACTTCGAGCAGAGCCTGTTCCTGGTCGTGCTGTTCCTGGGCCTGGCCGCGACGGGGTTCGTGCTGGCCCGGTCGAAGGAACCGCTGCTCGGTCGCTGGCTCGCCGACACGTAGGCACGTCCACGACGCGGGTTCAGGCGGCTTTCTCTCAGGCGGCTTCCTCCGGCTGACTGCCCAGATCCAGCAGGCGCTCCGCGAGCGTCAGGACGTCCACCGGCCAGAGGCATCGCGGCCGGTGACGCCTCACGCCGGGCAGTCCCTCGATGGGCCGACAGGACAGCACCAGCTGCCGCCATGGCAGGGGCACGGCGTCGCGGCCGTGCACGGCGCCGAGCAGGGCCCCGGCCACTGCGGCGTTCGTGTCCGTATCGCCACCGGCCATCACGGTTTGCACGAGTCCCTCCTCGAGCGAGGGCGCGTGCAGGAGCTGATGGAACGCGTGCTGGAACGCGACCAGCACCCACCCCTGGTGGGTCTGGACGTCCGCCGGAGCCGCGAGGGTCGCTCGTTCGAGCGCGGCGACGACCTCCGGGGAGATGCCGTGCTGCGCGGCCCACCGCGCGGTGAATTCGTAGACCTCCCGAGCCGATGCGCCGCTGTCGATGGCGTACGCGAGGGCCACGGCGTAGACGGCGTTGGCTTCCTGGCACACCTCGTGGGGATGCGTGAGCTGGGCATCCTTCCGCGCTTCCTCGGCCAGGTCCTCCGGGCTTGCCCCATAGCGCAGGAGGGCGAGGGGAGCGATGCGCATGAGGGCGCCGTTGGCCTGGCTCTCCCGATTCGCGTGCTCGCGTGCCCGCGCGGCCGCGTGACCCGCGTCGAGGTCCGGGCCCCTGATCGCCCCGAGGGCCTGGCGCGTGGTCATGCCGCAATCGAACGGCTGCGACCGGAACCAGTGCGCGTAGGCGGTGGCGGCCGCCTCCACGTCGTACGCCCCTGCCCGGTCGATGGCCCGGGCGAGCATCAGCGTCAACTCGCCATCGTCGGTGGGTTGTCCGGCGATCGTGTCCCAGCAGCCGCCGTCCGTGAGTTGTCGCACGCCGTCCGGGTGACGCGTGCGGATGGCCGCGGCCGCCTCGAATTCCACCTGGCTGCCGAGCGCGTCCCCGGCGAGGTGACCCAGCAGGCATCCCTGGCCCCGCATCAGCCGACCGGCGCTTTCAACGTGCTGTCCGCGCGCCGGCCAGACGAGATCGTAGTACGCGGGCGTGATCTTGGGCTGCTCGAACACCCGCGTCCACTCCCGGTGCCGCAACTCCCGTACGAGGGCGGGCGCGCCGCCGAAGCAGAGGCTCACGTGGCTGTGTCCGTCGGGCGTGTAGGTGACCGGATGGCCGTCCTCATCGACGAAGGCGCCGCCGGCGGCGCGCAGCAGGGCGTGTCCGGCAGCGTAGTCCCACGCCCCTGGCCCGTTCAGCGAGACGGCGGCGCTGGCTTCTCCCGCAGCGACGAGGGCCAGCCGGTACGCGATGCTCGGCACGGCGCGGTAGCGGGCCGGCAGCGTCAGCGCGGCGTTGGCCTCGGGGCGGCGGTCCGCGGTGTGGGAGTGAAGCACCACCGACGTCGAGTCGAGTGCCTGGGGCCACGGCGGCCGCACGATGGCCTGTCCGTTTCGCTGCAAGGGACCACACTGCTCGGCCCACGCGAACAGGTCTCCCGTGTCGTCCGGAGCGGCAAACGCGAAGACGACCCCGAGGACGGGGACGCCGTTCCTGAGCAGCGCGATGGACACCGCGCTCCCCCGATGACCTTCCAGGTACGCGCGCGTGCCGTCGTTCGGATCGACGAGCCAGACGTGCCCGTATCCGTCCTGCCCACCGGGCCGACGGCCCGTTTCCTCGCCGACGTACCCCGCGCCCGGCCACGCGGTCTCCAGGCGCCGGCGGATGTCGACCTCGGCCTCCGTGTCGGCGGCTGCCTTGTCGCCGCCGCCGCGCGCGCCGCCAGGCGCATGGAAGTCCCGCCGAAGGCGGTCACCCGCCGCCCGGGCGGCGTCCACGGCCACGGCGAGCAGCGCTTGGTACTCCATGCGACTGGGGAGCTATCGCCGGACGGCGATGACGTCCACGTCCTCGATCACGTCGCCTTCGAGGATGGCGTCGAGGACCTCCACGCCTTTCTCGATCTGGGCGAACACCGTGTACGTGTGGTCGAGGCGCATGTTGTCCACGAGGTTGAAGTAGACCTGCCCGTCACCGGTGTCACGGCCCCGCGTCGAGACGCCGATCGTGCCGCGGAGGCTCGACTGCAGGCCCACCTCGTCGCGGGTGTAGGGCCCGTCGCCGACGAACTCGTTCGCGCCGGGGCTGCCGCCCTGCAGGACGAAGTTCGGCACGACCCGGTGAATCGTGCGGCCGTTGTAGAAGCGCTCACGCGCCAGGCGCAGGAACCGCCAGGCGTTCAGGGGCGCCTCCGTGGCGATCAGCTTGACCTCGAACCGTCCCACGTCGCGGATCGTGAAGACGACGCGGGTGGAGCCCATCGAGTCGATCTCAGTCGGCGAGGGCCTGGCGGCACGAGGCAGGGGCCGGGGAGCCGCCTTGACCGGCGATCCGGTCCAGGACGACAGCGTGGCGGCAGCCAGGTCGGCGACGGCGGGATCGAAGTCCGCCGCGAAGGGAGCGAGGCGCGCGGCGAGGTCTTTCGAGCCTGTTTCGGCGAGCCTCGTGAGCAGGGCCTTGCGCGCGTCCCGTGAGGTTTCGCGCTTCCCTGCCGTCACGCGCTCCAGCGCGTCGAGGAGCGCCGCAGAG
>CAYLZN010000138.1:0-5140 GCA_964387935.1 uncultured Vicinamibacteraceae bacterium | reverse complement strand
CTCGGCCCTGAGGGCCGTGCCTTCGAGCGCCTGCGCGGCGGCGATCAGCAACTGGTCGTCGCGCCGGCCCAGGGCGGCGAGGTAGATCTCGTCGGCTTCGCGTCCCTTGACCTGGCGGAGCCCGACAATGGCCGCCTCGCGGACGTTGTCGTGCTTGTCGTCGGCCAGCACGGTCAGCACGTCGGCTCCCTTCGCCACCCCGGCCGCGCGCGCCGCGTACATCCGCACCTGCCAGCGTTCGTCCTTGACGAACCGGTCCAGCCGGGAGAGAGCCTGGTCCGGGGCCAGATGCGCGAGCGCCACCAGCGCATGCGCGGGCACCTGCCAGGTGGCCTGGCGCTGGCCGCGGAACGTGATGCCGAACGTCGTCGGCTCCGGCCCGCGGACCGGTGGTTCGTCGGCCACGCCGCCGACGTCCGGGAGTGGCGGCGGTGCCAGTCGCGACGCGGCCGCGGCAATCGGGCCGATGGCGGCGGTGTTGCCGGCGCACGCGCGCGCGGCGACGTCCAGCGCGACCATCGACACGTGCGGGTGCGGATCCCGGAGAAGCAGGCCGGCATATCCGCAGGTCGACGGGTGCTCGCGCCGCCCCAGCGCCTGCACGATGGCCGCGCGCACCGAGTGTCCCTGGTCGCGGACGGCCCGTTCGACCATTTTCGTGTCGAGCGGTTCCGATGCCGCGGCGGCCTGTGCGGCGAGGCGGCGCACCTGCTCGTCCGCGTCACCGAACGCCGTGCTGATCGTCGCGGCGTCCGCACGGCTGGCGGAGACGAGCGCGGCCATCGCCAGGCGGCGCAGTCGCGCGGCGGCTTCGGCAGTGGGACCGCCCTCGGAGCGCGCGACGGCGCTCCGCCAGGCCACGGCGAGTTCCTCGAGCAGTGCGATGGTCGCGGGCTCGAGCGGGTAGGTCTTCGCCTGAAGGCGCGCGAGTGATTCGAGCCCGCGCAGTCCGCCGAGCAGGGTCAGGGGCGGGGCGAACTGGACGCGCTCGGCCGGGATGTCCCGGCGGGAGCGTTCCGTCGCCTCGGCCCCGGCGGCCGGGCGCAGCATCGAGACGACCGTCCGTTCGGCGAGCCGCACCTGCTCCGCGCTCCTGTACGGGAGGCGCCCGAGCGCAAGTGCCAGCGCGCCGCGCACGAGCGGGTGCGACTCGCGCTCGGCCTGGGCGACGAGCAGGTCGGTGGCCAGCCCGAGGTCGCCACCGGCGACCGTCGTCTGCGCGAGGGCGTTGGCGGCCTCGGCTCGGACGACGGGCGCGGGGTCCGCCAGCGACTGGGAGATCGCCGCCGAGAGGGTGGGTCGTTCGAGACGCCCCAGGGCGCGTACCGCGATGCGGCGAGTCTCGTTGTCCTTGCTCTTCAACGCCTCGAGGATGGGCACGATCCCGCCTGGGGACGTGCCCCGCATGTCCTCGGCCTCGAGCACACGGCGCCGGTGCTCGGCCGGAGACACCTCTTCGGGAGGGGTCTCCTGGGCGGCGACTGGCGCGCTGGCCGCGGCTGGGGGCTGGGGGGACGACGGTGATGAGGGAACGGGCGGCTGCCCGGCGGCCGATGGCGCGAGGGCCATCGAACAGGCCAGGCAACCCGCCCCTGTCAGGCGTGCGACGGATCGCATTCAGACACTGTAGCGCAGGCGTCGCGCGGTTCGTGCATCGGCTTCGTCAGCCTCCTGTCGCCGCTCCCTCAGAACCGGTATCGCAGGGCCAGCTGGATGATCCGCGGCTGATAGGCCGTCGCCGTCGTGTTCAGCACGCCGAAGGTCGTGGCCGTGACGTTGTTGCCAGGAAAGCCGAACTGCACCTGATTGGCCGCGTTGAAGGCTTCCACGCGCACGTTCAGACTGTGACCACGGGCCAGCGACACGGTCTTCTGGATTCCGAGATCGATTCGGTTGGTGCCGTCGACGAAGAACGTGTTCCGCCCGACGAGTTCCGCGTTGAGATCCGTGATCGCCAGCGGTCGGAACGCACTTGCCGGGAGCTGCTCCTTCGACGTGCCCGGGTTGTCCACCGAGTTGAACAGCACCGAGTTGTCGAGCAGCACGGGTCTCGATTCGGAGAACCCGTCGAAGTTGATATCCACGCCGGTGCTGATGACTGTGAACGGGGTGCCAGCCGCCAGCCGCAGAACGCCGAACACCTGCCAGCCGCCCAGGACGAGACCGGCGAGGTCGGTTTGATCGGTCAGCCAGGGCAGTCTGTAGCTGCCACTCAGGGTGAAGCGGTGTGGCGTGTGGAAGCGCGAGTACCCCTTGGAGTACTGCTTGTCTGGCCCGTTCTGGTTGCTGTCGCCCGTCCCGACGAAGGTGGCCTCCGAATTGGTGTCCATCGCCTTGCTCCAGGTGTAGGAGGCGTTGAACTGGAGCCCCGCATTCAGCCGTTTGTTCCACTCCACCTGCAGGCCGTTGCTCCAGAGGTAAGCAGCGTTGCTGATGAGCAGATTCGTCGTGTAGAGCGGATTGGGACGCCGTTCGTTGGTGCGCGGTACACGCTGGCTGATTTCGTTGTCGGCCAGTGGGACCGGCACCGGGCACGCGGCGTTCACCGTGATCCCCGGGAAGAACCCGGTGCCGGCGCAGGCGACATTGGCGGCAATCGCGGTGATCTGCTTGCCCCGCAGATCCGGGAATCCGGCCGCGGGAGCATTGAACGGATGATCGACGACCGTCACCGGCCCGTCGAGCGGCGACAGCGGCAGGTTGTCCTGAAGGTACTTGATCATGCTGTTGCTGTAGGAACCGGTATAACTGAGCCGCACCGCCGAATCCCAGAAAATCTTCCGCTCCAGTGTCAGGTTCCACTGGTGCGTCATCGGCACCTCGAGGTCGTCGTCCGGCAGCGTCAGCGAGACGCGCGTGGTGGGTGTACCGGGCGTGAAGACGAAGCCGTTGGTCGGATCGGCGACATTGAGCTGGTTCGAGAACGTGAGCAGCGCCGCATTCGGTGGGTTGCTGCGGACGCTGGCGCCTCCCTGCGAGAACACCGACTGGAAGATGCGGCCGTGGTAGGTGCCGTACCCGCCGCGCACGGAAGAGTTGCCGGCGCCTCCAGCCAGCCGCCCGAGAAAGCCACTCTCGAATGCGGGGGACCAGGCAAACCCTATCCGCGGCTCGACGTTGTTCTTGTCGTCCCCAACGAGATAGTCGATGCGGTCTTCGAGCTCCTTCGGGGCCTTGACGTATTCGTAGCGCAGGCCCAGGTTGAGCGTGAAGTTCGGCCCGAGCCTCCAGTTGTCTTCGCCGTAGACGTTGTAGTCGCTCAGCCGGTTCTCCAGGAAGTTCGGGCCGTACGCCTGCTGGTACGTCGACACGCAGCCGTCGACGAACGCCAGCCATGACGTGGCGTAGGTCTGGCCGCCACACGTCGTGCTGAACGTCCAGAACCCGCGGTTGAAGTTGTCGGCGCGGTCGTCGAGCGCCGAGAACCGAAGGTCCGTGCCCGTCTTCAACGAGTGCTTCCCGAGGACCGTCGACAGGTTGTAGACGAACTGGTGGTCCGTCTGGTCCCGCAGGATCGGGAAATTGCCCGCGTTTCCAACGATAGGGCCCGACACGGGGTTGAAGCTCCACCGAATGACCGGCGTGTCGTTGCCGGCAGCGATATTGACGTTCGTATCGCGTACGCCCAGACCGTAGCGGAGTTCCCCCACTGTCGCTCCCCCGAAGAGGTGCGTCCAGGTGACCCCGACGTTCTGCTGCTGGTGATCCTGGAGCGCCTGTTCGCCGATGATGATCTCCTCGGTCTGGCGCTTTTGCGCCGTCCACTGGTACCGCACGAACACGGTGTCCCCGCCACCCCGGTTCCAGTCGACGCGGCCGGTGTAATCCTGGTCGGGCCAGTCACGCGCCACGACCGTCGCATAGGTCCGATTGCTGCGGGGATCGTTCGGCGTGACGCTCGGAAAACGCGCGAGAACCGACTCGATGAACGCGCGGTTGGCGGGCGTGTCGTTGCCGCGGGTGAGCCGTGGTGCGCCGAGTTCCGCCGGCAGCGGAAAGTCGCGCGCGTAGTTGAGATTGCCGACGTTGCGAACCCGATCGAAGCTGAAGAACCCGAACAGCTTGTTCTTGACGAACGGGAACCCGGCCGTGGCCCCGTACTGCTGCCGCTCGTCGATCGGCTTGGTGGTCGCGTAGAAGCTGCGGGCGTTGAAGTCACTGTTCTGGAAGTAGCCGTAACCCTCGCCATGGAACTGGTTGGTGCCCGACTTGGTCTGCACGAGGACGACGGCGCCGTAGGCACGCCCGAACTCGGCAGAAAAGCCGTTGGAGATCACCTGGAACTCCTTGATCGTGGCGAGCGCCACCCCCTGGCGATTCTGGTTCTCGGACGAGTCGTCGTTGTTGACGCCGTTGATCTGGAAGGTCGCGCCGCGCGTGCCCGTCCCGTTGAAGTTGATCGAGGACCCCGAGGACGCGGTCGGGTTGTTCTGACCGGAGGTCGGATTCTCCTGGAAACCCGCAAAGGTTTCGGCCAGGGCCAGGAAGTTGGTCTGGTTCAGACTCGGCCGGTCTTCGATCTGCTGTGAGTCCAGCGTCCCCTTGATTTCAAAGTTCACCGTGTTCACCGGCGGCGCCTCGGCGGTCACGTTCACGGTCTCTGCGACGCCTCCTGGTTCCATCCTGAGGTCCACGACGCCCGTCTGGTTGAGCAGCACCGTGACCGGCTGACGCACGACGGTTTTGAACCCGTCGAGTTCGGCGGTGATGCTGTGCGGGCCGAGCGGAAGGAACCGGGCCTGGTAGTAGCCGACGTCGTTGGTGACAACAATGCGCGTGGCAGACGTCTCCAGGTTCTTCAGGGTGACCGTCACGCCGGGAAGCACGGCTCCGCTCGAATCCGTGACCGTACCCTGGATGCTGCCGGCAACCGTCTGCGCGCCGGCTGCCGCCGACAGCATGAGGACGATCGCAACCGCCGCGCCGGCGCGACTCGTTGCGGAGTGAATCACGGGCTTCGAAAGGACTCGGGCAGGCATGGAGCCTCCTGTCGGCAGCAGAAAGGGGGCAACCGGCGACCGGCCGGTAGCTGGTGTGCAGGGCAACCTAGCACCGCGTCGTCCGAGGGTCAAGCAGTGGAGACCCCTTGCCGCCCCCCAGTTTTCGAAACGCGCGAGGAAGACAGGCTCGCTGCGGATCC
>CAYLZN010000137.1:0-13329 GCA_964387935.1 uncultured Vicinamibacteraceae bacterium | reverse complement strand
CGATCGCGGTCTACGACTTCGGCGGCGGCACCTTCGACATCTCGATTCTCGAGGTGGGGGAGGGCGTGGTCGAGGTGAAGTCCACCAACGGCGATACCCACCTGGGTGGTGACAACCTCGATCAGCGCGTCATCGAGTGGCTGATCGCCGAGTTCAAGAAAGACGAGGGCATCGACCTCGGCAAGGACCGGATGGCGCTCCAGCGCCTCAAGGAAGCCGCCGAGAAGGCGAAGATGGAGCTCTCCACGGTCATGGAGACCGAGATCAACCTGCCGTTCATCACGGCCGACCAGACCGGTCCGAAGCACCTCGTGAAGAAGCTCACACGCGCGAAGTTCGAATCGCTCGTCGAGGATCTGCTCCAGAGGACGATGGGGCCCTGCAAGCAGGCGCTGTCGGATGCGGGACTGTCCTTGAACCAGGTCGACGAGGTCGTCCTGGTCGGCGGGTCCACGCGCATCCCGCGGGTTCAGCAGCTCGTCAAGGAGTTCTTCGGGCGCGAGCCGCACAAGGGCGTCAACCCGGACGAGGTCGTGGCGGTCGGCGCGGGCGTGCAGGCCGGCGTGCTCGCCGGGGAGGTCAAGGACCTGCTGCTCCTCGACGTGACGCCGCTCTCGCTCGGCATCGAGACGCTGGGCGGGGTCATGACCACCCTGATCCCGCGCAACACGACCATCCCGACGCGGAAGGGCGAGGTGTTCTCGACGGCGGCCGACAACCAGACGAGCGTGGAGGTCCACGTGCTCCAGGGCGAGCGGCCGATGGCGCGCGACAACCGCACGCTGGGACGCTTCCACCTCGTGGGGCTGCCCCCGGCTCCGCGCGGGATCCCGCAGATCGAGGTGACCTTCGACATCGACGCCAACGGCATCGTCAACGTCTCGGCGAAGGACCGCGCGACGAGCAAGGAGCAGAAGATCACCATCACGGCGTCGAGCGGCCTCTCGAAGGACGAGGTGGACCGCATGATGAAGGACGCGGAGTCCCACTCCGAGGAGGATCGCCGGCGCAAGGAGGAGGTCGAGAGCCGCAACCGCGCGGACCAGGCGGTGTACGCCGCCGAGCGGCTGCTGCAGGAGGCGGGCGACAAGCTGTCGGCGTCCGACAAGCAACCCATCCAGTCCGCCATGGACGAACTGAAGGCCGCCATCGAGAAGAACGACGCCGACGCCATGAAGGCCGGGATGGAGCGGCTGCAGCAGGCCCAGTTCAAGGCGTCCGAAGTGCTCTACCGGTCCACGCAGTCGGCCGGAGAGCCGGGCGCGTCCGGGCAGGGTGCCGGCGCGACGTCCGCCTCGCAGGGCGACGTCATCGACGCCGAGGTGGTCGACGAGGAGAAGAAGTAACACCCGGCGGGCGAGTCGTTCTTTCTTGCATCACCGATGGATCTCTACGTGGTACTCGGCGTGCGTCGAGAGGCGACGCTCGAGGAGATCCGGCGGGCGTATCGGCGGCTGGCGCGGCGGTACCACCCGAACGTGAATCCGGGAGACCGCGAAGCCGCCGATGTGTACCGCCGCATCTCCGTCGCCTACGAGACGCTCAGCGATCCGGATCGCCGGCAGCGCTACGACGTGGCCGGCGACGCCTGGGCCGACGTGGTCGAGTCGCAGGTCGAGTTCAAGGGATTCGATTTTTCGGTGACGGTGGACGAGCCGCGCGCGTCCACGTTCGGCGAACTGTTCGCTGACGTCCTGCGCGAGCGGGCGGGTGTCCCCGGACTGCCCGCGCCGGAAGCGGGCGCCGATCTGGAGGCCACGCTCCGGCTCACCTTCGATGACGCCATGGCCGGCGGCCGACGCACCATCACCGTCACACGGCTCGAGCCCTGTGCGCCCTGCCACGGGCTCGGGCGGGTCGCGGTGCCCGAAGGCCGCTGTCCCGAGTGTCGCGGGACCGGCGTGACCCGCGGCGTGCGCGGGCACATGGTCTTCACCCGGACGTGCGCCTCCTGCGGCGGCAGCGGTCTCCGTCGTTTTCGCACGTGCGAGGCCTGCGCCGGCGAAGGCGTCGGGGTGCACACCGGGCCCCTTGCCGTCGACGTGCCGCCCGGCACCGTGGACGGCGCGTCGATCGTCGTGCCCGGCGAGGGCCACGCAGGGCGGCGAGGCGGCGCGCGGGGCGCCCTGCGACTCGTGGCCGCCGTGCAGCCCCACCCGTGGTTCACCCGCGTCGGTGACGATCTCGGAGTGGACCTGCCCGTCGCCCTCCACGAAGCCGCGTTCGGCGCGGTGATCGACGTGCCGACGTGGTCGGGGCGCGCGCGCCTGCGCGTGCCGGCGGGGGCGACCTCCGGGCAGACGTTCCGGCTTCGTGGCCGGGGCATGCCGAGTCGTCTTGGCCGCGGCGATCTCATCGTCCGCATCCAGATCGCATTGCCGCCGGCGCTGGACGAACGGTCGCTCGCGCTGCTCCGCGCGTTCGCGGAGCGCAACCCTGGCAACCCGCGCGACGGGTGGGCGACACCCGGAGCCGCAGCCCACGAGGCCGTCGCGCGCGCACCCGTCAGCGAGCCTTGAGGATCGCCATGCCAGCCAAGCGAACGGGCAAGGCCTTCTACATGATCAGCACCGTGGCGAACAAGTACGGGATCCACCCGCAGACCCTGCGCCTCTACGAGCGCGAGGGCCTGCTCGCGCCGTCCCGCACCGAGGGCAACACGCGTCTCTACTCGGACGAAGATCTCGAGCGCCTCGAGACCATCCTCTCGCTGACCAGGGACCTGGGCGTGAACCTCGCCGGGGTGGAGATCATCCTGAACATGCGGGCGAGAATCGAGCAGATGCAGCAGGAGGTCAACGAGTTCATGGCCTACGTGAAGCACGAGCTGCAGCGGGGGCTGGGCGACTGGGAGCAGCGGCTCAACACGGCGATGGTCAAGTCGTCATCCGCGCCGCTCGCGCCGAGAATCCCCGAGGACGACGGGCCCGACGCGTCCGGGGAATCACCCCGGTAGCGCCCGCGCCGGAGACACGCCGGAGACCGGCAGTGGCCCGCGCGCGACACTCGCGCTATGATCGGCGCTCGCCATGGCCTGCCCGCTCTGTGACGACACCGGTTGGAAGCCCATCGAGGAAGGCGGGCGCCGACGTGTCGTCCGCTGCGACTGCTGGCGATCGCAGCTGATCGACCGGGTCATCGCGGAAGCCCGGATTCCCCGCCGGTACCAGCACTGCGACCTCGGCAATTTCGTCACCTACGCCAACGAGTCGCTGGAGCGCGCCGTGGCCCATGCGCGCACGCTTGCCGACGCCTACCCCGTGCTCGACAAGGGCCTCTTCTTCCTGGGGCCTCCCGGCGTGGGCAAGACCCACCTGGCCGTCGCAGTGCTCCGGCGGATCAGCGAGCGCACCGGCGCACGCTCGATCTTCTACGACACCCGCGAGCTGTTGCGCGTGATCCGTCACACCTACGACCCGGTCGTGCGCACGAGCGAGAGTGACGTCCTGCGGCCGGTCATCGAGGCCGACGTGCTCGTCCTCGACGACCTCGGGGCCGAGAAGACCTCCGAGTGGGTCGAGGAGACGCTCAATCTCATCGTCAACAGCCGATACAGCGAGAAGCGGCTGACGATCTTCACGTCCAACTACGAGGACAAACCCGATCCCTCGGATCCCGACGCGCTGTTGTGCCGCATCGGCTTCCGCATGCGCTCGCGCCTGCACGAGATGTGCGAGTTCCTGGACCTCGACGGCGCCGACTACCGCGAACTGCCGACCAACGGGGGCCCCGACGACCTCCGGGCACTGTGGAAGCTCCGCAAGAAGCCCGGCGGACGGCGCACCCTGCCCACGAAGGCCGGGTCACCGGCCCGCGCGCAGTTCCGGGACGGCCGCGGCGACGATCTCAAGTGGTCCGGCGGGCGGGCGGGCAGCTGAGCCAGGACGTCGATTGCGTCGATGACCACGATCGACCCGGCCACGTTGCCGCATGCCCCGCAGGCAGGCGCGGCCGGGATCTACGTGCACTACCCGTTCTGCGCCGCGATCTGCCACTACTGCAACTTCAATCGCGGGCTGTTCGACGAAGACCTCGCGTCGAGGTACGTGGACGCGCTCTGCACGGAGATCGCCGCGGCGGCCGACGGTGCCGCCGTGGATACCGTGTACTTCGGCGGAGGCACGCCGTCGCTCATGGCGGCGGCCCAGATCGATCGCGTGATTGCCGCCTGCCGGCGCGCGTTCTCGCTCGCCCCCGACACCGAGATCACCCTCGAGGTGAACCCGGAATCCGCGGATCCCGCCAGGCTCGCGGCATTTCGCGCCGCCGGTGTCAACCGCCTCAGCCTGGGCGTGCAGTCGTTCGACGACCAGGACCTCGAGCGCCTCGGACGGGTCCACTCGGCCGCGCGCGCCCGTGGCGCGATCGAGGCCGCGCGCGCCGCCGGCTTCGACAACATCAGCCTCGACCTGATGCTGTGGCTGCCCTCGCAGCATCTGCCCGCGTGGCTGGCCAATGTCGAGGCGCTCATCGAGGCCGCGCCCGATCACGCCTCGCTGTACCTGCTCGAGATCTATCCCAACGCCCCGCTGCGGGACGAGATGGCCCGCCGCGCGTGGCAGACGGCCCCGGACGACGTGGCGGCGGACATGTACCTGCTGGGCCTCGATCGACTCGAGCGGGCGGGCTACGTGCAGTACGAGATCTCCAACGTGGCGCGCGGCGGGCGCTTCGCCCGGCACAACCTGAAGTACTGGACCTGCGGCGAGTGGTTCGGGTTCGGCTGTGGGGCCCACGGCACGCGGCACCGCACGCGCTGGCGCAACGTGGCCGCCACCGCCGACTACCTCGCCCTCGTCGCCAGCGGGCGGGCTCCGAGGGCCGAGACCCGGGTATTGTCCCAAGAGGATCTGCTCGTCGAGGGGCTGATCATGGGGTTGCGGCTGGCGGGCGGCGTCGACGTCGGTGCGCTCGGCGCGATGGCCGGATGCGACCTGGAGGCGCGCCATCGTCGCGACCTGCAGCCCTTTGTCGACGCCGCGCTCGTCGAGGTCGCCGGGGGGCGGTGGCGGCTGACACGACACGGAATGCTGCTGGCCAACGAGATTCTGTCGGTTTTCGTCTGAGGCGGCGTACGTTACACTGCTCGCCTCGAAGACGCTGCTTGCGCTCGGAGGAGGTTTCACATGTCGCGTTGGATCCGTCCGGCTGTGTTGATGGCCACCCTCGCGGTGGCGAGCGTGTTGACCGTGTCCTCTGTGGCGCTGGCCCAGGAGCCTGCGCAGCAGCCGGCGGCCCCGCCCGCCGCGCCGCCCGCGATGACGCTCGACTCCGGCGCCGGCATGTTCTTCCACATGATCAAGCCGGACCGGACGGCCGACTTCGAATGGGTGATGGGCAAGATCCGCGAGGGGCTGGCGAAGTCCGAGGACGCGACGCGCAAGCAGCAGGCCACGGGCCTCACCGTCCTCAAGTCCACCGACCCCGTGCCCAACAGCCCCAACGTGATGTACGTCGTCCTGGTCAATCCAGCCGTCAAGGGCGCCGACTACGGGATGCAGGGCCTGCTCAAGTTGCTGTACGAGGCCTTCCCGGCGGAACAGCAGGACATCTACAAGCGCGTCTCCGGTGCGTTTGGTGGACCCACCAACCGGGTGAACCTCCAGCCCATTCAGTAACGTCCCCTGCTCTGCCGAGTCACGGAGGAGTCGAATGTCGCAATCATCCTGTTCTGCGTCCCTGCGGGCCCTGGCGTGCGTCGGCGCGCTCACCCTCGTCGCCCTGGTGACATCCCCGAGCGCCTCCTGGGCCCAGGAGGCGCAGGCGCCCGCCCCGTCCTTCACCGGCGACGCCGGCCTCATGTTCTGGCAGGTCAAGCCGGACAAGACCGCCGACTTCGAGTACGTGATGAACAAGCTGAAGGACGCCCTCCTCAAGACCGAGGATGCCGCGCGCAAGGAGCAGGCCGGCGGATGGCGGATCTATAAGGTCGCGGAGCCGGCGCCCGGTGGCAACGTCTTCTACCTCTTCATGATCGAACCGGCCGTCAAGGGAGCGGACTACACCTCGACGACCATCCTCAAGATCCTGTACGACGCCCACCCGAGCGAAGCGCAGGACCTGTACAAGAAGTTCTCCGAATCCGTCGCGGGCGGCCGCAACGTCCTGAACATGCAGTTGCTGGCCAAGATGAGCCAGTAGCGGGGCGTCGCGGGTGCACCGGGCCGGACGCGACCTTTCAGGTTCGGCCCCACCCCCGCCCGTTCCAGTGCCCGCCCCCCACCGAGGCCAGTCATGGCAGGCATCGCCCGGCATGTCGCGCGTGCCCTCGCGGCGCTGATGCTCGGGCCCCTGGGCGCGCTGGCGCAGGTCGCTCCGCCTCCCGCGGCGCCCACGCAGGCGCCGCCGGCCCAGGCCGCTGCGCCCGCTCCCGCCTCAGCCTCCGATGCGCTCGTCTTCTCCACCGACGTCGCGCTGGTGCTGCACGCGATCAAGCCCGACAAGGTCGCCGATTTCGAGTCGGTGATGGCCCGCCTGCGCGTCGCGCTGCAGCAGAGTCCAGCCCCGACGCGCGCGCAGCAGGGGGCCGGCTGGAAGGTGCTCAAGGCCAGCGAGCCGGGTCCGGCAGGGTCCGTCCTCTACGTGTTCGTGCTCGACCCGGTCGTGAAGGGCGCCGACTACACCGTCTCGCGCATCCTCGCCGAGGCGTTTCCCGATGAGATCGGCGTGCTGTGGCCCAAGCTGCGCGAGTGCTACGCCGGGGGACTGAGCCGCGTGAGCCTTGCGCCGCTGCCCGCGACCCCGCTGGCCCCCCCGGGGGCGGCGACGCCCAGGCCCTGACCGGTCATCTGGAAGCCCGCGAGCGCCGTCGGGGAGTGGTGCGTGAGCGCCGGGCGAGGCACATGGGCCTATCATGTGCTCAGCGCGCCCCCCGCGTCGTGCTCGTGATAGAGTGTGAGGTTGCGCTCATGGACTTCAGCCTGACCGACGAGCAGCAGGTCCTCCGCCGGAGTGTCCGTGCGTTTGCGGAGGCAGAAATCCGGCCCCACGCGATGGCGTGGGACGAGGCCCAGCGCTTCCCGATCGAGCTCGTGCCGCGCCTGGCCGACCTCGGGCTGCTGGGCATCCAGTTCCCCGAGCAGTACGGCGGAGCGGCCATGTCGGCCGTGGACTACTGCCTGGCGATCGAGGAACTGTCGCGCGTCGACCCGTCGATCGGCATCACGGTCGCCGCGCACAACGGCCTGTGTTCCTCGCACATCGCGATGTTCGGCACCGAGGCGCAGAAGCAGCGCTTCCTGACGCGGCTCGCGCGGGGGGAGACGCTCGGGGCCTGGGGCCTGACCGAGCCGACCGCCGGCAGCGACGCGGCCGGCACGCGCACCGTGGCCGTGCGCGATGGCCACGAGTGGGTGATCGACGGCGCGAAGATCTTCATCACCCATGGCGGCGTCGGCGGCATCATGGTCGTCATGGCGGTCACCGACCGCGCCAGGGGTAACCGCGGCATCTCGGCGTTCATCGTCGAGCGCGGCACGCCGGGCATGAGCACCGGCAAGAAGGAGAACAAGCTCGGGTTCCGCGCCAGCGACACCTGCGAGGTCGTCTTCCAGCAGTGCCGCGTCCCGGCCGATCAGCTGCTGGGGGAGGAAGGCCAGGGATTCATCCACACGCTGCAGGTGCTCGACGCCGGTCGCATCGGCATCGCGGCGCTCTCGGTGGGCCTGGCGCAGGGCGCGTACGAGGCCGCCCTCCGCTACGCGAAGGAGCGTCGCCAGTTCGGGCGACCCATCGCGTCGTTCCAGGCCATCCAGTTCAAGCTCGCAGACCTCGCCACCAGCATCGAGGCCGCCCGCTGGCTGACCTACCGCGCGGCGTACCTGAAGGACCGCGGCGCCCGCACGAGCCGCGAGTCCTCGATCGCCAAGCTCTATGCGAGCGAGGTCGCGGTGCGCGCCTCCGAGGAGTGCGTGCAGATTCACGGCGGGTACGGGTTCACGAAGGACTACCCGGCGGAGAAGTTCTTCCGCGACGTCAAGCTGATGACCATCGGCGAAGGCACGAGCGAGGTGCAGCGGCTCGTGATCGCCCGACAGTTGCTTGCCTGATGCCAGCCCTGTGGGAGCGGGTGCTCGAGGGTGACCCGCGCGCGCTCGCCCGTGCCATCACGCTCATCGAAGACGAGGATCCGTCGGCGCCAGCCCTGGTCCGCGCCCTGTTTCCGAGGACCGGCCGGGCGTATCTCGTGGGGGTCACGGGGTCGCCGGGCGCCGGCAAGAGCACGCTCGTCGATCGTCTCACCACCGACCTGCGGAGCCGGGGCCGCACGGTGGGGATCGTCGCCGTGGATCCGACGAGCCCCTACACCGGAGGGGCCATCCTCGGCGATCGCGTCCGCATGCAGACGCACGCGGGCTACCCGGGCGTCTTCATCCGGAGCATGGCCACGCGCGGCCAGCTGGGGGGCCTGGCCCGCGCCACGAGCGACGTCGCGCTCGTGCTCGACGCCGCAGGCAAGGACGTCGTCATCATCGAGACCGTCGGCGTCGGCCAGGACGAGGTCGACATCGTCCGGACCGCCGACGTCTCGCTCGTGATCGTCGTCCCGGGCACCGGCGACGAAGTGCAGGCCATCAAGGCCGGCATCATGGAGATCGCCGACATCTTCGTCGTCAACAAGGCAGACCGCGAGGGCGCGGACCGGACGGCCTCGTCGATCGAGGCGATGCTGATGCTGCAGTCCTTCGAGGACGGCCGGTGGCGGCCGCCCGTGCTCCGCACGGAGGCGACCGCGGGGAAGGGCATTGCCGAATTGCTGGACGCGGTCGAGCGGTTTCGGACGGCCACCGCGCCGCAGCACGGGGCGCGTCGACGGGCCCGGGCAGGCTTCCGCCTGCACGAAACGCTGGGGCACGCCTTCCTGCAGCACCTCGAGCGGCACGTGCTGGCGCCGGGCGAGTTCGAGCAGTATCTCGATCGGATGACCGCGCTCGAACTCGACCACTATTCCGCGGCGGCAGACGTCATGCGCCGCGCGTTCGCCAGGGGCCCGGAGAACCCATGACCATCCAGATTGGCATCATCGGCGGCAGCGGGCTGTACGACATGGCCGACCTGCAGGACAGACGCGAGGTGCACGTGCCGACGCCGTTCGGCGATCCCTCGGGTCCGTACGTCACGGGCACGCTCCACGGCCGCCGCGTGGCGTTTCTCGCGCGCCACGGCGCGGGCCACCGGATCCTGCCGTCGGAGCTCAACTTCCGCGCCAACATCTACGGGTTCAAGACGCTCGGGGTCGAGTGGATCCTCTCGGCGAGCGCCGTGGGCAGCCTCAAGGAGGAGTACGCGCCGCTCGACCTGCTGCTGCCCGACCAGTTCTTCGATCGGACGCGAGGCCGGGTGTCCACCTTCTTCGGGCGCGGACTTGCGGCCCACGTCGGCTTCGCCCACCCCATCTGTCCGACCCTGCACGGCCTCGTGCACGGCGCGGCCGTCGAGACCGGCGCGAAGGTCCACCGCGGGGGCACCTACGTCTGCATGGAAGGGCCGCAGTTCTCGACGAGGGCCGAGTCGGAACTGTATCGCGCGTGGGGCATGGACGTCATCGGCATGACCAACCTGCAGGAGGCCAAGCTCGCGCGCGAGGCGGAGATCTGCTACGTCACGATCGCCCTCATCACCGACTACGACTGCTGGCATCCGGAGCACGACAGCGTGACCGTCGAGATGGTGATCCACAACCTCCAGCACAACGCGAAGACCGCGCAGGCGGTCATCACCGCCGCCGTCGACCGCCTGCCGGTGGAACGCACCTGCGAGTGCGCCCGCGCGCTGGCCACCGCGATCATCACGAGACCCGAGGCCGTGCCCGACCAGACGCGCCAGGAGCTCTGGCCGCTCGTGGGCAAGTACCTCAAATAGCCCTGAGCCCTGAGCCCTGAGCCTTGAGCCCTGAGCCTTGAGCCCGCTCCTATGAATTTCATCATCACCGGTTCGATCGCCTTCGACTACCTGATGACCTTCCCGGGGTCGTTCACCGAGCACCTGCTGCCGGAACACCTGCAGCGCCTGTCGGTGAGTTTTCTCGTGGACGACATGGACAAGCGGCGCGGCGGGTGCGCGCCGAACATCGCCTACAACCTGGCGCTGCTCGGCGAACGGCCCCGCCTGATGGGCACTGCCGGACAGGACTTCGGGGAGTACCGGGCGTGGCTCGAAGGAGCGGGCGTGGACACCGCGCTCGTGAAGGAGGTCGCGGGCAAGTTCACCGCGTCCTTCTTCTGCAGCACGGATCGAGACCACAACCAGATCGCGTCCTTCTACACCGGGGCCATGGCGCATGCCGGCGAGCTGTCGTTCCGCGAGGCGGGCGGATGCGATCTCGCCATCATCTCGCCCAACGATCCCTCGGCCATGGCGGCCTACGCCCGCGAATGCCGTGCGCTGGCGATCCGCTACATCTACGATCCCGGACAGCAGTGCGCGCGCTCCTCCGGGGAAGAACTGCGCGACGGTCTCTTCGGCGCGCACATGCTCGTGTGCAACGACTACGAGTTCGAGCTGATCCGCCAGAAGACGGGACTCGACGAATCCGCCGTGCTCGAGCACGTGTCGGTGCTGGCGGTGACGAAAGGCGACAAGGGCTCGACGATTGCCTGGCGCGGCGGCACGGCCGACGTACCTGCCGTGCCGCCGGAGCGGCTCGCCGACCCCACCGGCGTCGGCGACGCGTTCCGCGCCGGCTTCATGAAGGGGCTGGCCCTCGGGGTGGGCCTCGAGACCTGTGCGCAGCTGGGTTCAGTTGCCGCCACCTACGCGCTCGAGCACGTCGGCGGCCAGAGCCACCATTACGGGTGGGCCGAGTTCCGCGAGCGCTACGCGCAGCACTTCGGGCCCCTGCAGGTGCCGGTCGCCCGGCCGGTCGATGCGAAGCCGGTGAGGTAAACTGGTCGCCGCGCCATGGCCCAGAAGAGCGCCGCCCCATCGCCCCGGCTCGACAGGAACCTCCTCCCGGTCCTGTGCGTGGTGTCCTGGCTGATCCCGGGCGCCGGCCACCTCTGGCTCCACCGGACACAGAAGGGGGTCGTGTTTCTGGTGGTGCTGACCTCGATGTTCCTCGTCGGGCTCGCCCTCGGCGGGCGCCTCTTCCCGTTCGAGTTCTCCCAGCCGCTCGTCGCGCTTGCGGCGTTCGCCGACCTCGGCATCGGCCTGCCGTACTTCGTGGCCTGGGCGTTCGGCAAGGGGCTCGGCGTGGTCGTCGAGGCCTCCTACGAGTACGGCAACACGTTTCTCATCGTCGCCGGCCTTCTCAACATGCTCGTCGTCATCGACGCCTACGACGTGGCCCTCGGGCGGAAATGACCAGCCACTTTGCGCTCCTCGTCCTCTTCGCGCTGTGCGTGTCCACCGTGTTCGCGGTGCTGCAGCGCGACGACCCGCGCGACCAGCTTCGACTGGGCGTGCTGCTGTTTGCCGGCTTCGTGCTCGGTGCCTGGGTGTTCGGCTGGCTGATGCTGCCGTTCCCGCTGGGACGACCCTGAGCCCGCCTGGCGCCGCGCGGACGCGCCGGACGCCCCGACCATGACGTGGACACGCCTCTCGCTGTGGGGCCCGGTGGGTGCCGTCATGCTGACCATCTTCGTGCTCTCGTCCCAGTCGTCGCTGCCGCAGCCCCCTGGCATGCTCAACGACAAGGCGGCCCACGCGATCGCCTACGGGGTGCTCGCGGCCGTCTGGTTCCGCGCACTGGCCGGCGGGCGCTGGAGCGGCCTCACCGCGTGGCGCGCGGGGCTCGCGGTCCTCGGGGCTACGGCGTATGGCATGACCGACGAACTGCACCAGTCGATGGTGCCGGGCCGGACCATGGAACGGGCGGATCTGCTCGCCGACGCGCTGGGCGCCAGCGCGGCGGCATTTGCCCTGTGGGCGTGCGGTATAATTCTCCGGCACCGACAAGGGCGCGCGCTCCCGGACGCCGTCCGCCCCCGCTGAGGTTCACCTCTGCAACCCGCCAGGATTCGTCATGGATTTCAGGAATCTCCTGCTCACCAGGGAAGGCGCCCTCGCGCTCGTCACGGTCAACCGACCGGCAGTGCTGAACGCGCTCAACGCCGAGACCATCAGCGAACTGCGCCAGGCCGCCCTGGACCTGCGCCGCGATCCCGACGTCCGCGTGGTGATCCTCACCGGCAGCGGGGAGAAGGCCTTCGTGGCGGGCGCCGACATCAACGAGCTCGCCCAGTCGAACCCGCTCTCGGGGCGTGACCTCGCCCTGCGGGGCCAGCACGTGTTCGACCTGATCGAGCATCTCGGCAAGCCGGTCATCGCCGCGATCAACGGCTTCGCGCTCGGGGGCGGGTGTGAGCTGGCGATGGCGTGCACGTTCCGGCTGGCGGCGGACACCGCCCGGCTGGGGCAGCCCGAGATCAATCTCGGGGTCATTCCCGGGTATGGCGGCACGCAGCGTCTCGCGCGACTCGTCGGGCGGGACCGCGCCCTCGACCTCGTGCTCACCGGACGTCACGTGTCGGCCGACGAGGCCTTCGCCATGGGGCTCGTGACGCGCGTCGTGCCAGCGGCCCGGCTGATGGAGGAGGCCAGGGCGCTCTCGGCGACCCTCGCGTCGAAGTCGCCGGCCATCGTGCGCCTGGCCCTCGACGCGGTCAATCGCGGGCTCGACATGAGCCTGGCCGAAGGCTGCCAGTACGAGGCGACGCTGTTCGGCCTGGCCACGGCCACCGAGGACATGCGCGAGGGCACGAAGGCCTTCCTCGAGAAGCGCAAGCCCGAGTTCAAGGGGCGCTGACGTCCGGGCGGACCCGCATGCAGCATCCTTCCAATCAGCCGGACGCCGCGCTCGACGGCCGGGGTCTGCGCGTGGGCGTCATCGTGTCGCGGTTCAACGAACGCGTCACCGCCCGCCTGCGCCTGGGGGCCGAGGAGGCCCTGGCGGCCGCCGGCGTGCTGTCGCACGCCATCGAGGCCGTCGAGGTGCCGGGCGCGTTCGAGCTGCCGGTGGCCGCACGCGTCCTTGCCGCAACCGGGCGCGTGGACGCGATCGTCTGCCTCGGCTGCGTCATCCGTGGCGAGACGCCGCACTTCGAGTACATCTCGTCGGCGGTCGCGCACGGCGTGATGCAGGTGAGCGTCGAGACCGGCGTGCCAGTCGCCTTCGGCGTGCTGACCACCGACACCCTCGAGCAAGCCGACGCCCGCAGCCAGCCCGGGCCGTCGAACAAGGGCCGGGAGGCGGCGCGGGCCGCGATCGAGATGGCGCGCCTCCTCGGGCGCCTTCAGGCTGGCTCGCCTCGAAGGACGGGGCGCTGATCATGGCAGAGCGCCCGCGACCGGCCGACCAGCGCGCTGAGCTTCTCGGAGATGGCGTCGCGC
>CAYLZN010000136.1:0-13444 GCA_964387935.1 uncultured Vicinamibacteraceae bacterium | reverse complement strand
GACGGGAGCCATGGCCAACAAATTGACCGGATCGCGCGTTGCTGGGCTGGCGCTGACTGGCGTAATGATGAGGTGGATCTTCATCCCGTGGTCGCCGGGGCCTCAGGAGTCCGGCGCGACCGTTGCCAGAACCACATCGTAGATGACCCGTCGGCGCTCGGCACTTTCCTTGGGACTCTGCGCCTTGTTCCGTCCGGGCGCGGTTCGGATCGACGCCCAGCCCCGAAGCACGAAGCAGTTGCCGTGGCCGTCCTTGCGGTCATGGATCGTGTAACCCAGGCCGATCTCGGCCACGCGCGTCGTCACGGGCTGCATCTCGAAGGGCTCGCTGATGCCGTTGTGATTCGCGTCGACCCAGAGGAGGAGGCGACCGAACAGCGGATCGTCGCTGCTCACCGAGCCCGAAGCGATTCCGCTCGTGTCCGCCGCTGTCCGAGCCAGAGCATCGAACCCATTCTTCACGCCAGGGAGTGTGTGGGTACCGAACAACTCCTTGCCGCTCGTGATCCTCCCGTCGCCGTCCCTGTCCAGGGCCAGGAACGCGACATCTGAGTCGGGCTGAGTCCAGGCCACTCTTTCATCCACGCCATCGCCGTCGATGTCGAACCACACGCCCTCCTCGGCTGACGTGAAGCGGTAGGCGGCGTTCCTTGCCGTGCCGACGACAATTGCTGAGCTTGCTGTGGACTCATCGGCGGCACACGCCGTCGATAAGGAGTTCGCAGCAGCGCAGCGGGCAGGTTGGAACAACAGCGCGATGATCGGAAGCAGCCCGAGCAAGCGACGAGGGCGGCGCGCGGGTGGCCTGGGATTCGAGGCGTCTCGTTCCACGGCGGTGACCAGCCTGTGGGGCAAAGCATATGCCGAACAGGGACAGGCGCTCACATGGCGCAACAGGCGCCGCCAGGGATCGTGTCCCAGATTCAGCCACCCTCACGTTCTTGCCGATAGAGAAGGTGGCTACGCATGAGCGGTTCCGCACACGACCGGGGCGGCGGGCCCGCCTGCGTGGCCAACGACGGGAGCCATGGCCAACAAATTGACCGGATCGCGCGTTGCTGGGCTGGCGCTGGCTGGTGCGCTGGCGCTCGTCCTGCTGGGGTGGCTCCTCCTCCCGCGGACGCCGGCGCCCCAGGAGTCCGGCGCGACCGCGCCGGCTGACTCGCCACAAGAGGCCGCCCGCGGCGGCACCCTGATCGCGACGGTGCGCTCGGACCCGCGCAGCTTCAACCGGTTCGTGGCGCGCGACCGCACCTCGAACCTGGTGTCGCTGCTCGTGCACGCCAAGCTCGTGCAGACGAACCTGGCGACGCAGGAGGTCGAGCCCGCCCTCGCCGAGCGCTGGAGCAGCAGCCCCGACGGCCGCACGTGGACCCTCACCCTGCGTCGCGGCGTGCGGTTCTCGGACGGTACACCGTTCACGTCCGCTGACGTGTTGTTCTCGCTCGCCGCGGCCTACGACGAGAAGACGGCGAGCCCGCTGGGCGGCTCGCTGATGGTTGGGGACCAGCCGCTCACCATGTCGGCCCCCGACGCCGACACCGTGGTCGTCACGTTTCCGGCGCCGTTCGGGCCCGCGCTGCGGCTGCTCGACAACCTGCCGATCCTGCCCCGACACAAGCTCGAGCCCGCGCTGAAAGCCGGCACGTTGCGAGACGCGTGGGGCCTGACGACGCCGGTCTCGGAGTTCGCGGGCCTGGGACCGTTCGTGCTCACCGAGTATCGCCCCGGAGAGCGCCTGGCGTTCGCCCGCAACCCGAACTACTGGATGCAGGACCAGGACGGTCAACCGCAGCCTCGCCTGGACGGGCTCACGATCCTGATCGTGCCGGACCACAACGCGGAGCTGCTGCGGCTCGAATCGGGCGAAGCGGATCTCACCTCGGGCGAGGTCCGCCCGGAGGATCTGGCCGCGCTGCGACGCGCCGAGAGCGAGCGACGACTTCAGCTCCTCGACGTCGGGGTCGGACTGGACGCCGACTTCCTCTGGTTCAACCTGAAGGACGGCGCGGTGCCCGCCTCACGCGCGTGGCTCCAGCGTCGGGAACTGCGGCAGGCGATTGCCCACGCGGTCGATCGGCAGGCCTTTGCGAACACGGTGTACCTCGGCGCCGCGGTGCCCATCGCCGGGCCGGTGACCCCGGGCAACCGCGACTGGCACGACCCGTCGATCGCGGTGCCGACGCGCGACCTGGCGCGCGCGCGTGAGTATCTGGCCGCGATCGGCCTGAAGGACGGGAACAGCGACGGCACGCTGGAGGCACCGGACGGGAGCCCGGCCCGGCTGACGCTTCTCACCCAGAAGGGCAATACGATTCGCGAGCGCAGCGCAGCGTTCCTGCAGCAGGACCTGCAGGCGGTGGGGCTGGGCGTGGACGTCGTGACCCTCGAAGCGCCCGCGCTGATCGAGCGCATCACGACCGGCCAGTACGAGGCCGCCTACTTCGGCGCGCAGGCCAGCGATACGGACCCCGCAACCAACCTGGACTTCTGGCTGAGTTCCGGGGCCTTCCACCCGTGGAACCCCGGGCAGGAGACGCCGGCCACGGCGTGGGAGGCGCGGATCGACGATCTCATGCAGCAACAGGTGGCGTCGCCGGACCTCGCCACCCGGCGAGCCCTGTTCAACCAGGTGCAGCGCATCCTCGCAGAGGAACTGCCCGCGATCTACTTCGTGGCCCCACGCATCACGCTGGCGGCACACACGCGGGTGACCGGCATCCGGCCCGGGCTGCTGCAGCCGTTCATCCTGTGGAACGCGGGCGAACTCGGCGTACGTGCGCAGTGATGTGAGCGACGGTCGCCCCTCCCTCCTGTGGTTCGCCGCGCGTCGCGCGGTGTTCGTCGCGGCCCTCGTGCTGCTGGCGTCGTCGTGTGCGCTGCTGCTCGTGCGCCTCGCTCCGGGTGATGCCACCGGCGAAATGCGCGTCGAGGGCGTGTCGAGCACGACCATCGCTGCGGAGCGCGCGCGCCTGGGACTCGATCGCCCGGCGGGGCAGCAATACTGGGACTGGGCTCGTGCGGCGCTGCGCCTGGACTTCGGCACGTCGTTCCGCTACGCGCGGCCCGTCGGGCCCCTGGTCATCGAGCGCGCCCTGAACACCACGCTGCTGGCGGTGACGGCGCTCCTCCTGGCCACGCTCGTCGGCGTGCCTCTCGGCGTCTTCACCGCGGCGCGGGCCGGCACGTGGCCCGCGCGATTCGTCTCGGCCGCGTCCGTCGTCGCGCTCTCGCTGCCCCCCATGCTGCTGTCGCTGGCGTTCGCGGCGTGGGCCGCGCGCACGGGCTGGCTGCCCATCGGCGGCATGCGCAGCGCAACCGCGCCCCCAGGCGGCTTCGGTGCGGCGCTGGATCTCGCGCGCCATCTCGTGCTGCCAGCGCTCGCGCTGGCCATTCCCGTGGCTGCCGTGTTCGAACGGCTTCAGTCGGGCGCGCTCGCGAGCACGCTGCGCGCACCCTGCCTGCTCGCGGCGGAGACGCGAGGTCTCCCGCCACATCGCGTGTTCCTGTTGCACGGCCTGCGCCTGTCGCTCACGCCGGTGGCGTCCTTGTACGGACTCGTTGCAGGTGGTCTCCTCAGCGGCTCGTTCGCCGTGGAGGTCGTGACGGCGTGGCCGGGCCTCGGCCGGCTCATGTACGAAGGACTCGTGTCTCGCGACCTGTACCTCGTAGCCGGGTGCGCCGCGATCGGCGCCGCGTTCGTGGGCGCGGGCGCCGTGTTGTCGGAAATCCTTGCGGCGTGGAACGACCCGCGCCTGCGGGCGGGATCCCTCGAATGACGCGCCTGGGCGTGGTGATGCTCGTGCTGGCCGCCGTGCTCGGCGTCGCGGCGCCCTGGGTGGCCGTGCATCCGCCGGACCACCAGCACCGTGAACACGTGTTCGCGCCGCCCATGCGACTGCACGTGATCGACGACGACGGCCGATGGCGGGCGCCGTTCTACTACCCGATTCATAGTGAGACGCTCGCGCTCCGCACGTTCGCAGAGGATCGGAGTCGGCCAGTGCCACTGTCCTGGCTGAGCGCCGCCCGGCTCGCCAGCGATGCGGCCGACGCGCCGTGGTTCCCGCTGGGGACCGACAGCCTGGGCAGGGACATCTGGTCGAGGCTCGTCTACGGCGCGCGCCTGTCACTGGGCGTCGCGGCGGCGGCGACCCTCGGGGCGCTGCTTGCCGGCGGGCTCGTCGGCGCGCTGGCCGGCGGTCTCGGCGGCGCGCTCGACTGGCTCCTGATGCGGGCCACGGAACTCGTGCTCGTCCTTCCGCTGCTCTACGTCGTCCTCGCGCTGCGGGCGGCGATGCCACTCGTGGTGCCGCCGACCACGCTCTTCGTCCTGCTCGTGGGGGTGCTGGCCGTCGCCGGAGCGCCCCAGGTGGCCCGGGGGGTCCGCGCGATCCTGGCGGCGGAGCGCGCACAGGACTACGCGACGGCCGCCCGGTCGATCGGCGCCAGCCGGTTCCGCCTGATCGCGGTTCACCTGCTTCCCGCCGCACGGTCCTTCCTGCTCACGCAGGCGCTCGTGCTCGCGCCCGCCTTCATCCTCGCCGAGGCCACGCTGTCCTACGTCGGGCTCGGGTTCAACCCGCCGGTGTCGAGCTGGGGAGCGATGCTGCAGGAGGCCGCCAACATCCGGGCCATGGCGGAGTTCCCGTGGGTGCTGGCCCCGGGGCTGGCCATCGCCTTCGTGACCCTGGGGCTGACGCTCGCATCGGAACCGCGTCGGCGCGCGGTGCTCTCTGTGACAGAATGAGCCCGTGAATTTCCAGGGCGTCATTCCTCCAACAGCCACTCCCTTCACCGCCCAGGGCGACGTCGACCTCGAGGCGGTCGTGTTCAACGTCGATCGCTGGATGCGCACGGGGCTCCGCGGCCTGCTCCTGCTCGGGTCCAACGGCGAAGCGCCCTACGTGAACGACGATGAGGCGGAGCAGATCGTCGGGGCGGTGCGTCCCCGCGTGCCGGGCGATCGCGTGCTGCTCGTGGGCACCGGCCGCGATTCCACGCGCGCCACGATCGCCGCCAGCGTGCGGGCGGCTCGCGCCGGCGCGGATGCCGTCCTCGTGCGCCCGCCGACCGCGTTCAAGACCAGCATGACCAACGAGGCCCTGCTGGCGCACTATCGGGCCGTGGCCGACGCCTCGCCCGTGCCGGTCCTGCTCTACAACTTCGCCGCCGCGTTCGGCGTGAACCTGCCGATCGAGGTCATCCTCGCGCTGGCGGAGCACCGGAACATCATCGGCCTGAAGGAGTCTGGCGGCGATCTCGCGCAGATTGGCGACCAGGTGAGCCGCACTCCCGACGATTTCGTGGTCGTCGTCGGCTCGGCGCCGACGCTGTACGCGAGCCTGTGTGTGGGGGTCGATGGAGCCGTCGTCGCGGCGGCCAACGTGATTCCGGACGTCATGGTGAGGCTCCACCAGTTGACCGTGAGCGGACAGCACGGCGAGGCACTGCAACTCCAGCGGGCGATCACGCCGCTCGCGCGGGCCGTGACGAGCCAGTGGGGAGTGCCCGCGCTCAAGGCCGCGATGACGCTGGCCGGCTATCGGGGCGGGTTCCCCCGCTTGCCGCTCCCTCCCGCCTCGCCAGCCGACGTCGAGGCGCTGCAACGCCTGCTGGCACCTCTCACCGAAAACTGAAAACTGAAAACTGGAAACTGGAAACTGGAAACTGGAAACTGGAACCTGGAACCATGTCCCTCCTCCCCTCGACCGAACGAATCCTGATGGGCCCCGGGCCGAGCCCGGTCACGCCGCGGGTCATGCGCGCCATGGCGGCGCCGGTGCTGAGCCACCTCGACCCGCAGATGATGCAACTGCTCGACGATCTCCGGGCCAGGCTCGGCCAGGTGTTCCGCGCGCAGCCGGGTGCGTTCACGTGTGCCGTGTCCGGCACCGGGACCGCGGGGATGGAAGCGGCGGTGGCGACGCTGGTCAAGGAGGGGACGTCGGCCGTGGTCGTGGTCACCGGCTACTTCGGGGAACGGCTCGCCGAGATGTGCCGGCGGTACGGGGCGACGGTGCGCCGCGTCGAGAGCCCGTGGGGGCGCGCGGCCGATCCCGAGGCGCTCCGCCGCGTGCTGCGCGAGCAGCGCGCGGACCTCGTCGCGATGGTGCATGCCGAGACGTCCACCGGAGTCCTGAATCCCGTGGATGCGCTCTGCGCCGTGGCGCGCGAGCACGAGGCGATGACGATCGTGGACACCGTGACCTCGTTGGGCGGACACCCCGTGGACGTGACGGCGTGGGGCGCGGACGTGGTCTACAGCGGATCGCAGAAGGCGCTCGGGGCCCCGTCCGGGATGGCGCCCATCACGTTCGGCCCGCGGGCCCTGGCCGCGAACGCGAAGCGGAGCTTCTACCTGGACGCGGCCCTGCTGCAGGACTACTGGATCAACCGCAAGTACCACCATACGATCCCGGCGCCGCTCGTGTATGCGTTGCACGAGGCGCTCGTGGTTCTCGATGACGAAGGCCTGGAGGTGCGCTGGGCACGACACCAGCGCCGCCACGAGGAACTCGTCAGCGGTCTCGATGCGATGGGACTGCGACTCCTGCCGCCGGCGGCCGAGCGGCTCTGGACGCTCAATGCGGTCTGCGTGCCCGAGGGGATCGACGAGGCCGCCGCCCGGCGTTACCTGCTCGAGGAGTTCAACCTCGAGGTCGGCGCCGGCCTTGGACCGCTCGCCGGTCGCATCTGGCGGGTCGGCCTCATGGGCGCTGGCGCGACTCGTTCGCTGGTGTTGCTGTTCCTCGGCGCCCTGGGGCGAGCGCTCGAGGCGCAAGGGGCCTCGGCCAGTCGAGGCGCCTCGCAGGCGGCCGGGACAACGCTGTCCTCCGTCGGATAGGAGAGCGTCCTCTGCGGCGGGCCCTGCGGCTGGCTCAGGGCGTGTTTCCGGCGCCAAGTCCCGCGCGGTCGGTGGTACACCGGTTGCAAACCACGGGACTACAGGAGTTGATGCCGAACATGGCTGCGCCTGTCCTCTGGCCTCGGCTGCGGCTGGGGCTCTTGTTCGCCGTCGCGAGCACGATTGCCTGCGCGACCAACCCCGTGTCCGGGAAGAAACAGGTCGTCCTGATCTCCGAGGCCCAGGAAATCGCGATGGGCCGGCAGGGCGACCAGGAGGTCCGGCAGGAGATGGGGGTCTACGACGACCCCGAACTGCAACGCTACGTGGAGGACATCGGCCTCGAACTCGCGCGCGCCTCGCACCGGCCCAACCTCCCCTGGACCTTCGCCATCGTCGATTCACCCGCGGTGAATGCGTTCGCCCTGCCGGGCGGCTTCATCTTCGTGACGCGCGGTCTCCTGGCCCATCTGAACAGCGAAGCCGAACTCGCCGGCGTGCTCGGGCACGAGATCGGCCACGTGACCGCGCGACACTCGGCCGAGCAGTACACGCGTGCTGCCGGTGCGGGCATCGGCATGACGATCGCGCAGATCTTCTTTCCCGTGACGCGTCCCTTCGGCGACGTCGCCTCGCTCGGGCTCGGGACGTGGTTCCTGAAGTACGGTCGCGACGATGAGCTCGAGGCTGATCGACTGGGGGCGGAGTACGCCGCGCGCGGCGGGTGGGACCCTGACGGCGTGGCGGCGATGCTGCGGACGTTGTCGCGCCTGGACGACGTGAGCAGCACCGACCGCCGTGGTGTCCCTGGCTGGCTGTCCACGCATCCCAACCCCGGGGACCGCGTGGAGAAGGTCAGCGCGTCGGTGGAGAAGTCGAGGGCGCTGCTCGGCGACGGGGCGGGCGCGGCGCGCCGCGACGAGTATCTGCGGCGCATCGACGGCCTGCCGTTCGGCGAGGATCCCCGCGAGGGCGTCGTGCGCGGGCACGACTTCCTGCATGCGGACCTGCGATTCGCGATCAGCTTCCCGGAAGGCTGGGAGATCGTCAACGGGGCCAGGCAGGTGATGGCCCGCGAACCCGGGACGAAGCACATGATGCTGCTCGACCTCGCCCAGGATCAGACGGCGCGTTCGCTCGAGGACCTGGCGCGGCGGTCGATGAGCGGGGCGGGGTTCAAGTTCGTCAGCGGTACCGACGAGCGCGTCAACGGCCTCGAGGCCTGGGTCGGCACGTTCGACGGCAAGGTCACCGACGTCGGGCTGGTCATGGCGCGTGCGACCTTCGTCGCGCACGGGCGGAATGTGTTCCGGCTGCTCGGGTTCGCCCCGCGGGACGCGTTTCCGCTGATTGCGCGTGACATCGAAGAAAGCCAGCGCACCTTCCGCGCGCTCAGCCGGGAGGAAGCGCGCGACATCCGGCCCAACGAGGTCGATCTCTACACCGTGCGCGCCGGGGACACCTGGCAGAGCATCGCGCAGCGCACAGGTCGGGGCACCGTGAATGCGGCCACGCTCGCCATCATCAACGGATACGAACCCGCGGAGCAGCCGCAGCCCGGGGATCTCGTCAAGGTCGTCGTCGAGGGGTGAGCCCGGGGCGGCGGTCGCGAGGCCGCTGGTGCCGCCGCGTGACGCCGGTCCTATAATCGCGGGATGTCACGCGCGGGATGGTGGGTGCGGGCCGTGCCCGCCGCCATCTTCTGGGTGCTCGCGTACGTCTACCTGACGGTGCCGGACGTACGACCCCTCGTCCGCGAGAATCCGACGCGCACGGCGTTCATGGAGCGGCGCGAGGCGGAGGCTCGGCGCGACGGGCGTGCCCTCCGGCACGCCCACCAGTGGACGCCCTACGCCCGGATCTCGTCGAACCTCAAGCGGGCGGTGCTGACCGCCGAAGACAGCGCCTTCTGGCAGCACGAGGGGCTCGACTTCGAACAGATCCGGGAGTCGATGGAGGTCAACCTCGAGCGCATGGAGTTCGCCCGGGGCGCCAGCACCATCACGCAACAACTGGCCAAGAACCTCTATCTGTCGCCATCGAAAAACCCCCTCCGCAAGGTGCGCGAGCTGCTGATCACGCGCCGCATCGAGGCCGTGCTGGCCAAGCGACGGATCTTTGAACTCTACCTGAACGTGATCGAATGGGGCGACGGCATCTGGGGTGCGGAGGCCGCTTCGCGCACCTACTTCGGCAAGTCGGCGGCTGGCCTGTCGCCGGACGAGGCGGCGCTGCTGGCGGGGGCCATCATCAACCCCCGCGTGCTGAACCCTGCCCACCCCACACCGCGGCTCAGACGCCGGCAGCGGATGATCCTCCGCCGCATGGGCCGCGCCGAGCCGCCGTCGGCCGAGAGCCAGCCGGCTGCGCCGGACACGCCTCCGCCTCCGGTGACGCCTCCGCCTCCGGTGACGCCACCGCCCGAAGGCCAGCCGCCACCCATCCCACCGCGAGAGCCTTCCGGGCCATCGGGTTCAACCAGCACGGATTCCGGCCGATTCCCCCCTAGGAGCCGGCCCGGAACCGCGTGCAATGATCCACTACACCGAGGCGTTGACCGTCCTGATCGCGGACATCGTGTCGCGGGTGGAGCCGCTGGCCTTCATCGACCTGTCCAGGCTCCTCGTGTTCGCGCGCCCGGGGCGCACGGGCGCGGAGGGCGCCTACGCCACCTGCCATTCGCTCAACCTGCCGACGTCCGAGCCGGGCTACTACTTCTGGCGTGACCGCCGGACGGGCGAAATGACCCGCCGCTCGCCATGGTTCGTGACGAAGACCCCTGAAGTGTGGATCGGGCGTCGCCGGCTCGACTACCTGCTGTCGTTCTCGATTCCCCGCTTCTGTGACCAGACGCTGCAAGGGACCCGGAAAGCCGCCTACTACCCCGGCGGGCAGCCGTGGCTGGCGAAGCTGGATACGGTGGTTCACGAGCTCTACCACATCGCCCCCGGCGACACGGGGTTGCGCAAGGTGGAGCGGGCGGACGGGGGAGCCTCGTGCCGGAGCCATGGCCCGACGTTCCTCGAGGAGGTCGCGGCCTGCGTCCGGCGCTACCTGGCGACCCGACCGGACCCGGCCCGCATCGCCTTCCTGCGCGATGACTTCCGCGGCCTCACCCGACGCTACGGCGCGGTGGCCGGGGTGACCTTCCGGAATTTTCCGTCGTATCCGCAGCGGTTTCCCGACGTGCTCGCCAGGCAACCCGACGCCCCGGATGTCAGGATCGTGAGGCTGGCCGGCTCGACCCAGCCGCGCCGCTACACGGACAAGGACCTTCAGCTTCGTTGCTTCACGTTGCGTGGCAGCCACCGCATGTCGGTGCCCCAGCTCGACGACGCCGCCTGACGCGCGCGCCGCGCAGGTCAGCGCCCGGCGCGCCGTCGATCCTCGGGCAGCAGCCGCCTGGCGCCCAGGTACCGCTCGACCCAATACGTGCTCGCCAGCGATTCGACACGGACGACGCCCCGGCGGCTGGGGGCGTGGACGAACGAGCCGTTGCCGAGGGCGATGCCGACGTGGGACGGGCCGCGGCCCTCCGTGTCGAAGAACACGAGGTCTCCCGCACCCGGCATCAGGCCGGGACGCAGGCGGTCGCCCCCCGCGAACAGGTCTGCGACCGTCCTGGGGACGCGCACTCCGTGCTGGCCGAAGACCCAGAGCACGAACCCACTGCAGTCGAATCCCGGGGAGGGAGCCTGCCCGCCCGGGTAATACGCGGTTCCGACCAGCGCCACCGCCGTGGCGACCAGCGCGGAAGCTGCAGGAGCGACAGCGCCCGCCCCCGGAGAGGCGGGGGAGCCGGGCGCGGGGTACGCGCGGCTGACGGGCGCGCGGGTCGCGCACGCCGACGCCCCGATGAGGGCCGTGAGCGCCAGGGCGCGAAGTCCCGGGTGCCGCGTCGGTGGCATCACCAGAGTGTATCGGCCGACGCCGCCGGCGCCGGCAGGAATGCGTGTGACAACAAGTATCGTGACTTGACACTCCCGGCATGGCCGGGCGAAAATTTCCGACAGGTTGTTGCGCATGGAGCAAACGCTCCTCCTGAACGCCACGTACGAGCCGCTGAAGGTCGTCCACTGGCAGAAAGCCGTCACCCTCTGGTGCCAGGGCAAGGTGGAGATCATCTCGGTGTACGACCGCGAGATCCGCGCGGTGTCGTTCAGCTTCAAGCTGCCGTCCGTGATCCGCCTGCTGCGGTTCGTCCGGATCAAGCGTCAACTGGACTACGTGCCGTTCTCGCGTGCCAACATCTACGCGCGCGATGGCTCCACGTGTCAGTACTGCGGCGTGGTCTTTCCCACCAACGAACTGACCTTCGATCACGTCGTCCCGGCCGCCCAGGGCGGCCGCAAGGACTGGGAGAACATCGTCACCTGCTGCATCACGTGCAACCGCCGCAAGGGCGGGCGGACGCCGCAGCAGGCGGGGCTGCACCTCGTGCGGGCGCCACGGCGGCCCGAAAAGGCGCCGGCGCTGCGCATCACCATCGGTCTGCGGACGGCCCCGGAGAGCTGGCGCGACTACTTGTACTGGAACGTCGAACTGGACGACGAGTCGACCTGAGTCGGTGCCCGTGCCCGCGACGCCCGCCATTGCCAGCCTGCGGCCGCTGATGGCCGTCCCCGGGGGGCGTGTCACCGTCCAGGGTGGACCCTTCGGCGTGCACGAGACGCACCTGCCCGCGGTCCGCATCGGGCCCTGCGACGCGCGCGTGGTGTTCGCGACCCCGCGCGAAGTGTCGGCGCTCGTCCCGCGGGAACTCGAGGGCGGGCTCGTCGCGGTGCGCGTCGGGGATGCGCCTGGCGCGTCCGTCCTGTTCGAGGTGGGGGCGGTGATCGCGGTCGGCATCCACCAGGTGGACAGTCCCGCCGTCGATGCGGAGGGGACCGTCTACCTGACCTGCAGCGGCGGGCGTGGCCAGCAGACGCCGGTCTCGGTCTATCGCGTGCGCCCAGGGGGCCCGCGCGAAGTGTTCGTCACCGGCGTGACCAACGCCACCTCACTGGCGGTCGGCCCGGACGGGTCGCTGTATGTCACGAGCCGGTTCGACGGGTCCGTGTCGCGCCTGGACGCCGAGGGCCGCGTGGAGACGGTCGCCTCGGATCTCGGCATTGCGTGCGGGCTCGCCTTCGACGCCGACGGCGGGATGTTCGTGGGGGACCGGTCGGGCACGGTCTTCCGCGTCGAGCCGTCGGGTGAGACGCGGACGTTCGCGACGCTGCCGCCCAGCGTGGCGGCGTACCACCTGGCCGTGGGGCCGGACGGCGCGCTGTACGTCGCGGGTCCCACGATGGCCCCGCGCGACCACGTCTACCGCCTCGACTCCCGCGGGCGCGTGGAGGTGTTCGCCACCGGCTTCGGGCGGCCCCAGGGTCTGGCCTTCGGCCCGACGGGGGCGCTTTACGTCGTCGAGGCGCTGGCGGGCGTGGCCGGCCTCTACCGTGTGGACGGGCACTCGACGCCTGAACTGGTCCTTTCGGCACCTTCCCTCGTCGGAGTCGCCTTCGATCCCACCGGGGGCCTCGTGGTCGCGTCGAACGAGACCGCCTGGCGCTTCACCGAGACCCCGGCACTCTGAGATACAATCGGGAGTTTGGCGCGCCCCGTACGGGGCCGCCATGGAGCCATGTCGCACCACTGGATTGCCGTGCGCGGGGCGCGGGTGCACAACCTGCGGAACATCGACGTGGACCTGCCCCGCGATCGCCTCATCGTGATCACGGGCCTGTCGGGCTCGGGCAAGTCGTCTTTGGCGTTCGACACCCTCTACGCGGAGGGCCAGCGCCGTTACGTCGAGTCGCTGTCGGCCTACGCCCGCCAGTTCCTCGAGCAGATGGAGAAGCCGGACGTCGATCTGATCGACGGGCTGTCGCCGGCCATCTCGATCGAGCAGAAGACCACCGCCGCCAACCCGCGGTCGACCGTGGGTACCGTGACCGAGATCTACGACTACCTCCGCCTGCTGTTCGCCACGATCGGCGTGGCGCACTGCCCCGACTGCGGGCGCGAGATCGCCTCGCAGTCCATCGAGCGCATCGTCGACATCGTGTCGACCTATCCGTCCGACGAGCGCATCAACGTGCTCGCTCCCATCGTGCGCGGCCGCAAGGGGGAGTTCAAGAAAGAGCTGGCCTCGCTGCGCCAGAAGGGGTTCACCCGCGTGCGCGTGGACGGGGAGGTGCGGTCGCTCGAGGAGAGCCTCGCGCTCGACCGCCGCCGGAATCACTCCCTCGAGGTCGTCGTGGATCGCCTGGTCGTGAAGGCGGGCTTCGAGCGTCGGCTGCAGGAGGCCCTGGACGTCGCGCTCGAGCTGGCGTCGGACGTGGTCATCATCAACAGCGTGGGCAGCGGCGACCGGTTGTTCTCGCGCAAGCTCGCCTGCGTCACGTGCGGCATCAGCATCCCCGAGATGTCGCCGCGGGCGTTCTCGTTCAACTCCCCGCACGGCGCCTGCCCGGCCTGCCAGGGCCTCGGATCCGTCTACGACTTCGACCCGCACCGGATCGTCCCGGACGATCGCCGCTCGCTCGCGGACGGCGCCATCGCGCTGTGGACGCGCGGCGACCGCGAGTCCGTCCAGGAGGCGCTGGCGCGTCT
>CAYLZN010000135.1:10007-13468 GCA_964387935.1 uncultured Vicinamibacteraceae bacterium | reverse complement strand
CATCGACTCCAGCAACTGGTAGGCCAGCCCGCCGAGCGCGAGCGCACCAGCGCCCACGAGGCGACGATTGCCGAGGATGAAGCGCATGGTCTTGCCCGTCTTCTTACGCCCTCCTCGTCCGGTCAAGACCCCGCGCAGCAGCGACCCCAGAAGATTCTCCGCGTCCATGATGTCGGCCAGTATCTCATGGGCGCCCCACGGACTCGCGGTACACTCCAGCGGTGGGCGACGCGATCCGCCGCATCGTGCACGTGGACATGGACGCGTTCTATGCGTCGGTGGAGCAGCGCGACCGCCCCGAGCTCCGCAACCGGCCGGTGGCCGTCGGTGGCGACCCCCGCGGACGCGGGGTCGTCTGCGCGGCCAGCTACGAGGCTCGCCGGTTCGGCGTGCGGTCGGCGATGGCCATGGCGCGGGCGATCCGTCTGTGCCCGCAGCTCGACGTCGTGCCGCCGGACTTCGCGAAGTACCGGGCGGTCTCGGAACAGGTGTTCGAGATCCTGCATCGCGCCACCGCCAGCGTCGAACCGTTGTCGCTCGACGAGGCCTACCTCGATGTCACGACCAACGCGTGGGAAGAGCCCCTGGCGGTCAACGTGGCGCGGCGTCTGAAAGCCGCCATCCGCGACGAACTGCACCTCACGGCCTCGGCCGGCGTGGCTCCGAACAAGTTCCTCGCCAAGATCGCGTCGGGCTGGAAAAAGCCAGACGGGCTGACCGTCATCGCGCCGGACCGCGTGGAGGCGTTCCTCCAGCAGTTGCCGGTGGAGGCCCTGTGGGGCGTCGGGCCGGTGACCGCTCGCAAGCTCCGCGAGCTGGGCGTCGTCCGCCTCGTGGACGTGCGCGGGATCGAGCCGACGCGCCTGCGCGACGCGGTCGGGAACCACTGCGACTGGCTTCGCGAGCTGGCCTGGGGGCGGGATCCGCGCCTCGTGCAACCTGACCGACCGCGGAAGTCGGTGGGGTGCGAGAACACGTTCGCGCGGGACCTCACCGACCAGCGCGAGATCACGGCGGCCCTGCAGGCGATGGCGGACCGCTGCGGACGCTGGCTGGCCCGGCACGCGCGCGGCGCACGCACGGTGACGATCAAGGTCCGCTACGCCGACTTCACGACGGTGACCCGCAGCGCGACCCTGGCCTCCCCGGTGGCGACCGAGGCGGAGGTCGCTCAGCACGCCCTGGCGCTGCTCAACCGCACCGAAGCAGGTTCGCGCCCCGTACGGCTGCTGGGCGTGAGCCTCCACCACCTCGTGGACCCGGAATCCGGGCCGCCAGGGGTGTCCGAAACCGGGACGCCCTGGCTGCCATTCCCCCAGGCCGGCGGCCCTGGATGAGACCTCGGCTGGCGCAGGCCCGGCGCACCCGACGGCAAGACGTGCCTTTCGGCGGCGTTTCGGGTAGAATCTGCGGCCGTGCGGCAGCCTGACATGCCAAGCGTCAGTTCACGCCGGTTCTCACCGGCACCTGTCAGAGGTGCGTCCGCAGCACACTGAGCCCTCCAGTCTCGTGTCCTCCACGCATCCCGCCGATTCACGTCGAGAAGAAAGGCTCGAACGAGGTCTGTAAATGTCGGTGCGCCTGTTTGTCGGCAACCTGCCCTACGAAGCGACCGAAGCCGAACTGCGACAGCATTTCTCGGCCGTCGGTCCCCTGTCGTCGGTCTTCCTCCCGGTCGATCGCGAGACCGGGCGCCCCCGCGGGTTCGCGTTCGTCGAGTTCGCGGATACCGCCATGGCGTCCGTCGCCATTCAGCGCCTCAACAACCAGCCGTTCAAGGGACGGCCGTTGTCGGTGAGCGAGGCACGGGCGCGGGAGGCTGGCGGGGGTCGTCCCCCGGGGGGCCCGCCGATGGGTGGCCCGCGCGGCGACCGGCCGCCTCGACCCATGGGCCCGTCCTATACGCCCGGGGCCCCACCGGCCGCGCCGGGCGAGGGTCGTCAGCGGAACTTCGGCCCCGACGCGCCGCGCAAGGGCAAGGGCAAGCCGAAAGGCCCTCGTCGAGACGAAGGACCGAAGGGACCCATTCCGATTCGCAGCGGGGGACGCGTCTACGCGGTCGACGACCTCGAGGACGACTCCAACGCCGAGGTCGAGTCGTTCGACGACGTCGCCAGCAGCCTGCCTGCTGACGACGAGCCCGATCGAGACTGAGCTACAAGCGGTCGAACAGGCTGCCCGCGCGAGCCGGACGAGGCGGGGTGGTGCCGGCCCCGGGACCACCGTCGCCCTCCGTCCACTCCTCCCCGGGGTTGACGAACCGTTCGCGCTCCCACCCGTACTGCCGCTCGTGCAGGTCGAAGTAGCGGCCGCGCGCGGCCAGCAGCGCCTCGTGGTTGCCTCGCTCCACGATCTGCCCGGCTTCGAGCACCAGAATCTGGTCTGCGCTGCGAATCGTCGAGAGCCGGTGGGCGATCACGAAGGTCGTCCGGCCCTGACGCAGGTGACGCAGACCATCCTGGATGAGCGACTCGCTCTCACTGTCGAGGCTCGAGGTCGCCTCGTCCAGGATGAGGATGCGCGGGTCTGCCAGGATGGCGCGCGCGATCGCGACCCGCTGGCGCTGGCCTCCTGACAGCCGCACGCCGCGCTCCCCTACCACGGTGTCGTACCCGTCGGCCATCGCGCTGACGAACTCGTCGCAGTGCGCGATGCGCGCCGCGGCCAGCACCTGCTCGGTCGTCGCCTGCGGGTTCGAGTACCGGATGTTCTCCGCGATGGTGCCATCGAACAGGAAGTTGTCCTGCAGCACCACGCCGAGCCGCTGGCGATAGTCGCCGAGGGGCATGGCAGCCAGGTCGCGCCCGTCCACGAGAATGCGTCCCTCGAGCGGCCGGTGGAACGCCATGATGAGGCCGATGAGCGTGCTCTTGCCGGAGCCGCTCGACCCGACGAGCGCGGTGGTCGTCCCCGCCGGGGCGTCGAACGAGACGTCGCGCAGCACGGGGCGATCGGGCTCGTAGGCGAAGCCGACGCCTTCGAACGTGATGTGCCCGTGCAGGTCCGGGAGACCGCCAGGCCCGTCGTCGCCGGCAGGTTCGGGGGCTTCGGCGAGCAGTTCCCGGATGCGGTCCAGCCCCGCGAAAGCCTCGGTGAGCTGCGTGCCGATCGACGCCATCTGCACGATGGGCGCGGCGAGCAGGCCGGTGAAGAAGATGTACATGACGAAGTCGCCCAGCGTCATGTCGCCCGCGAGGATCGCGCGTCCGCCCACGACCATCATGATGACGCCGATGATGCCCACGATGACGGTGGAGACGGCCGACACCAGCGAGACGCCGGTGAGCGACCTCGCGACGTTCCGGAACAGGCGATGCACCCCGTGGGTGAACACCCGCTGCTCGCGCCGCTCCGCGTGATACGCCTTGACCACGCGAATGCCGCCCAGGGACTGCGACAGCCGGCCCGTGACCTCGGCGTTGATCTGGCCGCGTTCCCGGAAGAGCGGCCGCAGCCGCTTG
>CAYLZN010000135.1:0-9997 GCA_964387935.1 uncultured Vicinamibacteraceae bacterium | reverse complement strand
TTGAACGCGACCGCCATGGCCGCCCCGAACAGCGCGAGCGCGCCAATGGTCAGCACCGTGAGGCGCCAGTTGAGATAGAGCAGCACGCCGAGCGCGACGACCGCCGTCATGATCCCGCCGACCAGTTGCACGAGCCCGGACCCGACGAGGTTCCTGATCCCCTCGGCGTCAGTCATGATGCGGGAGATGAGCACGCCGCTCTGTGTGCGATCGAAATAGCGCACGGGCAGGCGCGACACGTGCGCCTGGACCTCGCGCCGCATGTCGGTGATGGCCCGCTGCGCGGCCACACCAAGCACCTGCGACAGCGAGAAGGACGTGGCGGCCTGCACGACTGTTGCAACACCGGCCGCCGCCGCGAGCGGCAGCAGGAGGTCTTCGCGGCGGTTGCCGATCACGTCGTCCACGAGGAACTTCGAGGTCGCCGGCAGGACCAGGCCCGACGCCCGGTTCACCATCATCAGGGCGAGACCGGCCAGCAGGCGCGTGCGACGCGCCCAGACCAGGGAGCGCGCCTGCTCGAACGCGCTGGACCAGCGCACCGCCGGACGTGACGGGCCCGCCATTACCGACCACCCCGCTCCACGCGCACGCGGGTCAGGGCGATGGGTGTCCGGGGCGTCTCGCCGTCGACCGGCGTCTTCTCGATCGCCTCCAGCACGTCCTGGCCGGAGACGACGCGTCCGAAGACGGTGTACTTGTCGTCCAGCGCCGGGGCTGCCCCCAGGCAGATGAAGAACGACGTCGAGGCGCTCGCGGGGTCGTCCCCGCGGGCCATCGAGACGATGCCGCGCTCGTGTTTCGTGGGATTGAACTCCGGGGCCAGCGTGCCCACGAACTTCCGCTGGCGCATCGTGAGCGGCGCGCTCCGCGTCGTGAGCGATCCCGTCTGCGCCACGAAGCCCGGGACGACGCGGTGGAAGGCCATCCCGTCGTAGACGCCGACCTGCGCGAGCCGCAGGAAGTTGCGCACGTGGCTCGGCGCGCGGTCCGGCCACACCTCGACGCCGATCTCGCCGAGCGACGTCTCCAGGACGGCCCGGAAGGCGGCGAGTTCCTGCACGGACTCCGTGGAGAAGGGGTCCGGCTCGGGCGGCGGCGTGCTGCGCACGGTCACCTTCTTCATGACCACGCGCTCGGTGATACGGCCGTCCGCATCCGTCGGAGACGCCGAGATCTGCTCGATCACCTCCATGCCGTCCACCACGCGGCCGAACACGGTGTACTGCCCGTCCAGCGCCGGCTGGTCGGTGACGCAGATGAAGAACTGGGCGCCCGCAGAATCCGGCTTGCCCGGCTGCAGCACCGCCGACACGGCACCGCGCGTGTGCTTCTCGCTCGTGCCCTCGCGCTTCAGCACGCCGAGACCGCCCGTACCGTACTGGCTGCGCTTCTCGGGGTCCCTCGACAGGGGGTCGCCGCCCTGGATGATCCCGTATTTGATCGCACGGTGGAACGTGGTGCCGTCGTAGGCCCCCTCCTGGGCCAGCTTCATGATGTAGCCGACGTGGTTGGGCGCCGCGTCGGGCAGCAGCTCCACCACGAACGTCCCGGCCGTCGTGTCGACGACCAACTGCCTGGCCCGCATCTGCTCGGGCGTGAGCGTCGTCGTGAAGAACGTGGGCGCGGCCGGTGCGGCGGGCCGGCGCTGCTGGGCGACGGGCGGCGCCGCCGCCAGCCCCAGCCCCAGCACCGCGACGAGCGCACCGACCGGCCTGTGGCCCGCGGTCGTCACTGCTGAATCCAGACGGATACGGACCCGCCGTTGCAGCGGAACTCGCCCCAGCCTTGCTCGTTGGTGACGACCGGCTCCTTCACGTGCTCGGTGAGGTCCTTGAACGTCATGTGCGGGCGTCCGACGTCCATCCACTTCGTCCCCTCCTGGCCGTCGCTCATCAGCACGGCCATGGCCTTTGGGTGCTGTTCGTCGCCGAGGCGGGTCCAGCCGACGCGGTTCCAGTGGTCGACGTAATCGATCTGCGGGCCGTAGGCGAAGTGCTTCCGCGCGTACAGGAACTTGTCGATCAGCCAGCGGTGCGACGGCATGACCACCCGGTGTCTGCTGCCATCGCGGCCGTAGTCCTCGTATTCCGCTCCGTAGTAGTCGGCGTAGAAGATGCACGGATACCCCTCACGCCGCAGCAGGATCGTGGCGTACGCGAGCGGCTTGAACCACGGCTCCACCGTGGACTCGAGGGCCTGGAGCGGCTGCGAGTCGTGGTTCTCGACGAACGTGACCACGTCGTTCGGTCGCTGCTGCGCGAGCGTGCCCTCGAGAACCCGGCGCATGTCGTAGTTGCCGCCGGCCCGGCTGGCCTCGTGGAACTTGTAGTGCAGCGGCACGCCGAACGCGGTGAGGCGCCCGCCGAGCTGATCGAGGTACCAGTGCAGCGCGCTGACGTCTGGCGACCAGTACTCTGCCACGATGAACAGGTCCCGGCCGGCATGGCGCTCCATCTCGTCGAGCCACTTCGGGAAGAACCAGGCCGAGATGTGCTTCACGGCATCGAGGCGGAACCCGTCCACGCCCGTGGTGTCCAGGTACCACTTCCCCCAGCGAATCACTTCCTCCTGCACCTCGGCGTGCTGGAAATCGAGATCGCACCCCATGAGATACGAGAAGTTGCCCTTCTCGAGCGACACGTAGTCGTCGAACTGCTTGCCCTCGACGAGGTAGACCGTCCCCTTCTCGTTCGGGTTCCACTCGTCGTAGTCCGCGGCGTCGAAGTGCCACCAGTGCCACTCGAAGTCGGAGTACTTCTTCTTGCGCCCCGGGAAGTGGAAATGCGTGTAGCTGCGGATGTCGCGCTGGGGCCCGCGGGCGCGCAGCCGATCGTCCTGGGGAAACGGCGTGGCCCGGAACGTCTCGGGGGAGTCGCCGCCGATGCGGTGGTTGAGAACCGTGTCGGCGTACACCTGCAACCCGGCCGCCTGGGCGGCCTTGATGGCGGCCAGGTACTCGTCGCGTGTGCCGTACTTCGTGCGGACCGTCCCGTGCTGGTCGAACTCGCCGAGGTCGTACATGTCGTAGACCCCGTAGCCCACGTCGGTCGCCCCGTTCATGCCCTTGTAGGCGGGCGGCAGCCAGAGCGCCGTGATCCCGGCGTCGGCCAGTTCCCGGGCGCGCGACGCCACCTCGTTCCAGAACGAGCCATCATCGCGGTTGTACCAGTGGAAGTACTGCATCATCACGCCGTTGACCAGGGACATGCCGCCTCTCCTCCTGCCAGCCCGTCATGCTACCACCCGCGCGTGACGAGGACGCGCCGGGAACGCGCGGGCTGCGATACGATCCCTTTCTATGATGCAGGTCAGGTGTCGCGCCATTGTTCTCTTGGTCGCCTTGCTCGCGAGTCCCGCCCTCGTCGTGGGTCAGCCGGCCGCCGCCCCGGGCGCCGGCTCAACCGTGCGTCACGAACTGGCCGTGCGCCTCGCCCCACCGACGCACGAGATCGAGGTCACGGCCAGGGTGAGGCTGGTCGGTCCCGGACAGCCCCGGGAGTTCCTGCTGCATCGGGCACTCGAGATCACGTCGGCCACGCCGGCCGTCGATAAGGTGCCTCTCGGCGACGTGACGCCCTTCTTCGGCAACAACGGCGCGAGCGGGGACCTTCGCGAGCGGGTCGTGCGGTACCGGGTCCGCGAGCCCCTCGGTGACGGCACGCTGACGCTGACCTACCGCGGCCGCTTCGACTTCCCGCTCTCGGCGCAGAAGGAGGAGTACGCGCGCGGGTTCCGCGAGACGCAGGGCCGCGTGGCCCCCGAGGGTGTCTACCTGGCGGGCGCCAGCTACTGGTATCCGCACGTCAGCCAGGAGCTGGTGACGTTCTCGATGACCGTCTCGGCGCCGGACGGCTGGCACGTCATCAGCCAGGGCGACGGCACGTCCCGCGATGCGAGCGGCACCGCGCGCTGGCAGACCACGGCGCCGATGGACGAGATCTATCTCGTCGGTGGGCCGCTGCGCCAGTGGCGTGACCAGGCCGGAGCCGTCGAGACGCTCGTGTACCTGCACGAGGACGATCGGGCGCTCGCCAGCAAGTACCTCACGGCGACCGCGCAGTACCTCGAGATGTACCGCGCGCTCATCGGCCCGTACCCGTATTCCAAGTTCGCGCTCGTCGAGAACTTCTGGGAAACCGGCTACGGCATGCCCTCGTTCACCCTGCTCGGGCCCACGATCGTGCGCTTTCCCTTCATCCTCACCTCCTCGTATCCGCACGAGATCCTCCACAACTGGTGGGGGAACTCGGTGTTCGTGGATTACGCCACGGGCAACTGGTGCGAGGGGCTGACGGCATACCTGGCCGATCACCTGCTGCAGGAGCAACGCGGCCGCGGCAGCGATCACCGGCGGGCCACGCTGCAGAAGTACGCGAGCTACGTGAAAGCGGGCCGCGACTTCCCGCTCACTGAGTTCCGATCCCGCGACAGCGCCGCCACCGAGGCCGTCGGGTACGGCAAGATGCTGATGGGCGCCCACATGCTGCGCCAGGAGCTGGGCGACGAGAAGTTCCGGACCTTCCTCGCGCGGTTCTACCGCGAGTACAAGGGCAGGCGGGCCTCCTTCGACGACTTCCGCAAGGTCGCCGAGGCCACCGCCGGGCGTCCGCTCTCCCGTTTCTTCGACGACTGGATCGCGCGAGCCGGCGCCCCGGTCCTCGCGGTCGGGGCAGCCGACGTCACCCGCGCCGGTGCCGAGTACCTCGTGCGGGGCGCGATTCGCCAGACGCAGCCGGACACGCCTTTCGCGTTCGACGTTCCCGTGGTCGTCCAGACGCAGGGTGCCCCCGTCCGGACGATGGCGCGGTTCTCGGGGCGCGAGGCGATCTTCGAAGCGCGCACTGCGGCCGCGCCGCTCGCCATCCACGTGGATCCGACCTTCGATGTGTTCCGCACGCTCGACCCCCGGGAGATCCCGCCCTCGATCGGCCAGATTTTTGGCGAGCCGCGCGTACTCGCCGTGCTGCCCGCCACGGCATCGGCCGCGGTCCAACGCGCCTGGCGCGAACTGGTCGAAAGCTGGCGCACGGGGGAGCACGAGATCGAGGTCGTCAGTGACGCCGACGTGCGGGACCTGCCGGCGGACCGCGCGGTGTGGCTGCTCGGTCAGGAGAACCGCCTTGCGGCGGGGGCGTTCGCGGGGCTGCCCGGCGTGCGCGTGGACGGGGACTCCGTCACGCTCGATGGCCAGCGGCTCATGCTGGCCGCCCAATCCGCGGTGGTCGTGCGGCGGCATCCCGCCGACCCCGCCAAAGCCATCGGCTGGATCGCCGGCGGCCTGCCGAAAGCGCTGCCAGGCCTTGGGCGGAAGCTGCCCCACTACGGACGCTACTCGTACCTCGGGTTCGACGGTGACGAGCCCACCAACACGGTCAAGGGCGAGTGGCCGACGTCGGATTCACCGTTGTCGAGCGATCTCCGGCCCGCGAGCGAGCGCGCGGCGCGCCTGCCGGCGCTGACGCTTCCCGCGGGGAAGGCACTCGTCGAGCTGCCGCCGGTCTTCTCGGAACAGACGCTTTCGGAGCACGTCGCGTGGCTCGCCGCGCCCGAACGCGAGGGACGCGGGATCGGAACGAAGGGGCTCGCGCAGGCGGCCGACTACGTCGCGGCGCGGTTCAAGGCCGCGGGCCTCGCGCCCGGCGGCGAGAACGGCGGGTGGTTCCAGTCGGTCCCGATCGACAAAGGGCCGGACGGCCAACCTACCCAGGGTGTCAATGTGATCGGTGTCATCCCCGGCGTCAATGCCGCGTGGAGCGGCCAGGTCGCGCTGGTCACGGCGCACTACGACCACCTGGGGCGTGGCTGGCCGGAAGCGCACCGGGAGCACGCGGGCGCGCTGCACCCCGGGGCCGACGACAACGCCAGCGGCGTCGCCGTGCTGCTGGAGCTGGCGCGCGTCTTCGCGTCGGGCGACAGGCCGCAGCGGACGCTCGTGTTCATCGCGTTCACCGGTGAGGAAGCGGGATTGCTCGGGGCGCGACACTACGTCGCTCATCCGCTGCCGCTGCCGCTCGACAAGGTCATGGGCGTCATCAACCTCGACACCGTGGGCCGGGCCAGCAGCGGGAAGATCTCGATTCTTGGCGCTGGCACCGCCACGGAGTGGCCGCACATCTTCCGCGGGGCCGGCTTCGTCACTGGCATCGACAGCACGAGCGTGCCGGGCAATTACGAGGCGTCGGATCAGAGGGTCTTCATCGAGCGCGGGATTCCGGCGGTGCAGATCTTCACCGGGCCGCACGGCAACTACCATCGGCCCGGCGACACCGGAGACAAGGTGGAGGGCGCGGGTCTCGTGAAGGTGGCCACGCTCGTGCGCGAGGCGGTCGCATATCTTGGGGAACGGCCCACGCCGATGACGGTGACCATCTCGACGTCGGCGCCGTCCGCGTCCGGAGCCGCGCCTTCGACGGGCGCGCCCGGGCAGGAGGGCGGTCGCCGCGTGAGCTTTGGTGCGGTGCCGGACTTCGCCTTCGACGGGAAGGGCGTGAAGCTCGGAGGGGTCACGCCCGAGTCGCCGGCCGCCAAGGCGGGTCTCGCGGCGGGTGATGTGATCACCGCTATGAACGGGGCGCCCGTGGCGTCACTGCAGGAGTTCTCGGCGGTCCTGCGATCGCTGCAGCCGGGCCAGGTGGTGACCGTACGGTTCGTGCGGGACGGGCGTGAGCAGGAGACGACCGTCACGGTCGTCGCGCGCTGAGCCTGGGAGCTGGAGGCGTCAGAAACGGGTTCCTGATCTGGACGCCCTGAAGCCGCTGACCGTCGTTCATGTCTTCCGTCCAGCACACGGCGCAGCCGGATTCGGCTGCGGCGTGGATGATCATCGCGTCCCAGAAGCTGAGCTTCGAGCGCTTCACCAGCGCGATCGCGGCGAGGACGTCCTCGACCGCCACGAACTCGCGAGTCGGCTCAGCGCTCGTGGAGCTCATCACGTGTCCACGTGCGATGTCCCTGGGTGCCGAGCGAGCGCGCGGATGCCAGTGCAGCCAGCGCCTGACGGCGTGCGGCCGAGTAGCGGCGATCCGCATCGGCAATCTGCGCCAGCGCCTGGTGTAGCACGATCGTTCGTGACTGGTGGCCGCCGCGCGGGAGCGGCGTCATGGCTCCCCCGCCACAGGCGTGCCCCACGGGCCGACGGGAGACCAGGGTCGCAGCCACCGGGCCCGCTCGAGTCTGGGTCAGCACCTTCATCAGCGCGACCTGACGCGTCGTGACCATTCCCTCCCCGCCAGATTGGCGTCCGCAGCCTGAGCACGACGACCGCGTGGCGAGATGCCCGGCCATGCGCACGATGTGCTAGGATCGTGCGCATGGTGCGCAAGAACCTCGTGCTCGACGAGGACCTGCTCGAGGAGGCGTTCCGCCTCAGTGGAGAGCGGACCTACTCGGGCGTCGTGCAGCGAGCCCTCGGCGACTACGTGCGGCGCATCCGGGCGCGGCGCATCCTCGAGCTTGGCGGACGCGGCCTCTGGGAGGGGACCCTGGCCGGCATGCGTCGCGATCGGCCCGCCCGACGAGCGAGGGTCGCCCGTGGTGCTCGTTGACACGTCGGTCTGGATCGAGTTCTTTCGCCGGCCCGCCCGCATCGACTTGCCGGCGGTCGTCGAGTTCGACGAAGTCGTGACCTGCCTGCCGGTGCTCCAGGAGGTCCTGCAGGGCTTTCGGGAGGAGGCAGCATTCACGCTCGCCCGCGACGCCATGCTCGCGCTGCCGATGGTCGAGGCCCCGCTCGGGCAAGGGGTCGTCGAGGAGGCGGTGGGTCTCTGCCGCCGCGCCCGGGCGGCGGGTTTCACCGTGCGGTCGTCAAGCGACTGCCTCATCGCCGCCTGCGCCTTGCGGCACGGGCTCACGGTCCTTCACCACGATCGGGACTTCGGCGTCCTGGCCAGAGTGTCGGCCCTTCGTGTCCGGGAGGCCTGACCGCCTCCCGGCACGAAGGCGCTGCCGCTCCTGGCGACAGCGACGGGTCGTAAACCAGGTCGACCGGCTGGCGGAGTCGCACGCCAGGCTGGCGGCGGCGCAGCAACGGACCGACGAACAGCTCAGGGCCACCGACGAGCAGCTCAAGGCGACCGACGCCAGGCTGGATGCGCTCATCGAGCTGTTCGAGCGGCAGTTGCGGGAGAAGAACGAGCCGCCGCCGTCGTGAACCTTGATCTCGCACGTCCACCGGACGCAGCCCGCATCGTCGACGGCGCGCGGCGCGTCGTCAGTGCGATCCGGAGCGACGGGGGGCCACGACCTCGATCGCCTTCGCCTCGGCGGAACCTGGCTCGACCAGCGCGGCGACACCTCCATCGAGCGTCGCCAGGACGCCGCGACGTCCGAGTGCGAGGCCCAGCAAGTACGCATCGGTGACCTGCTGATGGCCGACGAGGCGTACACCGGCGAAGGCGGCGGCTTTCGGGAACGCGAGGGAGTCGGGCCAGAACTGGTGGTCTCTGGCGACGGTGTTGGCCTCCAGGATGGCGATCGCTTCGCGCGGCAGCACGGCGTCCCGCGAGAACGCGGGATTGGAGACGATGCGAACGAACCCGGCCTGCGTCAGCGGACACGTGGCCCAGCCCCGCCCCCGGCGCCGGCTGAACCAGTCGACGGCCAGGGCGTGATGCTCGTGGCTCGGCCAGAACAGTGCAACCAGAAGGTTCGTATCGAGCAGGGCGCACTTCACGCGCCCTCCGACTCGAGGCGCCGAACGTGCGCCGTCGTGACGGTCGGGGAGTCCTCCGGCAGATCGAACAGCACGAGCCCGCCCTCGCGACGCGCCCTCGTCTGGGCCTGCAGGCCGCGCCGGATCAGATCGGAGATGGTCTTGCCGAGCGACAGGCCCCGCAGCCGGGCCTGCCGGCTGACCAGCTCCATCACGTCGTCATCCAGCCTGACTGTGGTCCTCATGACCACACTATGCGCTCCAGCACGAATGATGTCAATTTGATCGGTACGACATCATACTAAAACTTTCATGCCCCTGGAGCGCCAGGAGCAGCACGGTCTGCACAGGGAGTCACTGTCCGCGCTCAGCGTCGCGAGGAGTCCATGAATGATGTCGACCTGCTCGCCGTGGCGTGAATACCAATCGACGGCAGCCCGCACCGACGCCGCAGGCACCCGCCTTGCTCTTCATCACCCGGGAGGGACGATGGCATAATGCCGGTACCGCGTCGAAGTGGAGGTGTTTCCGTGGAGTTCCGACCAATGTCTCCCGAGGAGATCGAGCGCACGCTGCAGTTTCTGCTCAATCAGCAGGCGCAGTTCGCGGCAGATTTCGCCAACCTGACCGCCAAGACCGACCGCATGGCCGATGCCATCATCGGTCTGACCGGCATCGTCGGGCGAGTCGTGGACCAGGTCGACCGGCTGGCCGAGGCGCAGGCCAGGCTGACGTCGGCCCAGCAGCGGACCGACGAGCAGCTCAAGGCCACCGATGAGCAGCTCAAGGCGACAGACGCCAGGCTGGATGCGCTCATCGAGCTGTTCGAGCGGCAGTTGCGGGAGAAGAACGAGCCGCCGCCGTCGTGACCGGGTAACCGGCCGCCAGCCGCAGGCCGCCAGCCGCAAGCCGCTGGCCCGTCTGTGAGCCGCAAGCCGCTGGCCGCCAGCCGCCAGCCTGTCTGTCCGCCGCCAGCCGCAGGCCGCCAGCCTCGAGCCGCCTGTCAGCCCCGGTCCGGCCGCATCGCCCAGCGCCCGCCCGCCCCGAGCAAGGAGAAGATCGTCAGGCTGGCCGCAAGACCCGCCAGCACCATGACGCCCGTGGCCGTCAGCGGCACCCGCTCGCGCGCGTTGGCCACCAGCAGCGCCAGCGGCACGAGGCCGAGCGTGGTCAGACCCCACATCACCGCGCCGCGCGGCCGCAGGAATCCCGCAACCAGTGACACGAGACCAAGCAGCGGCACCCCGACCTGGTAGAAGCGGGGATTGTCCCAGCCTTCGCCCACATCGCCCAGCAGCGCGAATCCGAGCCAGATGAGCACGCCCGCCACGGCGGTCCCGCTCG
>CAYLZN010000134.1:0-13494 GCA_964387935.1 uncultured Vicinamibacteraceae bacterium | reverse complement strand
GCCCGGCACCAAGAAGTGCGGCCATCAGGGGGGCAAGGTGCTCGTGTCCTCCGACGAGCAGATCAGGCGGCTCAGTGCCGCACGCCTGCAACTGGACATCATGCGCGTCGCCGGCATCATCGTCGCGCGCACCGACGCCGAGTCGGCCACCTTCATCGACAACCGCAGCGACGAACGCGACCAGCCGTTCGTCCTGGGGGCGACCAACACGGACCTGCCCGCCTACAAGGCCACGTACCTCGCCATCCTCCGCGCGCTCTACGAGGCCGGCGTGGAGGACATCCGCGGACACCTGCTCTTCGCGGTGTCCGAGGGCGAGTACCGGAACGCCATGAAGTGGCTCGACAAGGTGGGGATGACGCCGGTCATCGCCGACGCGGTGAAACAGCTCAAGGCCACGGCCTACCCGGACGTCGATGCGGCCCTCGAGCGGGTGGACGGGCGGTTCTCGGACATCTGGCAGGCGGTCTCGGGACTCAAGACGTATGGCGACGCCGTCGCCGACGTGCTCGAGTTCCGGACCTCCGAGGGTGAGCGGTTCGACATGACGCCCGACGAGTGGCGCCGCTTCGCGGCGGGCGCGTCGTGGTACGAAGCGCGCGAGCGGGCGGCGTCGATGGGCATCCGCGTCACCTGGGATCCCGAACTGCCGAAGACGCCCGAGGGGCTCTATCAGGTGCAGGGCGGCCTCGAGTACGCCATCGCCAAGTCGCTGGCGGTGGCGCCCTTCGCAGACGTCCTGTGGATGGAGACCAAGACGGCGGACCTGGCCGACGCGCGGCACTTCGCCGAGGCGGTCCACAAGAAGTTCCCGGAGAAGATGCTGGCCTACAACCTCTCCCCATCGTTCAACTGGGACACCACCGGGATGAGCGAGGACGAGATGCGACGCTTCCCCGACGAACTGGGCCAGCTCGGGTTCGTCTTCAACTTCATCACCTACGGCGGACACCAGATCGATGGCGTGGTCTCCGAGGAGTTCGCCACGGCCCTGAAACAGGAGGGGATGCTCGCCCTGGCGAAGCTGCAGCGGAAGATCCGCCTGCTCGAGTCGCCGTATCGCACCCCGCAGACGCTGGTGGGCGGGCCGCGCCTCGATGGCGCGCTGATGGCCATCTCGGGCCGGACCGCCGCCACGAAGGCCATGGGCAAGGGCTCCACGCAGTTCCAGCACATGGTGACGACCGAGGTGCCGCCGCGGGTGCTCGAGGAGTGGCTCGAGACGTGGCGCGCCGCCAACGACTACTCCGGCAAGATCAAGGTGCAGCTGCGCCCGCACACGGCGGGGTCCGAGCTGCTCGAGCTCTCACTGCTCGGCGACAGCCGGGAGAAGCTCGCCAACGTGGTCTTCGCGAACATCCAGGACCGCCGCGGCCGGAACATCCTCTCCATCCGCGACCAGAACACCCTCGAGGCCCTGCGGCAGAAGCGGCTCATGACGGTGGCGCAGGTCTTCCTGATCCACCGCTACAAGGCCGGATCCGTGCACTACGTGACACCCACGGAAGACAACGACCGGCAGACCCAGAGCATGAAGCGGCTCGGGATCTTCACGGAGGTCAACACCGAGGTCGGTCAGATCATCGTCGCCGACGTGAACACGGAGCGCGTCGCGGAGCTGGCCGGTCCGAAGAAGGACGCCCTGGAAGGCCTGATCCGCAAGCAGTCGCCGCAGGCGGTGTAGGGCGGGAGGGACTCGGTCGTTGTCAGTTGTCGGTTATCGGTGCTTGCCGGGAGCGGCGGCCACTGACTCTGCGCCGCCATAGCAACGAGCGGTGATCACACCGCGAACGAGGGAGGCGGCCGTTGCGGGCCACCTCCCTCGGTGCGTCTCGGCTGTCGGCCGAACTACTTGCCCGTATTGACGTACTGGATGCAGTCGCCCTGGTTCTTGAAGGGGCTCAGGTCTGCGCGTGCCAGCGTCTGCCAGCCGCCGCTCTTGCACGCGTTCTTGTCGGTCGCCACCTGTGTGGCGAGCCAGAACGCGCCGCGTTTGAAGCGTGGTTGAACCAGTAGTAGTCGGGAGCGGCGCCATCCACCGCGAAGTAGTAACTTTGACCGCCGTTCACCATCAGGCTCAGGTTGGTGAAGTCGTTCTGCCAGATCTGCCTCTCGCCGAGACCTTGTCAACCCAATTACTTCAGCCGAGCTGGGATCTTTTATTTTGAAACCCAACCAATCGGCCGTCGGTGACATGCCGCCAGGCCGGAGGGCTGAAGCCGGATGCCTGAAGCCGGAGTGTGGGTGTAGGTGAGAACCGAGAACCGAAAACCGACAACCGAGAACCGCCTAGAACAGCCGCGGCCCGAGCAGCACGAGCAGCCCCACGATCACCACGAAGGCCGCCACGTCCAGCACCACGCCGTACTTCATCATCTGCCCGATGGGCACGTGCCCGCTGCTGTAGACGATCGCGTTGGGCGCCGTCGAAATGGGCATCATGAAGCCCATGCTCGAGCCGAGCGTGGCCCCGATCGCCGGCAGCACCGGGTTCACCCCCGCGGCCTTGGCGACGGCAATCGCGACCGGCACGATCATGTTGGCCGACGCGGTATTGGACGTGGCCTCGGAGAGGATGATCGCGAGGCCGGTGAAAACGGTCGTGACCACCAGCAGGTTCTGAGACGGCAGCCAGGCGGCGATGCCCTCCCCCGCCGCACTGGCAAGGCCCGTGGAAAACGCCAGGTCGCCGAGGGCCAGCCCGCCGCCATACAGGAGCACGATCCCCCAGTCGATGCGAACGGCCTCGTTCCAGGTGAGCGTGAACCGGCGCGCGCGCCAGCTCACGGGAAGCAGGAACAGCAGGAGCGCCCCGACCATCGCGGCGACCCCTTCAGGCACCGAGGTGGCGTAGGTCCTGGCCAGCGCGGAATCCCCGAGCCCCACCAGCGTGAACAGGCCGGGCGCCACCCACAACAGGACGGTCACGGCGAAGGCGGTGAGGACATTGCGCTCGCCTTTCGACAGCGGACCCAGCTTGCTCAGTTCCTCGTGCACGAGATCGCGGCTGCCCTGGACCACGGTGAGACCGCGCACACAGGTGAGGCCGAAGTAGACGAGCAGAAACCCGAACAGGATCGCGACGAGCGGCACCCCGAGCGCCATCCAGCGGAAGAACCCGATATGCACGCCCTCGATGCGTTCGAGGAACCCGATGCCGATCAGGTTCGGCGGCGTGCCGACCGGGGTGCCCATGCCGCCGATCGACGCCCCGAACGACGTGATGAGCATCAAGGCCACCGCGAAAGACCGGATCTGACTCGCCTGCTGGCGCTGGATCTTCGCCAGGTGGGCCACGATGGAGAGCCCGATCGGGAACATCATCGCGGTCGTCGCCGTGTTGCTGATCCACATGGAGAGCGCGGTCGCCACGCCCCCGTAGACGGCGAGAATCCGGAACGCGCTCGAGCCGACCGACCTCCAGGAGAGCGCCGTGTACGCGATCCGACGGTCGACGCCGTGGACGAACATGCCCTCCGCGAGGATGAAGCTGCCGATGAACAGGAAGATGATCGGGTCGGCGAAGGACGCCAGGGCCTGGCGCGCCGGCGCTACCTGCAGCAGGACCGCCAGCAGCGGCCCCAGCATCGCGGTGACCGGCATCGGGAGGGCCTCGGTGACCCAGAGGACGCCGACGAGCGACATGATGGCCGCCAGCCGGTGCGCCGGCGCGGGCAGGGCGAGCGGCGCGGCGAGGACGACCAGCGCCAGCGTCGGCCCCAGGAAGAGCCCCACCGTCCGGCGACGCCGGTTGAACCGCTCCTCGGCCGGCGAGTAGGTCTCAACGGCCTCGTAGGCCTGCTGCAGCGTCCGCATCCGGAATCCAGCCCCCTTCGCACAGCACTTCGGCCCAGCCCGTCAGGAACAGACCCGCGTCGGTCCATTCGACGCGCTGAGTGCCTCCAGGCGCCTCCACCTCCACGGCCCGCTCAACCAGGTTCGCCGTCATGGCGGCCACGGCCGCCGCGCACGATCCCGTGCCAGACGATTCGGTTCGCCCGACCCCTCGCTCCCAGATCAGGATCCGCACGCGCCCGCGGTCCAGGGCCTCGGCGAGTTCGAAGTTGACGGCCTCCGGGAACGCGGGATGCGCCTGCAGGGCCCGGCCGAGTCGCGCCAGGCGCTCCTCCTCGAGCGGGCCGAACACGACGCACTGGGGATTGCCCACGCGCAGGCGAATGGCGTCTACCCACTCGCCTGCCACCTCGAGCCGGACGCGCTCGATCGCCGCCGGCGCCCCCATGTCCGCCCGGAACGTGAAGCGCGCCGGACCGTCGGCCGACAGGCACTCCAGGCGCTTCGGGCCCGCATCGGTGTACACCGTGAGCCGCCGATCCTCACGTCCCGCACCGTGCCATCCGCGCGCGCGGGCCAACAGGGCGCCCAGCGCCCGCACGCCGTTGCCCGACACCTCGGATGGACTGCCGTCGGCGTTGATCAGGCGCATCCGCGCGCCGTCCGACGTCTCGGCATACAGGACCAGGCCATCGGCGCCCACGCCTGTGTGACGGGCGCAGAGCCGGACCGCGAGCCTCGCCGGATCCACATCCGCGCGCAGCGCCTCCTGCTGCACGTAGAGGAAGTCGTTGCCGTAGGCGTGCGCCTTGGTGAACGGAATCATCATCAGAAGGTCCGACGGCTGTCGAGCAGGATGGTCACGGGGCCCTCGTTCTCGAGCGTCACCCGCATGTGCGCCTGGAACACGCCCGTCTCCACGCGCAGGCCGCCCGCCCTCACCTCACGCACGACGTCGTCACAGAGCGCCCGCGCGACGTCGGGCGGCGCCGCCGCGTCGAACGAGGGGCGGCGGCCCTTGCGCGCGTCCGCGTAGAGGGTGAACTGCGACACGACGAGCACCGCGCCTCCGGCTTCGCCCACGGAGCGGTTCATCCGGCCCTCGGCATCCTCGAACACGCGCAGGTCCTTGACCTTCGCGGCGACGTACTGCACGTCCGCCGGGCCGTCCTCGCGCCCCACGGCCACGAACACGAGCAGGCCAGGACCGACGGCGCCCACGACCTGCCCCGCGACCTCCACCGACGCCGAGCGCACGCGCTGGACGACGGCGCGCATCTCACTCGACCGGCGACGCGACCAGCGGCACCGTGACGGCGGTCCGGGGCGCGACGGGCAGGTGGCTCTCGACCACGTTGCCGAGCGCCTTCAGCATCGAGTTCTTGATGTCGGGATACTCGCCCTCGAGATCCAAGAGCATCCGCTTGATGCGCTGGCGCTGGAAGCTGAGGTCCCCGCACGCCGGACAGCAGCACCCGACGATCGGCAGACCGCAGTCCTTGGCATACGCGCGAGCTTCGCTCTCCAGCACGTGTACCAGCGGACGGATGACCGTGTGTCTCCCGTCGTCGGACACGAGACGGGCCGGCATGGCCTTCAGCGACCCTGCGAAGAACAGGTTGAGCAGCAGCGTCTCGATGAAGTCGTCGGCGTGATGCCCGAGCGCGATCTTGCTGGCACCGACCTCGGTGGCCACGCGATACAGGACGCCCCGCCTGAACCGCGCGCACAGCGAGCAGGGCGTATCGTCGGCCCCGAGCAGGTCGTCCATGGTCTCGCCAATGCGCGTGTGCACGACGCGGCTCTCCCACCCGCGCGCCTCGCACGCCTGCTGGATCAGCCCATGCTGGAAGCCCTCGTAGCCTGAGTCAATCGTGACGGCGACGAGACTGAACTCGATGGGGGCGCGTCGTCGCAGGACATCGAGGATCTGGATCAGCGCCCAGCTGTCCTTGCCGCCGGACAGGCCGACCATGATCCGGTCGCCATCCTGGATGAGTCCGAAGTCGACGATGGCGCGCGTCACCTTCTTGGCGAGACGCGCTTCCAGGGGACTGCGGTAGGACACACCAGGAGTTTACACGACCACCAGTCGCGCAATGGTCGCCGGCCACGTCAGCGTGGCGATGCGCTCAGCTCCGGCGGCTCCCAGGCGTTCGGCCAGGCCCGCGTCCGCCTGCAGTCGCGCGAGGGCGGCCGCGAGGGCCGCTGGTGTCGGCTCGCACACGATCCCCGAACGCTCGGGATCCACCAGTTCGCCAGGGCCCCCGCTGTCATGGCACGTCACGACGGGCTTGCGGGACGCAAACGCCTCGGCGGCGACGAAGCCGTAGTCCTCGTTGAGCGGCGTGAAGCACACGGACCGACAGCGGGCATAGCCGTCGAGCAGGGTGGCCTCGTCCACGCGGCCCAGGAACTGGACCCGCCGATCGACGCCCAGATCGCTCGCCAACGCTCGAAGCCCCGGGAGTGCCGCCCCTTCCCCGGCAATCACGGCCTGGAGCCCCTGACCGAGCGGTTCGGCCAGCGCCCGGACGAGCAGGTCCAGGCGCTTGTGCGGCGTGATCCGCGAGGCCGTGAACACGAAGTCCTCGTAGGCGTCGCAGCGGTAGGGTCGCTCGGGCGGCGGCGGATACAGGGGCTCGGAGCGCACGCCGATCGACGCGTCGAGGCGTTCCTGCACCGTGCGCGAGAGGACGAACAGGCGCGCCAGGCGGCGCGGTGAGAGGAAGTAGCGGTCTGCCGCGTGAATCAGACGGCGACGCGCTCCCTCCTTCACCTGGTTCTTCCACGACAGATCCCGGCTGAACGCGGGCCAGAGATCGTAGTACTCGCGCATGGTGTGGCTCAACCAGCACACGTGGCGCGGGTGACGGACGACGTAGGCGGGAAAGCGCAGGGAGATGATCTGGTCGATCCGTCGCCCGTCGCTCTCGCCCAGGTCGGTCAGCCAGTTCGCGACGTAGGCCGCGCCCTGGCGACCGAAGCGGTTCTGAGGCGTGAGCACGAGCTCCGCGTCGTGTCCCGCGGCCTGCAGCGCGGCGACCACGTTGCGCGCGATGGTGAGGTGTCCTCCTTCGCTGAAGGGCGGATGCGACGACACGACCGCAATGCGCGGCACGTCAGCGGGCTCCCGCCGGCGGGGCCGTGTGCCCCCGCAATTGCATCAGGACCCCGAGGAAGCGCGAGTCGCGCGAACTGGGGTCTTCGAGGGCGGGCACCGCGCCCGCCGTGGTGGAGACCACCAGCAGATAGGCGAACGACCCTCGCGTGGACACGCCGCGAGTGGGCACGGTCACCGTGGTGAGCGTGCCCGGCGAGAGCGTGACGTCGCGCGCGGCCCCGCCGGCACGAAGGCGAACGCGGCTCTCGGCGGCGGCCTGCAGCGTCACCGACAGGCGGTCGAGCGGCTCGCCGGTCCGCACGATGATCTCCGAGGTCGCATCGCCGGCCACCCACAGCCCGGTGGGCTCCGGCGACCAGGTGTGGTCGTCGAGGAAGTACAGGAACAGCACAGGGTCGGCGCCATAGGGCACGCGGGCGCGCGACGCCTGCAGCATCACCGGCAGGTCGTTCACCATCGTCAACTCGACCGGCAACTGACGCAGCAGGCCGCGCTGCGCGATCGTCCAGGGCGACTTCGCCGAGACGAAGGGGTTCACGAGGACGTGCGCGAGAAAGACCGCACCACCGATCCACGCGACGACCGCCGGTGCGACGCTCATGAGCGTCGGCGTCAGGAAGAAGAGCGAGGGATACAAGCTGAGGAAGTAACGGTTTCCGGGCGGGCCTCCCCCGCCGGCCCAACTGTAGGGCAAGGTCACCATCAGGACGAGCACCGTCGCGGCAACCGCCGCCAGGATGCCCCAGTGCCACAGGCGCTGCTCCCGCCGGCGCACGAGCCACAGGGCGAGCACGACGACGCCGGGGAAGAAGTAGGGCAGGAACCCGGAGTGGCGCCCGACCGTGAAGTACAGGGCGTTGAGCCGCAGGCGATCGAAGAAGCCCTCCTGCTCCTGGATTTCGTCGGCGCCCAGTTCGTTGGTGCTCATCACGATGCCCGACGTGTCGAACCGGACGTCCGGCCTGGCGAAGGGAAACTGTCCGTAGAACGTCTTGCGGTCCCCGCCCTGGTAGTTGAGATCGCCGGAGATGACGCCGTTCAACGCAAAGCACGCGACGACCGCGACGCCCGCGACCAGGCCGAAGACGAGCCCGGCGAGCCAGCGCCGCTCTCGCCAGAGCAGCAACGCCGGCGGGCCGACCAGGAACAGGTTGGGCGGCTTCGAGAAGGTCGCCACGCCGAGCAGCACGGCGGCGACCCACAGCGCGCCACGCCCGCGCAGGGCCCGCGCCCAGCGACCGTGAGCCGGCGGCGCGACGTCCCGGTAGAAGACCAGGAAGTACGCGAGAAACACGAGCGCCACGTGGAAGATCTCGGGCGTGAGCCACACCAGGTAGATCGGCGTGATCGACACGCCGAGGAAGGCGAGACTGAACAGCAGCGAGGCGAGCTCGCCACTGCGGGCCCGGAGGAAGACGTATCCCGCCCAGAAGCAGAGGCCCCACGCCAGCACGTGGAACAGGAGCAGGCCGTTCAGTCCGGCCGCCCAGACGAACGGTGCGGCCGCCACCGCATACGCGAAGGCCTTGCCGAAGTACAGCCGCTGGGGGAATCGGTCCGGCCGATGCTCGACCCGCACCCAGGGAAACGACGCGGCGCTGCGCAGACGGAAGGTCTGGCCGCGCTTGAGGAAGATCCCTTCGGGCCCGTGGCCGTACGCCTGATAGAAACGCTCGAGGTCGCCGCGATCCCACGACAGGTCGCCATCGTCGGCGAGGCTCAGCGCCATCGAGACGTAGGTGGCCTCGTCGCCCTTGACGCCGAAGCCGGTCCTGACCACATCCACGTTAAGGGCCGCAGCAGACAGTCCTGCAACCAGGAAGAACAGCAGAAGCGGCGCGTACGAGCGCGGGTCGGGGGCAGGGGGCGCTGACGGAGCGGGCGGCCCGGGAGCCTCGGTGGGCACGGGTCCGGTATTATGCCACGGTGTCCCCCGCACCCCGCCGCGTGACGCGCGTGCTCACGATCGCCCCGACGCCGTTCTTCGGGGATCGCGGGTGCCACGTCCGCATCTACGAGGAGGTCCGCGCGCTGCGCGACCTCGGCATCGAGTCCCTGGTCGTGACGTATCCGGCGGGCGATGACCTGCCGGACGTCCCCACCAGACGGTCAGTGGCGGTGCCGGGCGTTCGGCCGAGCGCGCTGGGCCCGAGCTGGAGCCGGCCCCTGCTGGACACGATGCTGCTGGGCACCGTCCTTCGGGCCGCGCGCGAGTGGCAGCCCCAGGTCCTTCACGCGCATTTGCACGAAGGCGTCTTCCTCGCTACCGTGGCACGGACGTTCACAGGTCTGCCGGTGGTCGCGGATCTCCAGGGCAGCCTGACCGAGGAGCTGATCGACCACGGCGTGCTGGGCAAGACGGGGACGCTCACCCGGGCCACGCGGAGGTTCGAGGCGTGGCTGGCCCGCAAACCGGACGTGCTCCTCGTGAGCTCGGCGGCAGCGACGCCGCTCATCGCCTCGGCCCACGTGCCCGCCGATCGCGTCGTCGCGTTGCCAGACGGAGCGGACCTGACGCTGTTCCGCCCAGTCCCGCGCGACCCGGCGCTGGTCGCCCACCTGGGCCTCGCCGGTCGCCCCGTGGTGGCCTTTCTCGGCGTGCTCACGGCGTATCAGGGCGTGGATGCCCTGCTCGAGGCCGTGCCCCGGGTCGTGGCTGCGGTGCCTGGGGTGCACTTCCTCGTGATGGGGTACCCCAACGAGGAGCGTTACCGCGCGCTTGCCAGCGAGAAGGGGCTGGGCGCCGTCTGTTCGTTCCCGGGGCGCATTCCGTACCGGGACGCCGCGCGCTGGCTGGCGCTCGCGGACGTCGCCGTCTCGCCGAAGCAGTCGCTGACCGAGGCCAACGGCAAGCTGCTCAATTACATGTCCTGCGGCCTGCCGACCGTGGCGACCGACACGCCCGTCAACCGCGAGCTCCTGGGTCCGCTGGGCCGGTATGCGCCCATCGGGGACACGAGGGCCCTGGCCGACGCGATGGTCGCGCTTCTCCGCTCGCCGGATGAGCGCCAGACGCTCGGCGCGGCCCTGCGCGCCCGCGCGGAACAGGAGTTCTCCTGGCCCGCGCTGGCCCGGAGACTGGCCGCGGTGTACGAGCGGGTGGCCGCTCCTGCTGACCGAGTCCACGCCGCATGACCCGCGACCTGTCCGCGCTCACCGCCCGCACGTTCGACCTCGTCGTCATCGGGGGCGGCATCACCGGCGCCTGCATCGCACACGATGCGGCCCTGCGCGGCCTGCAGGTCGCCCTGGTCGAGAAGGCGGACTTCGGGGGCGCCACGTCGGCGGCCTCGTCGAAGCTGCTCCACGGCGGCATCCGGTACCTCCAGCAGGCCCAGTTCGGGAAGGTCCGCGAGTCGGCCCGCGAACGCGCCGCGTTCCTGCGCATCGCGCCGCACCTCGTCCGGTGGGTTCCGTTCCTCATCCCGACGTCACGCTCCGTCAGCAAGGGACGTCTGCTGCTTGGGGCCGGCATCGCGTCGTACCACGCGCTGTGCGCGGGCACCGCGTCGGGGATTGCCGACCCCGAGCGGCGGGTCCCGGGCGATCGGTTCCTCTCGCGCCAGCAGGTGATCTCGCAGTACCCCCTGCTCGAGTCCATCGAGAAGCTCACCGGCGCCTGGGTCATTCACGAGCTGCACATGCACAGCTCGGAGCGGATGACGCTGGCCTTCCTGAAAGGCGCGCAGGCGCGCGACGCCGTGGTGGCGAACTACGTCGAGGCCGCGGGGCTCCTGCGCGACCGCACCGGGCGGGTCGTGGGCATCGCGGCCAGGGATCAGCTCGAGGGAGGCACGTTCGATGTGGGGGCGCGCCTGGTGGCCAACGCGGCCGGCCCGTGGATCAGCCTGTTCAACGTCGCCCAGGCCCGCGCGCACCTGGAGCGCGAGATCACGGCGTTCTCGAAAGGCGTCCACATCGTCACCCGGCCCCTGATTGAGGGCGCCGCCGTGGCGGTGCCGACCCGCCACCGGAATCAGGCCATGATCCAGCGTGGCGGCCGCCACTTCTTCATCATCCCGTGGCGCGGGCGATCGCTGATCGGGACCACCAACGTCCCCTTCGGCGGCGCGCCAGGCGAGGTCGGCGTCAATCGGGAAGACGTCCGCACGTTCGTCGAGGACATCAACGATGCGCTGCCGGCGGCTCGTCTGTCGGTGAGCGATGTGGCGTACGCGTTTGCGGGGCTGTACCCACTCACGGAGGAAGTTGTGCGCCCCGAGGTCTACCAGGGCACGGGCTTGTATCAGCTCGTCGATCACGCGCGGGCGGACGGCATCGAGGGGTTCGTGTCGGTGCTGGGTGCGAAGTACACGACGGCGCGGGCGCTGGCCGAACGCGCCGTGGATCTCGTGGCCCGGAAGCTCGCGCGGCGCCTCCCGCGGGCCGAGACCGCGACAACGCCGCTCGCTGGAGGCGATCTCGCCGACGTCCGCACATTCAGGGCCGACCTGGAGCGCCGCTACGGACGCTCCCTCGACTCGGTCACGCTCGACCACCTGGCCGGGCTTTACGGGACGGAGGCCGATGCGGTGGTGGCCCTTGGCGGCCAGCACGAGGCCGGCTTCGCGCCGCTCGCGACGAACCAGCCGACCATCGAGGCCGAAGTGCGGTACGCGGTGCACGCGGAGATGGCGCAACGTCTCGAGGACGTGGTGTTCCGCAGGACGGGCCTGGGAACGATCGGTCATCCGGGCGCGGCCGCGTTCGCCAGATGCGCCGCGATCATGGCCGAGGGGCTCGGATGGTCAGCAACGCGGGTACGCGACGAGGTCGCGCAGGTCGAGCAGTGGTTCCACTGGTAGTTATCGTGCCCGCTCGAGGTCCACGGGCTGCACCGCCACGCGCCCGATGTGATCCACCGCGGCCACGTCTGAAACACTCACGAGCACGCGGGTGAGAGGTCCTGGGCCCGGGACCTCGACGCGCAGCACCAGCGGCAGGCCGTCGCGCAGGGACACCGAGCCGAGGACCGTGTCGGCGTCGGCCAGGCGGACCCTGAGGTCTCCAGGCGGTCCGGGCACCCGCGCCTCCGGCCGCCCCCACACCCTGATGTCGTAGGTACCCGGTGGGAGCGACAGCGGCCCCAGCCACGCGGAGGGGTCCGCGGGAGGCTCGACGGCCAGTGCCTCGTCGCGCGAGAACACCAGCATCTCCACGCGCTGCAGCACGGCGCGGCCGCTCAGCACGCGCAGCTGCGACGGCGCCGTCCAGCCGCCGGGGCCCCACGCGGCCAGCAGGCGGAGTTGACCGTCGAGGGCGGTCTTCGCCCGGGCGTCCTGCGTCAGCCCGACGCGCGTCAACACCGCCAGGGCCAGCAGGGATGCTGTCACGAACACCATGGCCAGATGCCCGTCGCGCCTGGGTGCGCGTGCTGCCGACGCCCCACGGGTTCGCGCGGCGGCCCGCGTGGCCAGGACGCCAACGGCGACTCCGGCAATGACCGCCACGATCCGCGGCACCTGCGCCATCCAGTCGAGGTCCCAGAGCGACGGGAAGACACGCGTCCAGGCACCCGCGCCCTGGACGAGGGCCAGCAGGTTCCCCGTGCCGTCCCGCGTGTTGAACAGGAGCGTCCAGCGTGGTTCGAACAGAAGGAGCGCACTTGCGCTCAGGCTCGCCGCGAGCGTGACGGCCATCACGGCGCGACCCCAGGCGGATTCGCGCAGACGTCCGAACGCCGCGGCGAGCACAGGGGCCAGCAGCGGGAGCACCGGCACGAGGAATCGCGCCGGCACGCTCAGCCCACCCCACCACATGTAGTAACGGGTGACGCCGACCAGATAGGCCAGCCCGACCCCGCACACGGCGAAGGCCAGCGTGCGATGCGCCCGATCGCGCAGCAACGGGAGCACCCCGAACGCCGCGAGCCCATACACGGGCGCGTGCAACAGCAGGCCGAACTCCTGGTCGAAGAAGAGGCCAAGCAGGCCGCGCGGCACGTTGGACCAGGCCAGGTCGGTCATCGCGCGGAGCCCGCCGTAGGGCATGGTCGGATCCGGCACGCCATACATCGCGCGGAATGCCAGCAGCCACGTGGCAACCGACAGCAGCATCGGCAGCACGAACGCCGTCAGCGCTCGCGGGGCTCGCCAGAGTTGCCGGCCCAGCACGAGCACGAGCGCCAGGCCGGCGAGCAGGACCGAGAACTTCGCATGGAACCACGGGAGTACGCCGACTGCACAGCCGCGACCGAACCACGCTGCGGGGCTGGCGCTGCCGCCCTTGCACAGCCACCACACGCTCCAGGCCACCACACAGGCCGCGGCCATCTCGGGGAAGATCAGCCAGCCGTGCATCAGAAACGGCGTGCTGCCGCAGACGGCCAGCCACGTCAGCCACGCGGGCGCGGGACCCGACAGCGACCGCGCGAGGAGGAACACGGCGAGGCCCGCGACAGCCGCGAGGAGGGCGATCACCAGATTCGCGCCAGCCCGTCCCACGAGCGCGTAGGCCGGCGCAACGAGGATTGGAAGTCCCGGCGCGTGGATGGAATACATGACGCCTTCCCGGCCCCGGTTGATCGCGTGCGGCGGCAACGGACCCTCGGGCACGAACCTGCGGTAGTGTGCGGC
>CAYLZN010000133.1:0-13520 GCA_964387935.1 uncultured Vicinamibacteraceae bacterium | reverse complement strand
CACCGAGGTGGCGAAGTCGAACGACACGATCGTGTGGACCGAGAAGACGAGCGGCGTCGCGAGCGCGGCGAGGATCATGTAGGCCGACTCGTAGTGCCGCCACGCCCGGTGCGATCCGGTCCAGCCGAAGCTCATCGCGTTGTACAGCTTCTTGCGCCAGGGGTGCGTCGCCCGATCCCGCACCGTCGCCAGGTCCGGGAGCAGGCCCATGTACCAGAACGCGAGCGAAACCAGGCCGTAGGTGGAGATCGCGAAGATGTCCCACGCGAGCGGCGAGTTGAAGTTCACCCAGAGCGGCCCGCGCGCGTTCGGATACGGGACCAGCCAGTACGCGAACCACGCCCGCCCCAGGTGGATGATCGGGAAGATGCCCGCGCAGGCGACGGCAAACAGCGTCATCGCCTCTGCGGCCCGGTTGATCCCGGTCCGCCACTGCTGGCGGAACAGGTACAGGACCGCCGAGATCAGCGTGCCCGCATGCCCGATGCCGATCCAGAACACGAAGTTGATGATGAAGGAGCCCCACCCGACCGGGTGGTTCACGCCGGCGATGCCCATGCCCGCGTAGAAGAGCGTGATCAGGCCGAACACCAGCAGCCCGAGAAACGCGAGCGCGACGCCGAACGCCATCCACCACTTCTTCGTGGGGAACTGCTCGGCGTGCATGCAGATGTCCCGGTCGACGTCCACCCACTTCTTCCCGCCGGTGACCAGCGGTTCGGGAATCTCGAGGTCACCCCCGTAGGGACCGGCCCCGGCGAGGACGATGGGCCGGCCGGTGAGCTGGCTGTCGTCCATGACCGTGGCATAGGGACTTGCCTCATGCCTTGTCATTGCGCACCTTCGTCAGGTAGGAGATGGACGGCTTGACGCCCAGGGCGTCGAGGAGCTTCATGGCGCGCGGGTGCGCGGCCAGCGCGGCCACCCTCGAGCCGGCATTGTTCACGTCGCCGAACGTGATGGCGCCGGCGGGACAGGCCTCCATGCAGGCCGGCACCACCGCCCCGTCCGGGTAGTGGTCCTTCTGCTGACCCGTGCGGGTGGCTTCCGACGTGGCCGCGCGGATCCGCTGGAGGCAGAACGAGCACTTCTCCATCACCCCGCGGCTCCGTACGGTGACTTCCGGGTTGTTCTTCATCTGCATGGGCACCCGGGCGTTCAGGTTCGCGTTCTGCTCGATGCGCGGCACGAGCCACCGCATGAAGGCGCTCTCCTGCGCCTTGCTGTACTCCCAGAAGTTGAAGCGCCGCACCTTGAACGGGCAGTTGTTGGCGCAGTACCGCGTGCCAACGCACCGGTTGTAGACCTGCTGATTCAACCCGTCCTGGCTGCGCACCGTCGCCACGAACGGGCACACGCTCTCGCACGGCGCCTGCTCGCAGTGCTGGCACAGCATCGGTTCGAAGAGCGTCTGCGGCTCCTCGACCACCTCGAGCGGGCCATCCCAGACCTCGGCGTCCCAGCCGCCCTCCTTCGTGGGCGCGTCGTAGTAGCGATCGATCCGCATCCAGGACATCTCGCGCCCATCGAGCATGCCGTGCCGGCCCACCACCGGGACGTTGTTCTCGGCCTGGCAGCCGATGACGCACTTGCCGCAGCCGGTGCACTGGCTCAGGTCGATGGCCATCGCCCAGCGGGCGTTGGGGTACTCGTGCCCGGGCCAGGCTGACGGCCCGCCCTGCTGCTGCTCGGTCCCCGCCCTGTTGTCCTTCTCGTAGGCCGTGAGCGTGGTGGTCGGCACGAGGGGCCGTCGGTCGCGGTCGATGACGTCCGAACCCTGCGCGAACGGCAGCGGCTCGCTCCCGCCAGCCTTGCGAATCGTCACGGGCAGGCCCGCGGACACCAGGCGCCCGTCCGCCACGAGCCGAAGGGGGAACGCGTTGGGGCCCACACCGGCGCCGATCGCCCCGCAGGCCGTCCGGCCGAGGCCGAGCGGCAGCGCGACCTGGTCGTGGTGCATGCCGGCATGGCGGTACGCCGGCGCGACGAGCTTCGCGTGGCCCGCGTCGACCTCGACGAGATCGCCGTTGGTGAGCTGCATCTCGTCGAAGCGGCGCGGCGCGATCGAGAGGGCGCCGCCCCAGGAGAGACGGGTGATGGGGTCCGGAAACTCGAGTAACCACCCGTTGTTGCCACTGCGCCCGTCCGCCAGCGCGAAGTGCGGGTACAGCTGCAGTTCGAGGCCGGCCGCGTCGACAGGTGGAATGGCGGCCAGCGCCGTCAGCGCCGCCGGCGCGACGGCACGGACAGCCTGGACGGGCGCAGCCCCCTGCCACGATCCCACCCGCAGCACCTCGTTCCACGAGGACTCGAACGCCGCCGCGGAGGGATCCAGCCCGAGGCGGTTCCCCCAGGCGGCCCTGAGGTAGTGCCACGCCAGGCTCGTGCTCGGCATGGGTGCGGCCGCCGCCGGCGCAGCCGGCTTCGCCGCCGACGCGACGGCCGCCGTCACGGCCGCAGTGGCCGTCGCATCTCCGTTGGCCGCGGCCCACTCCACGAGCACGTCGAGCAGCCCACGCGTCTCCCACAGCGGCTGGATCACCGGCTGCTGAATGGCCACGCGGCCTCTGGGCAGGTGCGCGTCGGACCAGCACTCGAACGGGTGACTGGCCGGGGCCAGCACATCCGCGAACTGCGTCGTCTCGTCGAGCCGGTCGTTGAGCGACACGACGAACGACACCTTGCCGAGCGCCTCCGAGACCTTCATCGACGCGGGAGCGTCGTAGGCCGGGTTCGCGCCGGCCACGATCAACACCTCCACATCGCCCGCGAGCATCTCGGCTGCGAGCGTGGCGAGCTCGCCCGCTCCCCCAGCAGGTGGGTCGGCGGACGCCACGTCCTCGAACAGGCCCGCCGCGAAGGCCCCGAGCGACACGTTGATCAGCAGGGCCGCCGTCTCGATGGCGAATCCCCAGGGCGACGTGCTCGCTGAGCCGCCAGCCACCACGACCGCCTTGCCGCTGGCCGAGGCCAGTTCGCCGGCGAGTGCCTTCAACGTGTCGGCGTCGATGCCCACCTGCGGCGCCACCGCGTCGATCGAGAAGGCCGCCAGCGCCTTCGCCACGTCGGCGTCTGCGGCCAGCGGGCCCAGGTGTCGACCGACCACCAGCTCATGGGCGAGGGCGGCGGCCACCCGGGCCAGATGGGAATCGCGCACCCGGATTCGGCGGTCCGCATTGGCCCCGGTCAAGGTGAGGCGCCCCTCGAGCTGCACGAAACGGCTCATCGTCGCGCCATCCGGCTGGTCTGGCGACCGGCGCACGGCGAAGTCGCGTTCGAGGCCGTCATCGGGCCGGTCGAGGAACTCCGCCCCGAGGCCAAGGATGAACGCCGCCTTGTCGAGCCGGGGCCGCGCAGGCCGCGCGTCGCCTACCAGTTGCTTGCCGGCCGAAGCCGCCGCGTCGCACGCGAGCGGGGACCACACCACATGCCTCATGCCCGTCTGCGCGGTGAGGGCCGCGATCGCTGACGCCACCGTCGGGCTGTTCACCGGTCCAGTGAGCAGCACGGCCCTGACGCCCGACGCCTTCAGTCGCGGGGCGACACTGCGGCTCACCGCCGCCCAGTTCACCGCCACCGGTGGCCCCTGGCCGCGGCGGACCGAGAGTGGACTGCGCGCGCGGTCGGGATCGTACAGGTCCATCAACGCCGCGTGATGGCGGAGGCTGAGGCCACGGCCACTCGTATCGGTTGGGCTGGGCGTGACGAGTACTGGTCGGCCCTCGCGTGTCTTCACGAGCACCGGCGACCCGTCGAGAACCGTGTGGAACAAGCGGGCGCGCCCGACGCCCTCCACGAGCGTTTCCGGCATGTCGTGGAACGGGATCGTGGCTTCCTGCGGCACCTGGCAGCCCGCACTCGCGAGCGCGCCCGCCGCCGCGAGCGTGCTGCTCACTCGCAGGAACTCGCGCCGATCCAGGCCTGGGGCGTCCGGCTGCGCGCCGGTCTCGTTCGGAGTCATCGTCATCTCCCTCACCGGTGGCACACGACGCAGTCGGTGGACGTCTTCATCTCGGGTTTCCTGTGGCAGTCCAGGCACCACTGCATGTTGAAGGCGTGCTGCACGGAGACGATCTCCATCTCCTCGACCTTTCCGTGGCAGTTCTGGCAGACGACCATCGGCGTCCCCTGCTCGTCGGCGAGCGGCAGCCGCGACCGGCCCTGGTCGTCTCTGGCGTTCACGTGCGCCGCGTGGTCGTAGTAGACGAAGTCGGGCAGGTCGTGCACCTTGACCCATGGAATGGGCTCGCCGCGGTCCCAGTAGTCCTTCATCTTCAGGACCCACTCCTTGTTCAGGCCGACGTTCGTATGACAGTTCATGCAGACGGCCGTCGACGGGACGGTGGAGTGTCGCCCCTTGAACGGCATGGTGTGGCAGTAGACGCACGGAATGCCGAAGCCTCCGACGTTGACCTGCTCGCCTTTCTCGTTGGTCTGCCAGACCGGGGCCCCCGCCATGCGCGTGTGCCGGAACAGAATCGGCTGGCGCGGCTCGTAGCCCTTGCGCGCGTTGCTCAACGCGTACGCGAGGGAGCCCGTCGCCGCCAGCGCCACCAGCAGCGCGATGAGGCGGACGTGCTTGTTCCTGCCGTTCATTCGGGAACCCTCCTTGTCGGATCGGCGTTCGTCTTCGCGGCCTGCGGGACGCGGGCCGCCGGTGTGCGCGGCTCCTCGTCGTCGAACAGAATCCTCACGGCCGGCGTGTCCAGGTCGTCGAACTGACCGGTGCGCGCGGCCCAGATGAACAGGCCCACGGCAATCGCCGCGATGAGCAGTGCCAGCGGCAGCAGGACGAAGATCGTCTCCACGTCAGGCCTGCCTCTCTGACGGAGCCACCGGTCCGGGAGCACGCCGCACGGCGGCGATCGCGAACGTCCGCGTGAAGGCCGACGACAGGACGACCGTGAGCGAAGACACCGGCATCAGGACGGCCGCCAGCAGCGGTCCCACCATCCCGGTGAGCGCCAGCCCTGACGCCATCACGTTGTAGACGAGGGAGAAGGCGAGATTGCGGCGAACGACCCCGCGCAGCCGACGCGCGCCGTCGAGGATGTCGAGCAGCGGTGCCACCCCGTCCCGCGTGAGGACGATGTCCGCCGCGACGATGGTCGCGCCCGTGCCCCCGTGGACGGCAATGCCGACGTCCGCCAGCGCGAGCGCCGCCGCATCGTTCACCCCGTCACCCACCATCACGACGCCGCCTGAGCGGTCGGGCCGCGCGACGAGGTCGGCCACGACCGCTCTCTTGGCCTCCGGGGTCAGCCCACCGAGGACATCCTCGGCCCGCAGCCCCAGCTCCACGCCGATCCTGTTCACCACGTCGGGGTGGTCGCCGGAGAGGATGCGGACGTGCACGCCGCGCGCGCGCAGGGCGGCCACGGTCCACCGCGCGTCGGGCCTCAGGCCGTCGCCGATCCCGGCCACTCCGGCGACACGGCCATCGATCGCGACGAACACGGGGCTGAGGCCCTCCTCGGCGAGCGATCGCGCCCAGCCTTCGACCTCCGCCGGCAGGGATGCGCCTGCCGCCTCGACGTGCGGCTGGTTCCCGACGACGACGTCATGGCCGTCAAGCCGGCCGGAGATCCCGAGCCCCGGCGCTTCGACCACGCGCTCGACCGATCGCACGACCCGCATGGCGCGCGGCGCGGAGTGCTGGAAGGCACGCGCCACCGCGTGCGACGACTGCTGTTCCAGCGCGCGGGCGAAGCGGAGCGCGACGTCGTCACCATGCCAGCGGGCCACCGTGGCCCGACCTTCGGTGAGCGTGCCCGTCTTGTCGAGGAGCACCGTGTCGACCTGTCGGAGCCGCTCGAGCGCGTCGGGATTCTTGATGAAGACGCCGGCGCGGGCCGCACGCATCAGGGCCACGGACATCGCCAGCGGCACCGACAGACCTACGGCGCACGGACAGGCCACCACCAGCAGCGCAACGACGCGCTCGAGCGCGACCGCGGGCCCCAGGTGCAGACAGGCCAGTCCCACGCCCGCGGCGACGACCAGCAGCACCTGGACGAAACGACGGGCGACGACATCGGTGGTCTGCAGCAGCGCGGGCTTGCGCGACAGCGCCTCCTGGACCAGGGCGAGCAGGGCCCCGACGCGCGTCTTCTCGCCGGCTGCGTCAACGCGGACGATCAGGCGCGCGCCCAGGTTGGTCGACCCGGCGCTGACCGCGTCGCCTTCCTGCACGAGCACGGGCTGCGCCTCGCCCGTGAGCACGGCGTTGTCGATCGTCGATCGGCCCGAGAGCACGATGCCGTCGACCGGCACGAGTTCTCCGGACCGCACGTCGACCTGGTCGCCTGGCGCGAGCGCCGTCAGCGGCACCTCGACGGTCGGCGCATCGGGGCCGCCTCCCGTGACGCGGCGCGCGAACTCGAGGAACGCCACCCCTCGCAGGCTGTCGGCGCGTTCGAGCGCGGCGCGCTGCGCGCTCCGCTGCACCTGCCGCGCGCCAAGGAGCGCGGCCACCAGCATGGCCAGCGAGTCGAACCAGAGAGGCCCGGTGCCGCGGACGGTGTTCCAGGCGCTCGCGGCAAACGCCACCGACAGCGCGAGGGCCACTGGCAGATCGATGTGCACGATGCGCGCCCGCAGGCCAGCCATCGCGGTCTGGAAGAACGGGCGCGCCGAGAAGGCGATGACCGGCAGCGACACGGCGAACGACAGCCACCGGAGAAAGTGCTCGTAGGCCGACGCCATGCCGGAGTATTCGCCCGCGTAGAGTGCCCCGTGCAGGAACATCAGGTTCATCGCGCAGGCCGTGGCCACGCCGAGGCGGGTCAGCGCGGCGCGGTCCTCCAGGCGTCGTGCCTCCTGCACGCGCGAGGCCCGGTGGAGATGAGGGGTGTACCCCAGGCGATCCAGGGCGCGGGCGACACTGGATAGGCGCGTGTGGGCGGGCCGCCACGTGACCTCGGCCACCGCGGTGCCGACGTTCAACCGGACCTCGTCCACGCCGTGGAGCACGGCCGGCAGCTTCTCCACGAGCCAGACGCACGCCGCGCAGTGCACGCCTTCGAGATACAACCGCGTGCACCGCAGGTCGGCCCTGATCTTCTCGGTCGCCTCGGCCTGCACGCGCTCGTCGTCGAGATCGTCGAAGCTGCGGCCGGTGACGCGGGCCGGCTCGAGCACGCCCTGCTGTCGATCCACCAGGCGGTAGTACTGGTCGAAGCCCCACTCCCGGACGAGCGTGTGGACCTGCCTGCAGCCGTTGCAGCAGAACTGCGCCGCGTCGCCCGGGCGCACGAGACTCGACGGGACCGGGAGGCCGCAGTGCGCGCAGGCCGCGGACGTCCGGTCCGCGCGCGTCGCCGCGGGCCTGGCCACCGCCGAGGTCTCAAAAGCGTGGCTCACCGGGGCGTGACCTCCGGCACGGGCGTAGCCGCCGGGACGGCCAGGCGGGCGGCGTGCACGAAACGAAGGGCCTGTTGACGGGTGTCAATCCAAAGTTCCCAGGCTCCCGGCTCGTCGAGGAGGACGATCGTCCGGTAGCTCCCCGGGGTCTGGGGCATCTCGGTCAGGTCTCCCTGCTGGTTCAGCCGCGTGTCCGAGGGCCGGATCGCGAACAGGCGACCGGTCAGACCCGACACGGGCTTGCCGTCGCGGTCCGCCACGCGCACGTCCACCGGCCGAGGCATGCCGGCATAGTGCGGGATGCCGGACGGCAGGTCGTACTGCACGGTCCACCCCAGCTGCCGGCTGGCCGCCTCGACCGCCTCGTCAGCGTCCCACGCCTGGGCCGCCTCGTAGTACCCCCTGATCGGGCGCGGGCTGTCCGGCCGCGTGGCGTACCACACGAGCACGCCGCAGGCGATGATCGACATCGCCAGGTGGCCGCCGAGGAAGATCGGCCAGCGATACTCGAACACGAGGCGGAAGAACTTCACGGCTGGCTCCCGGAGGTGCTGTAGGGGCCGAGCAGGAGGAAGCCGACCTCCTTGGTGAACCCACGGTCTGAGCGCACGAGGTACTGGACCGGCGCCTGCCCGTCGCTGAAGACGTGGCGGGGCACGGTCGTGACGGCGTTGACGGTCACGAGCTTGCTGGGCTCGACGGCCACGGGCGCGTCGCTCACGACGAGGATGGCCCCCTGCGGGCTCAGCACCTCGATCGTGAAGCGCTGCGTCTCGCCCCCCTGGTTGGTAATCCTGAAGCGCTGCTGGTTGGCCACCTGCCCGGTCGGCAGCAGGCGATACGCTTCGCGTCCCCCGCGCAGGATCTCGACGAGCGCGGCCTCCCGCGTGGCGATGAGGCCGGCGAACGTCCCCCAGGCGACGGTCATGAGGACCAGGTAGATCAGATTGCGAGGCCGCCACAGCCGCCGCACGCCTCCCTGCTGCTCGGTCTCCGAGGTGAACTTGATCAAGCCGATGGGCTTGCCCTGCTGGAGCATCACCTCTTCGCACGCATCGACACACTGCGCCACGCCGATGCACTCGGGTTGGAGGCCACGCCGGATGTCGGTCCCCGTCGGGCACGAGGTGACGCAATGCTTGCAGTCGATACAGTCGCCGGCCAGCACACCCACCAGCCGGTCCCGCAGCTTCACCTTCGGGTCGCCGCGCCGCTCGTCGTAGGCCACGAGCACCGTGTTCCGATCCGCCAGCACGTTCTGCAGTCGGCCGTAGGGACAGGCGATGGTGCACATCTGGTCCCGGAACCAGCCGAAGTCGAACAGAATCGCGGCGGCGACCAGGCCGATGGTGAACAGGGTGCCCGTCCACGCCATCGGGTTGGTCAGCAGGCCGGGCAGCAACGCCTTCCAGCCGACGAAGTACGCAACGAAGGTGGACGCCATCAGCAGTGCGAGCGCCGTCCACAGCACCCACTTGGCGACCTTGATGGTGGCCTTCTCCCGGCTCAGGGGCGCCGCATTCAGCCGCTTCTGCATGAGCGGCCCGCCCTCGAGCCAGGCTTCGATCGGCCGGAAGAAGAACTCGAGGTACACGGTCTGCGGGCAGGCGAACCCACACCACATCCGTCCGAACGTGGAGCCGACGAAAAAGATCGTCACGATGACGCCGAAGCCAAGGGCGACCAGGATCAGGCTGTCGGTGGGATGGAAGGTGGTGCCGAACACGTGCGTCTCCCTGGTCGCCAGGTCGATCTGCAGCGCGGGATGGCCTCCAACCGGAATCAGCGGAAGCGCCAGGAACAGCACAAAGAGCGCGTACGCGATGGTGCGCCGGATCGCCCAGAACCGACCCTTTCGGACCACGGGATGCATGAACCTGCGCTTCCCGTCGGCCGACAGGCTGTAGAGGAGTTCCTCCTCCGGCGCGACGTTGAAGACCGGACCCGCCACGTCAGCTCCCGGGAACAGGCTCGGGCGCGAACGGGTCGCCCTCCGGCGGCTTCGCATTGGGCGGATTGGACCCCTGCAGGCTCCGCACGTGCGCCACGAGGGCGGAGAGTTCCTCCGGCCTGACCACACGGCCCCACGGCGGCATGCCCTTCGCAGGCCAGCCCTTCGCGATGGACTGGAAGATCTGCTCCACCGAGCCGCCGTGAATCCAGCGATCGTCGGTGAGGTTCGGCCCGATCAGTCCTTGCGCCTGCGCGCCGTGGCAGGCGGCGCACGACCGCGCGAAGCGGGCCGCGCCCAGGTCGAGGACCGCGGGGTCCTTCACGCCCGCGAGCAACTCCGCCGGCGTTGGCGACACGAGCGGGTTCGCGTCGAAGTACGACTGCACCGAGGCCAGTTCCCGCTGGGTCTGCCCGCGGTACTCCGCCTCCATCGTGCCCTCGCCGAAGCTGAGCGCGTAGAAGATCAGGTAGGCCGCCGAAAAGAAGAGCGACCCCCACCAGATGGCCATGAGCCAGCCCGGCATCGGGTTGTCGTACTCCTTGATGCCGTCCAGTTCGTGGAGGACCTTGTCTTCGTACTGTGCCATGGTCTCCGTCCGTTTCTGTCAGGGCTTTCGGAGCCCCGGGCCTTCCCCCGGGCCTTTCTCTCGGAGCCCCGGGCCTTCAGGCCCGGGGTCCCCCTCGAGCGCCAGCCGCGCCCGCGCGTCCATGTCCTCGTTCCTCGCCCGATAGACGCGGACCGCGATCGCCACGTACACCGCGAGGAAGAACAGCATCGAGGCGATCACCAGCGCGCCAGCGCCGGTCCGCGCCGCCAGTTCCTGCAGCATGGCTACTGCCCCGATGCCGCGGCCGGCGCGGGAAGTGTGGTCGCCTGCGTCGCGGTCACCGCCTGCGGCAGGCCGCGTTTCCACTTGATGTCGGTCCCGAGCCGCTGCAGGTAGGCCGTCAGCGCCACGATCTCCCGATCCGCCAGGCCCTGCGGGCCCTGCTGCGCCTCGACCTCGGTCGCGATGATCCTGGCCTGGGCAGCCATGGCGGTCGTGGCCGTCTCGATGTCTCCATCCGTGTAGGGCACGCCGAGCGCCCGCAGCGCACGCAACTTGGCGCCAATGAGGCTCGTGTCGTACTCGTCTCTCGCCAGGTGCGGGTAGCGCGGCATGACGGACCCCGGGGTCGTGGAATCGGGCCGCGCCATGTGACGGACGTGCCAGAGCGACGGGTACTTGCCGCCCACGCGGTGCAGGTCCGGCCCCGTCCGCTTCGACCCCCACTGGAAGGGATGGTCGTAGACGTACTCGCCGGCCTTGGAGTACTCCCCGTAGCGCTCCGTCTCGAACCGGAAGGGCCGGACGAGCTGGGAGTGGCAGTTGTAGCAGCCCTCCCTGATGTAGATGTCGCGCCCGACGACCTCGAGCGGCGTCAGGGGCTTGACGCTCGCGATCTCCTTCACGTTCGACCGGTTGAAGAACATCGGGATCGACTGCACGAGCGAGCCCACCGACAGGGCCAGGACCACCAGCACGGTGAACGTCACCGTGCGCGCCTCGAGCGCCCGATGGAAACCGTGGCGGAGCACGTGCTGCAGTCGGTAGAGGGCGTAGTCGTAGGTGTTGGCCGGCGTCACGGCGCCAGGGGCCGAGAGGTCCCGCACGAGCGGCGGGGCGCTCACCTCGGGCTCGACCGCGTAATCGGCGGGCGCGGCCTTGATGGTCTTGAAGACGTTCCACACCAGCATGAGCATGCCGGTGAAGAACAGCAGCGCGGCGACCAGGCGCACCCAGTAGAGCGGCACGATGCGGATGACGGTCTCGATGAAGTCGGGATACACGAGGCGGCCGTCGGCTTCGAACGCGCGCCACATGCCCCACTGCGTGATGCCGGCCACCCACATCGACACCTGGTAGAGGATGAGGCCGACCGTCGACACCCAGAAGTGCGCGGTTGCGAGCGTGTTGGAGTAGAGCGGCGTTTTCCAGAGGCGTGGCACGACCCAGTAGAGGATGCCGAAGGAGAGGAAGGCATTCCAGCCGAGCGCGCCCGCGTGCACGTGGCCGATGGTCCAGTCGGTGAAATGCGACACGACGTTGACCGACTTGATCGACATCATCGGGCCCTCGAACGTGGCCATGCCGTAGTAGGTCACCGCGACGACCATGAACTTGAGGATCGGGTCCTCGCGCAGCTTGTGCCAGGCGCCGCGCAGCGTGAAGAACCCGTTCACCATGCCGCCCCACGACGGCATCCAGAGGATGAGGGAGAAGAGCATCCCGAGCGTGGACAGCCACTCCGGGATGGCCGAGTAGTGGAGGTGATGCGGACCGGCCCAGATGTAGACGAAGACGAGCGACCAGAAGTGCATGATCGACAGCCGGTAGCTGAACACCGGCCGCTCGGCGGCCTTGGGCAGGTAGTAGTACATCAGTCCCAGATAGGGCGTCGTCAGGAAGAACGCCACGGCGTTGTGGCCGTACCACCACTGCATCAGCGCGTCCTTGACGCCCGAGTAGGCCGAGTAGCTCCCCAGCAGCGAGTAGGGCATCGCCATGCTGTTGCCGATGTGCAGGATGGCGACCGCGACGATCGTCGCGATGTAGAACCAGATGGCCACGTACAGGTGCTTCTCGCGCCGGATCGCGATCGTGCCGAAGAAGTTGATCGCGAAGGTCACCCAGAGCACGGTGATGACGAGGTCGAGGACCCAGGGCAGCTCGGCGTATTCCTTGGCCTGGGTGTTTCCGTTCACCAGCGCGAGCGCCGCGGCCACGATGAGCAGCTGCCAGCCCCAGAAGTGGAACTTCGAGAGCCCGTCGCTGAAGAGCCTGGTCTTCAGCAGCCGCTGCATCGAGTGGTAGGTGCCGGCAAAGATGATGTTCCCCACGAAGGCGAAGATCACCGCGTTCGTGTGGAGCGGCCGGAGCCTCCCGAACGTGAGGTAGGGCGCCAGGTTGAGCGCGGGCATGAAGAGCATGGCCGCGATCAGGACGCCCACGAGCATGCCGACCACAGCCCAGACCACGGCGGCGAGGAAGAACAGCCGCGGGGTTCGATCGTCGTAGCGCACGCTGTCGCTCATCGGTCTGCCATCCTGTCTCGGAGAGTTCCCTGCGATTCCATCGTTGAGGCCACCCGGCCCTCGTGACGGGGCGTGGTTTCGGCGCGGGCCTGGTCGGCCAGCGCGCGAATCGTTGCCGCGCGAAGCACCTCCGCCACGCGATGCTGGGCGTCGTGCCAGACGCGGTGCGCCGGGCACAGGGCCGCCCGCTCGCACGGCGTATCGGGAGCCATGCAGGTATTGAGCGCGATCGGCCCGTCGATCGCCGTCACCGCGTCGAGCATCGTCGCCTCGAGGGCCGAGGCGGGCAGCGAAAACCCGCCTCCGATCCCCCGATGCGACGTCACCAGCCCCACGCCCGCCAGTTGCTGGAGCACCTTGCCCACGAACTGGGCCGGCGCACCGATGGCGGCCGAGAGGTCCTCGCGCGAGATCCGCCGACCGAGCGGAAGGGTGCCCAGGTGAATGAGCGCGCGGACGGCATAGTCAGCGGCGCGCGTCAACTGAAGGCCGCGCGTCCGGCCCGTCCGACCGGACACACGTCGAGCGCGCCCCTCATCTCTGGTATGCGGACTGCGAGGGTTGTCGAGTGGGCACCGCTTGGGCATGCGCCGGGTCAGCCGGGCGCGGCCGGGGGGAGCACGCGTCGCCGACTCCGAAGCAACTCATGTACCTCCGGACCTCGGGACGAAATCGGACGAATTGTCTCCTGTTTGAGAAATCTGGCGCAAATACTTGCCGAAAAGGCGGCGACCCATCCGTGGATTTCGCCGGGATCCCGGCGTGGGCGGTGGCGCCGCGGTCCCATTCGCGGACCGCGCGGCGGCGGCCCTCTTGACTTTTATATTTCTACAAACATAGAATTATTGCCGTGGAGCCCGCCGACGTCAGCCGCTACGCCGACATGTTCGCCGCCATGGGCGCCGAACCCCGGCTCCAGATCATGCGCCTGCTCCTCGCGGCGCATCCCGACGGCCTCGTGGTCGGCGAACTGCAGGCCGAGGTCGGCAGCGCGGCCTCCACGCTGTCGCACCACCTCGAGAAGCTGCGTCACGAGGGACTCGTCACCGTCGAGCGCGAAGGCACGTACCTCCGGTACCGCGCCAACACCGACACGCTGCGCGAACTGCTGGCGTTCCTCTACACGGAG
>CAYLZN010000132.1:0-13527 GCA_964387935.1 uncultured Vicinamibacteraceae bacterium | reverse complement strand
CCGGCATCCGCGAGCCGGATCGCCGGGGCGTCGTTGATCCCGTCGCCGATCATGGCCACGGCGTGGTACTTCGCGACCAGGGTCTCGACCGCCGCGACCTTGTCCGCCGGTAGCAGTTCCGCCATGACGTTCGGGACGCCGGCCTCCGCCGCGATCGCCTCCGCCGTCGGCCGGTTGTCGCCGGTGAGCATCACAATGTGATCCACGCCGAGCGCGGCGATCTCACGGATTGCCTCCCGCGTCGTCGGGCGAATGGTGTCGGCGAGGGCAATCATGCCGCACACGTGATCGCGGTTGCCGATGACGACGGTGCTGTGCCCGGTGCGCGAGAGCCGCTCGAGCTCCTCGTGCACGGCGGGTGTCTCTTGCCCGCGCTCTTCCAGGTAGCGGTGGGATCCGAGCCAGTACGGCATCCCGTCGATGACGCCGGTGGCGCCCTTGCCGGGCACGACGGCGAAGTCGACGACCCGGGCGGGCGTGACGCCCTCGCGTTCCGCGCGACTGAGAATGGCCCGCGCCAGCGGATGGTCACTGTGGGTCTCGAGGCCCGCGGCAATCGCCAGCAGTTCGCGGACCGTGTGCCCACTGTGCGGGAGGACGCTCGCCACCGTCGGGCGTCCTTCCGTCAGCGTTCCCGTCTTGTCGAGCGCGATCGCCTTGATTGTAGCGGGGGCCTCGACGAAGGCCCCGCCTTTGATCAGCACGCCGTTGCGCGCGGCAGCGGCCAGCGCCGCCACGACGCTGACGGGCGTGGAGATCACCAACGCACACGGGCAGCCGATGACCAGTAGGACGAGCGCACTGTAGAACCATCCGGCCCACGTGCCGGTCACGAGCGGGCCAACCACGGCGACGGTCCCCGCCAGCGCGAACACCGCCGGGGTGTACACGCGTGCGAAGCGATCGACCCACTGCTCGACCGGTGCGCGTCGCTCCTGCGCCGACTCGATCAGACGAATGATGTGCGCCAGCGTCGTATCGCCCGCGACCTTCGTGGCCTCGATCTCCAGCGCGCCGTCTCCGTTGATGGTGCCGGCGAAGACGTTTGTCGCCGGCTCCTTGAGCACGGGGACGCTCTCGCCGGTGATGGGAGCCTGATTGACCGCGCTCGTGCCCGCGATGACCCGGCCGTCCAGGGGGATGCGCTCGCCGGGACGCACGGCGAAGCGGTCGCCGACGCTCACCTCCGATGGGGGAACCTCCACGTAGCCCTGCGGTCCCACGAGCCTGACGGTCTCGGGTGTCAGCTTCAGCAATGCCTCGACCGCGCGCCGCGCGCGGCCGACGCTCCAGGTCTCCAAGGCCAGCGACACGGCAAAGAGGAACGAGACGGTCGCGGCCTCGAACCATTCGCCGATCCCGATGGCGCCGACGACGGCGATCGTCATCAGCAGGTTCATGTCCGGCCGGAGAGTGCGCAGCGCAAACCACGCACGCGGCAGGATGAACCACACGCCCGTCACGACCGCAACGGCGTAAACGATCTGGGCAGCGACCGGCACGCCGTGCGCCACTCCCGAGGCGTCTGCCCCGAGGGCGGCGCTGACCCCACCCGCCAGGACGGCGTGGACGGCGAACCCGACGATCGTGCACAGGCCACTGACGGCCGTGAACAGGGTCCGCGTCATCGGCCGGCGTCGCCGCCCGTCAGACGGCGGGACCTCTGCCCACGGCTCCGCACGCATGCCCGTCTTCGACACGGCGCCGACGATGGCGTCCAGGGTGACCCCTGAGGGAAGGGACACCGACATCCGGCCCTTCAGGATGTCGAAGGTCAGGTGGTCGTCGCCGCCGACAAGAGGGCCGATCTGCCGGCGCAGCACGGCAACTTCCTCGGCGCAGTCCATGCCGTGAATCTTGAGTTGGACGGGCATGATGCGGCCTCCGGACACCGATGATGACGACGTCATGGACGGACGGCGGCCTCGCCCCACTCCCCCGTCCGGATCCGCTGCGCCCCCGCGACCGGGCTGACGAAGATCTTCCCGTCGCCAGGATTGCCCGTGTGCGCGGCCGCGCGGATGGCCTCCACGATGCCCGCCACGTCTGGCGCGCGGCAGAAGATCTCGAGGCGGGTCCTCCGCTCGAAGGGGTCGACCTCCGTCCGCTCGCCCGTGTGTGGCGGGTGCGCGCCGGTGCATCCCACGCCACGCACCTCCGAGACGCTCATGCCTGGGCACCCATCGACTTGGCGCAGCGCATCGACGACCGACTCTAGTTGGAACGGCTGAATGAACGCGATCACGACGTTCAGGGCACTGGACTCCATGGATCGCTCCTCGGCTCAGTTTCGAGCCTGACGCCCGCGCACGAACGTGTACACGGTCGGCAGAATGAACAACGTCAACACCGTGGACGTGAGCAGCCCACCGATGACCACGGTCGCCAATGGCCGCTGGACCTCGGCGCCAGACCCCGTCGCCAGCGCCATCGGCACGAACCCGAGGGAGGCCACCAGCGCCGTCATCAACACAGGCCGCATCCGGAGGCCACAGGCGTCGCGCACCACCTGCCCCAGCGGCAGGTCGGTCTTGCGTTCGAGGTTCCGGATCTGCGTCATCAGGACCACGCCGTTCAGCACCGCGACGCCAAACAGCGCGATGAATCCGACGCCCGCCGAAATCGAGAAGGGCAGGTCGCGTAGGAGCAGGGCGACCACGCCTCCGGTCGCGGCGAACGGGACGTTGAGCGAGATGAGGGCCGCCGGGGTGAGCGCGCCAAAGGTGAAGTACAGCATCGCGAAGATGAGCGCGAGCACCAACGGGACGACGATCGAGAGGCGCCGCGTGGCGGCCTGGAGGTTCTCGAACTGGCCCCCCCACTTGATGTAATAGCCCGCCGGGAGCTGGACGTCGCGGAGACGGGCTTGCGCCTCCGCCGCAAACGACGCGACATCACGGTCGCGCACGTTGAGTTCCACGACGACGCGTCGTCGGACCGCCTCGCGCGAGATCTGGGCCGGCCCGCTGTCCAGGACGATCTCGGCGAGCTGGCCCAATGGCACCAGCGCGCCCCCCGGGGTGGCCACCGGCACGTTCGCCAAGCTCTCGACGGTCCGTGCCGTGTCGTCGCTGAAACGCACGGCCAGCGAGAAGCGGCGTTGGCCCTCGAACACCGTCCCGACGACCTTGCCCGCCCGCGCCGCCTCCACGGTGTCGAGCACGTCCCCGACCGAGATGCCGTACCGCGCGCACCGGTCGCGATCGATCTTGACCCTGACGACCGGGAGGCCGCTCGTCTGCTCCAGCTTCACGTCTTCGGCGCCCTGCACGCGTGCCACGACGCGCGCGATCTCCTCGCCCTTCTGCTGCAGGACCTCGAGGTCGTCCCCGAAGAGCTTGATGCCGATGTCGGACCGCACCCCGGCGATCAACTCGTTGAAGCGCATCTCGATCGGCTGGAGGAACGAGTAGCCCACCCCGGGGACCGTTTCGTTGAGCGCCGCTTCCATCTGTTCCACCAACTCGCCCTTGGTCCGCGCGGTCGTCCAGTCGGCCTTCGGCTTCAGCATCACGAAGACATCGCCCGCCTCGATGCCCATGACATCCGTCGCCAGTTCCGGACTCCCCGATCGGCTGACGACGGTCAGGACCTCAGGGAACCGCAGCAGGACGCGCTCCATCCGGCCGGTGCTCGCGGCGACCTCGGAGATCCCCACGGACGCCGGCCGAATGGCGCTGATGGACAGGTCTCCCTCGTCCAGCCGCGGGATGAACTCGCCCCCGAGCCGTGTCGCCAGCAGCCCACCGGCCAGGACCACGAGGACCGCGACCACCGCCAGCGGCGCGCGATGCGCGAGGCAGAGGTCGAGCGCGCGCAGGTACACGCGGCGGAGCCCCCCGACGAACCGCGGCTCGTGCTCGCGTCCCGTCTTCTTCAGGAAGAGCGACGCCAGGACCGGCGTCAGGGTCACCGTGAGGAGCAACGACCCGGCCAAGGCGAAGACCACGGTCCACGCCATGGGCTTGAACATCTTCCCCTCGATGCCCCCCAGCGTCAGGATGGGCAAGTAGACGAGGATGATGATGCCGATGCCGAAGGTGATGGGCCGGACCACCTCGTGCGCCGCTTCCGCGGTGAGCTGGCGCACGGTCTTGTCCCGGCCCTCCGGTTCGGACAGGCGACGGACCACGTTCTCGACGAGCACGACCGCCCCGTCGACAATGAGCCCGAAGTCGATGGCGCCGAGGCTCATGAGGTTGGCGGAGATCCGCGTCTCGACCATGCCCGCGAACGCCAGGAGCATCGACAAGGGAATCGCGGACGCCACGATGAGGCCGGCGCGGATGTTGCCCAGGAAGGCAAACAGGACGGCGACGACCAGCAGGCTGCCCTCGAGCAGGTTGATCTCGACGGTGCGCATGACGCGGCGCACGAAGGCCGCGCGGTCGTAGTACGGCACGATGCGGACGCCCTTCGGCAGCGACGGCTGCAGGGCCTCGACCGCCGCACGCGCGCGCGTCGCCACGTCGAGCGCGTTCTCACCCGCCAGCATCTGCACGAGCCCGATCACGGTCTCACCACGCCCATCGGCCGTCGCGACGCCAATCCGCAGCATGGCGCCCTCGCGCACCTGCGCCACGCGGCCGACGGTCACCGGCGTCCCGTCCGCGCCGACGGTGAGCACGATCTTCTCGATGTCGGCCAGCGAGCTAACGAGACCCTCGCCCCGGAGGATGTACTGCTCGCGGTTGTGCTCGATGTACCCCCCGCCCGCGTTCATGCTGCCCCGCTCGACGGCCTCGAAGACGTCCTTGAGCGCGAGACGGTAGGAGATGAGCTTGGCCGGGTCGACGACCACCTGATACTGCTTGGGCAGCCCGCCCCACGTGTTGACCTCCGTGACGCCTGGCACGGCACGCAGGCGGGGCGCGATCATCCAATCGAGCACCGTGCGGCGCTCCATGGCGGAGAGCCCCTCGCCCTCGACCGTGAACTGGAAGACGTCGCCCAGGCCCGTCGTCACGGGGCCCATCTCGGGCGTCCCCAAGCCCTCGGGAATCGCCTCGCGCGCCTGCACGAGCCGTTCGGCGACGAGCTGGCGCGCGAAGTACACATCGACACCGTCCTCGAAGACGACGGTGACGGCCGACAGCCCGTATCGCGAGATCGAGCGGATCTCGACCAGGCGCGGGAGGCCGTTCATCGCCGCCTCAATGGGGTACGTGACGAACTGCTCCATCTCGACGGGGCCCAGGGCCGGAGCCTTCGTCAGGACCTGCACCTGCACGTTCGTGATGTCGGGCACGGCATCGATCGGCAGGCGCGTTGCCGCGTACCCGCCGCCCACGACGAGCAGCACCGCGGCCAGGAGGACGGCCGGCCGGTTGGCGAGACTGAGATCGACCAGGCGGCTCAACATGTCAGTCCTCCGCGAGCAACGCCTTGGCGAACTCGGACTTCAGCACGAAGCTGCCCTCGGTCACGATGACGTCGCCGGGTTTCACGCCAGCCAGGATCTCCGTGACTCCTTCAAATGTGTGGCCCGTCTCCACGATCCGCCGGGCGAACACGCCAGGCGACACCAGGACGAACACGGTCTGGTGGGCGTCGAGCGTTTGGAGCGCCGACTGCGGCACGACCAGCGTGGGGTGGGATTCCGACTGCGGTTTCGGGATGTCCACCTGACCGCGCACGAACATGCCCGGGCGCAGCCGTTCCGCGGGGTTCCGCACGGTGGCTCGCACGCGAATCGTGCGGGTCGCCTCATCGACGACGCCTCCCAGGAAGTCGATTCGTCCGGCAAAGGCCTCCTGTGGGTAGGCCTCCGCGCGAATCGTCACTGACAGGCCTGTCGTCAACAACCCGAGGTCCTTCTCGTAGGCTTGGAGGAAGACCCACACGGAGGAGAGGTCCGCGAGCGTCACCATGGGCTGCAGGGCTTCGACCAGCGAGCCTGTGGTCACCTTGCGGTCGACGACGCGACCACCGAAGGGCGCGCGCAGGGAGAGCCGGGGTGGGTCACCCGCAGGAAGGGCCGTCTCCGATTCGACGGCCGTGCGAAGCCGCGCGATCTGCGCGTCCGCGTCGCCCAACAGGTGAAGCGCACGCTCGGCCGCTTCCGCCGCCGCCCGCCGCGCGAGATAGTCCCCTTCCCGGGTCTGGAACTCGCCGGCGCTGATCGCCTTGCCCCCGACGAGGACCTTGGCCCGTTCGTACACGCGCGTGGCGGCGCGTAGCGCATAGAGTTCCTTCACGTACTCTTCCCGTGCCCGCCCGAGCTCCAGGCTCTCGATCTCGGCGACCACCTCGCCTTGCCGTACCTGCGCCCCAAGGTCGAGCGGCATGCGCGTCACCCGCCCCCGGACGTTCGCCGCGACCTGCACCAGCCGGTGCTCGTCGTGCTCGACGGTGCCGGTCAGAGTCAGCAGGTGCGTGAGATCCACCAGCTTGACCTCCCAGGTCTCGATGCCGGCTTCAGAGATCGCCGCGGGGGTGAGCGTGACCCGGTCAGGGGTCTTGGGCGTCGTGGCGTCGGCCTCTGCGTCTGGTTTCTCAGGCGCGGGCGCGGGCGGGGCACTGCTGCGGCACGAGAGTCCCGCGAGGGACAGGAGCAACATCGGCACGAGCACACGAAGACGCGAGATTCTCATGGCTACTTCCAGGGACTGAAGTCCGGACCGACGAGCCGCTGGGACTCGGCCACGGCGAGGGACAACGCCAACTGCGCCTCGGCCGCCTCCCGTTGGGTCTCACGGAAGGTACGTTGGGCGTCGAGGAGGTCGAGCAGCGAGGTCTCCCCTTCCTCGAAACTGAAGCGCGCGAGGTCCACGCTGCGTTGTGCGGCCGACAGGATTTCGCCCTCGAGCAGCGCGACCTGCCCGGCCGCGATCTGCAGATCCCGCAGGCCCGCCTCCAGGGCCATCGTCAACTCGACGCGGACGCGCTCCACCTCGGTGCTGGACACGTGGGTCGCGGCCTGCGCTCGGGCGATGTCGCCACGATTCGCGTTCCAGAGCGGCACCTTCAGCCCGAGGGACATCCCCGTCGAGACCTTGTCGAGCTCGTCGTTTCTGAAGACCGTCACCCCGAGATCGGGGACCCGGCTGCTGGTCGCGACCGACAACTGGGCACGTTGCCGCTCAGCCTCGGCGCGTGCGGCCTGCAGGCGGGGGTGGCCGGACACCATGTCCGACGCGACAAGATCGCCACGCAAGATGACCAGGGTCGGGCGCGTGTCAGCGGCGAGCCGCAGTGGCTGCGGCAGCGGTTCCGCGGCCAACGCGCGGACGATGCGCTCGGCGGCCACCGCTTCCCGCTCGGCCGTCGACAACGTGCGCTGCTGCCGCAGCCACTCCACGGTCGCCTTGATGCGGTCGGACTCGCGTGCCTCGCCGAGTTCCGCCCGCCGCGTGACCAGGTCGCGCAACGAACGGGCGTCTTCCTCGGCGGCGCGAGTGATGTCGAGCAGCGCGCGCGCGGCGATCAGGCGGGAAAACGCGGCGCGAGCGTCGGCGGACAGGTCCCAGCGGAGTCCCTCCCCTCTGGCCTGGAGCACGGACGCGGCGAAGTCCCCCACGCGCTTGCCGGCGCCATAGGCACTCGGCCAGGGGAGGACCTGGGAGATCGAGAATTCCGTTTCGGCGCCGCTCGCCCCGGGGGCATCAGCGAGCCGTCCTCGCCCCGCCGAGAAGGAGAACACGGGATCCGGCAGTCGCCGAACCGCCGACCGCTCGGCGGCCGCGGCCGCCTCGAGCCCGGCGCGCTGCCCCGCGACGGGGTGCGCCCTGAGGACGATGGAGACGTAACGGATGACGTCCAAGGGCTCCTGTGCGGACGCGGAGCGCGAGACGACCAGCAACACGCCGAAGACCGCGCACGCGGCGGTCCGACACAGCGGCACCAACACGGAGACCTCCGTGGAGAGATCAACTGAACACGACGGGCGGGCGCCCCGGTCTCCGGGGGCCCGACAGCTCACGCGGGGAAACGGGGGGTCAGACCAGGCGGAGCGGCGGGTGGTACGGAACGGGGCGGACGCCGTCTGGCGACGGCATCGGGCTGAACGCCGGGACCGGGGCCGAGGGGCCCGCCTCCGGAAGCAGCACAGTCAGCGAGGGCGACACGCTCCGCGAGCAGCAGTAGCAATCGGCCACGCAGAGGGGCGCGCAGGCGTCGCGGTCGTGGTCGATCGGTGCGCCTGTGATGGCGACTCCACTCGCGGTCGTTGGCGGAGGGCCGTCGCACCCGACATCCAGCGTGAGGTCCGACACGATGAGGCACACGAAGAGCGCGGCCAACAGTCGGACCCACACGGGACGATGCGAGAGCCAAAGGTGCATCGGTTTCAGGAGGCTAGCACGCCGACTCGGACAGTGGCAAGGAACGTGGCTCCGACGGGCTCATCACGCCGGGCGGCCTGGTGAGCGTCTGGGACGACCGAGGACTAACGCCCCTCGGGTGACGGCTCGCCCGACTCTGAACTCGTGGACCATTCCATTTCCGTGCCTGGCGTGCCGGCTAGCGGCGTGGCTGAAGCGAAGCGATCAGAGGACACAGGCTATGGCCCTGCCCGTCCAGACATGCGTCGATTGACGAGCGCAGGGCGGACTCCATACGACGTAGCTCCCGCAACTTCGACCGGACGATGATCAGTCGCGCCTCAGCGATCCTTCTGGCCTCGCTGCACTTGGTCCCGTCGGCGACGAACAGCAGGTCTTCGATGTCATTCAGAGTGAAGCCCAGTCCCTTTGCGGACTTGACGAACCTCACGCGGTCCACTGTGTCGGTCCCGTACCTGCGGATTCGATCCCCGTGGCGAACTGGCTCCGCGAGAAGTCCCCGACGCTGGTAGAACCGAATGGTCTCCACGCCCACGCCGGCGGACCGCGCCAATTGCCCGATAGTCAGATACTCACCGCCCATGGTCATTGGTCTTGACTCCGTACTTAGGTACGGAGAGTAGGCTAGCACAGTGTCCGACTCGGTTGTTCCCGGCAGTGGACGTCCCGGCGACCCACCTCGCAGGGGCATCAGGGTACATGGCCGGCCTGGCGCCGACGCTTGGCCTAGTGTGCTCCTGGCGGTCTTGGTTGCCCTGTCAGCGGGCTGCAACGGCTCCCCGGAGAACTCCGTGAACTCAATCGTCTTCTTGACCCGCGATGGCTGTGTCAACACGGTGAAGGTGCGCGCTCGCCTGGACGAGGCGCTTCGCAGGCTCGACCTCGGATTGGACTACCGGGTCATCGACCTAGGCACGCTCACCGCCGTTGACAAACGGACCGGCTACGGGACACCGACCATCCTGTACGGAAGACGGGACATCTTCGGACTGCCCGAGCCCATGGCGGGGCAAGCGACGCCGACCTGAAGGCTGTACCCGGGCGGAGTTCCGTCCTCCCAGGACATTGAACGCGCGCTACGATCTGCGGCGATCCGCTGATCGAGCCGTTGTTTCGTCCTGCTGACATCGAGCGGCCCTCGATCAACCGTTCGCGTCATGTCCACCCCGCCGGCTGACCCCCTGCGTCGACGACCCTCGCTACGCCGTCTGCCGCCGCCCAAACAGCCAGTAGGCGGCAGGCACCACCAGCATGTTGAGCGCGGTCGCCGACGCCAGCCCCGTCATGATCACCAGCGCCATCGGCGCCTGGATTTCGCTTCCCGGCTGCCCCATGCCCAGGCCCACGGGCACCAGCGCCAGCCCCGTCGCCTGCGCCGTCATCAGGATCGGCGCGAGCCGCTCCATCGCGCCCCGGACGATCGACTCCCGATGGTCGGTGACGCCCTCCTCGTCCCGCAGGTGCGCGATGTGGGACACGAGCATGATGCCGTTTCGTGTGGCGATGCCGAACAGCGCGATGAAGCCGATCATCGAGGCGACCGACAGGATGCCGCCGGACAGCCAGACCCCGACCACGCCGCCCGCCAGCGCCAGTGGCAGGTTGACCATGATGATCGCGGCGTCGAGCAGCGAGCGAAACGCGCTCGCCAGCAGGACGAAGATGGCGATGATGGCCGCGACGCTCAGCCAGAACAGCAGCCGTGACGCGTCCGCCTCACTTTCGAACTGTCCGCCGTACTCAACGCGATAGCCGCTCGGCAACGTAACCGTCTCGGCGACGCGCGCCTCGATGTCGCGGACCACGCCCCGCAAGTCGCGGCCGGCGACGTTGCACTGCACGACGATCTTCCGCTGGACGTTCTCCCGGCTGATGAAATTCGGGCTGCGGTCCTCCGCGATACGCGCGACCGCTGCGAGCGGCGCCCTGGCGCCACTCGGGGTGTCGACCGTGGTGCGCCCGAGGGTCTGCAGGTCGGTGAGGTCGGTCGGCGAATACCGCACGACGATCGGGACGGCGACGCCCTGCTCGATCACCTGGCTCACCTCGCGTCCCACCAGGGCCGTCTCGAGCGCATCCGCCGCGTCGCCGGCCGGAAGGCCGTAGGTCGCCAGCGCCGCGCGGTCGAACCGCACGGTCACCGTGGGGATGTCGGTCTGCTGCTCGACCGACAGGTCGACCACCCCCGGCACCGTGCGGGCGGCGACTTCCACCTGCCTGGCCAGCGCGCGGAGCGTCTGCAGGTCGTCGCCGAAGACCTTCATCGCGATGTTGGCGCGGGTGCCCGACAGCATGTGGTCGATCCGGTGGGAGATCGGTTGCCCGACCGTGACGTTCATCCCCGGGATGAGCGTGGCGCGTTCGCGGATCTCCTCGAGCACCACCGCCTTGGGCCGATCCCCCATCTTCAACTGCACATCGAGCTCGGCCGACTCGACGCCCTGCACGTGTTCGTCCAGTTCCGCGCGGCCCGTGCGTCGTGCGGTGTTGACCACCTCGGGCACCGTGAGCAGCTGTCGCTCGAGCGCGGCGCCCATCCGGTTGCTCTCCTCGAGGCTCGTCCCTGGCATCGTCACCGCACTCACCGTGAGCGTGCCCTCGTTGAACTCCGGCAGGAACGATCGCCCGAGCGAGGCGAAGGCCACCAACGTGCCGACCAAGAGCAGGGCGGCCGCCGCCATCACGAGCCGGGCGTGGTGTAGCGTCCACTCGAGCACGGGACGGTAGGCGCGCTTCATGAGCTGCACGACGCGGGGCTCGTGGCCCGCCTGGACCGCGCGCGACGTCGGGAGCAGCCACGAGCAGAGGACGGGGGTGACGGTGAGCGCCACCACCAGCGAGGCGGACAAGGCGATCACGTAGGCCAACCCCAGCGGCTGCAGGAGTCGGCCCTCGACGCCGCCCAGGAAGAACAGCGGGGCGAACACGATCAGGATGACGATCGTCGCGAAGACGATGGAGCTGCGGATCTCGACGCTGGCGCGATAGACGACCTCGAGCGTCGGCCGACGTTCCGCCTCGGGGCGTCGCGCGTTCTCGCGGAGCCGCCGGAAGACGTTCTCGACGTCGATGATCGCGTCGTCGACCAGCGCGCCGATGGCGATCGCCATGCCGCCCAGGGTCATCGTGTTGATGGTGGCGCCGAGGAGCGTCAACCCGAACACCGAGGCGACGAGCGAGAGCGGGATCGCGATCAGCGCGATGAACCCCGCCCGCAGGTTGGCCAGGAACAACAGGACCGTGACGACCACCAGCAGCCCCCCGTCGCGCAAGGCCGCGACGAGGTTCTCGATGGACAACTCGATGAAGTCGGCCTGGCGGAAGATCTCCTTGTTGATCTTCATGCCGGCCGGCAAGCCGGCCTGGATGTCGTCCAGAGCGGCGTCGAGCGTCCGCGTCAACGCGAGCGTGTTCTGTGCGGGCTGCTTCTGGACGCCGATGATCACCGCCGGGGCGCCGTTGTGCGCGCCTTCGCCACGCTTGAGCGCTTCGCCCACGCGGACCGTCGCGACATCGCGGACAAGGACGGGACGCCCGGCCTCGACCTTCACCACCGTCTGGGCGACATCCTCGACGGTGGTCAGGCGACCGACACCCTGCACGAGGTACTCCTGGCCGCCCGCGACGCGGAAGCCCGCGCTCGTGTTGCGATTGCTCCCCGCCACGGCGTCCTCCACCCGCGCCAGCGTGAGGCCCTGGTGCGCCAGCGCCGCCGGGTCCGCGAGCACGTGGTACTGCTTCTGCCCGCCGCCGGTGACGATGACCTGCGACACGCCGGGCACGGCCAGCAGCCGGCGGCGAATCGTCGTGTCCGCGAGCGTGCGGAGCGCGATGGCGTCATGCCGGTCCGATTCCAGGGCCAGGAACAGGATCTCTCCCATGATCGACGACACCGGCGCGAGGACGGGGCGTTCGACGCCGTCGGGGAGGGAGTCGGTGACCGTCGCCAGCTTCTCCGCGACGGTCTGTCGGGCCCGGTGGATGTCCTCGCCCCAGTCGAACTCGACCCAGATGACGGCGACGCCCACGGCCGTCGCCGAGCGCACGCGCCGCACGCCGCCGGCCCCGTTCAACGCCGCTTCAATCGGGAACGTGACCAGGGCTTCCAGGTCGGTCGGGGCCATGCCCCGCGCTTCGGCCAGGATGGTGACCGTGGGTGCGGTGAGATCGGGCAGCACGTCGACCGGCATGCGCGTGCCGACGTAGCTGCCCCACACCAGGAAGCCGGCGGCCAGGGCCACGACGAGTGCGCGGTTGCGCAACGACCACTGAATCAGGGTGTCAACCACGGCGGGCCTCAGTGCACGTGCCCGTGCGCGGGCACCTGGGTCGAGAGAGAGGCGAGGCGAACCAGCGGGGCGCCGCGGACGACGACGCGTTCGCCGACCTTGACGCCGTCCACCGCGACGAACCCGGCGTCTCGGGCGCCTGGGGTCACCGGGCGGCGCTCGAACGCCTCACCGCTGGCCTGCACGAACACCACCTGCCGACCGCCATCGTCGACCAGCGCGGTCTCGGGCACGGCCACGGCGTTCGCGTGGGTGCCCGTCAGCAGCCGGACCGACACCCGCTGCCCCACCGCGATCGTGGCGGGAGGGCGCGTCAGGCGAAATACGATCGGCAGCGTGCGTGTAGAGGGATCGAGGACACGACCGCGCGACAGCGGGCCGCCGAGGGTGACGGGCGTCGCCTCGGAGGGGACCGTCATCTCGGCCTGCATCGCGGACGAGAGCTGCGCGACCTGCGCCTCGGGAACGTTCGCGACGACATGGACCGTGTCGATCGCCACCAGGCGAAACAGCGGGGCGCCCTGTTCGATGGCCACGCCGGCCGTGACGTGCGCCTCGGTCACCACGCCGGCGATCGGCGCGCGCACCTGGAACCGGCTCTGGTTGGCCGCGTCGCCGCGTCCCGTCCGCGCGAGGTCGAGCTGGGCCAGCCGGCTCTCCGCCGCAGCCACGCGGGCACGCGCGGAGTCTTCCGCGATCGTCGACTCCTGCACACGGCGCGTGGGCACGGCGCCAGAGGAGGACAGGCGTTCCACCCTTGCGCGTTCCGCCTGCGCCAATTGCAGGTGCGCGCGGGCCTGGGTCAGGTCCGCCTCGAGCGTCGCCGCGTCGTTCGCCTGGCCGCCCAGTGGGAGCACTTCCGCCAGCACCGCCCCTGCCGGCACCTGTGCGCCCAGTGTGGCCGACGGCGAGATCCGCAGGACCCGCCCGCTGATCGGCGAGGACACGACGGCATC
>CAYLZN010000131.1:0-13569 GCA_964387935.1 uncultured Vicinamibacteraceae bacterium | reverse complement strand
ACCAGCCGCTCAGCCTACTCTCGGGGGCTCAATCCAAAACTGGGGGGCGGCAAGGCGGCGACGCCATTGACAGGCGTGCCCTGCGAGGCCCATCATCGGGCCCGCCCGCAATGTCCGGACTGCCACCCGCACCCCTTGACCGCGGCCCGACCGCAGCGGCACAGACACCGGTGGCAGGTGCCCCCCCGCCCCGCGCGGCCGTGGTTGCGGCGGCGATCGTGGCGCTCGGTGCGCCCGTCGGGCTTCTCATCGTTCTCTGGCGGCTTGGGGTCGACGTGCCTCACTGGGACGAGTGGGTGCATGGCATGTTCCTCGCCGGCGTGGCGGATGGCCAGACGACGGCGCGCGACTGGTTCGTGCAATACAACGAAAGCCGCGTCGCGGTCGGCCGACTGACCATGTTCGCCTTCGCGGTCTCGACGGGTTGGAACCTGCGCATCCAGTCACTGGCGGCACCTGCGCTGGCCTTCGTGACACTTCTCCTCCTGGCGAAGGTCGGGGCCTCGTCTTCCCGGACCCGGACGGGTTCCTCGTGGGCAGGTGTGGCGATCACGTCTGTGCTGCTCTTCAGCCCGACCCAGGACGACAACTGGATGATGTCGTTGCAGCACATCGCCTTCATCCCGGGCGTGTGCCTGGCCGGTATCTTCGTCCTGGCGTCGAGCCCACACGCGTGGTGGGCTCGCTGGGGCATCGCGAGCGTCTTGGCCGTCATCGCCTCGTTCTCCGTCCCCAACGGCCTCCTGCTGTGGGTCCTGGCCCCGCCTGCGCTGTGGTGGCCGCGCGACCCGCGACTCGACGGCATGCGAGGCGTCGGACTTGCCGTGTGGACGCTGGCGGCCTCGACCACGGTCTGGTTCTTCCTCCGCGGGTACGTCCGCGTGAGCGAGCACCCAGCCCTCGTCACCCCCTTCTCCGATGCGCCCCGGTTTGCCCTCTACATGGCGACGTTCCTTGGCGGGCCTTTCTCACGAGGCACGGCGTTTCCTGCGCTCACCGTCGCGCCCGTGGTCGGAAGCCTCCTTCTGTCCGCGTGCCTGGGCGCCGCGTTCCTGGTTGTCCGCAGGCCTGACACGCGCCGTGCCAGCGTGCCCTGGCTGCTGCTGGGCGCCTACGCACTGGCCCATGGGGCCGCCGGGGCCGGCCTCCGATCCGCGGCAGGACTGGTCCAGGCGCTGCCGTCGCGTTACGCCACCTATGCGCTGGCGCTGCCGATCGCCCTGACGTGGCTGCTCCACCTGTGGTTCGGGGCACGGCAGCCACCGCGACCACTGTCTGCGACGACGCTGGTATCCGGAACGGGAGCCGTTGCCGCACTGCTCACGTTGCTGACGTTGTCGTCGATTCAAGCCGTGGCCGAGATGGCCGCCCTGTCGCGAGCCCTCACGACCGCACGAGCGGCGTTGGGATTCGTCGGTCAGGTGAGCGACACGAAACCGCTCGAGGTGCTGTTTCCGCGGATGGATCTCCTGCCCGAGTACGCGGGCGTGCTGTGGCGGCACGGCTGGCTCCGCCCGCCCCGCCGCGATACCGACAAGGTGCCGGCCGAAGGCGACGTCGGCGCCGCCACAGGGGCGGGACGACTCGAACAGGGTCGTGTGGCCGATGGCCTCGTGACCCTCGAGGGCTGGGCGATGATTCCGACACGCAAGGCGCCGGCGGATCTAGTCGCCATCGCCTGGCACGACGCCCATGACGTCGGTCGGGTCTTCGCCTTTGCCGGCATGCAACCCGATCGACCGAAGGGGTACTTCGCCGCGCAGGGCGATTCCCGCCGGCACGCCGGGTGGGCGGTGGTCCTCGAGGCCGCGGCGATACCGGTGGGCGCGACGCGGCTCAGCGCGTGGGCACTCGACGGGCAGTCGGGCAGGGCTTTCGAACTGAGTGGCACCTACAGCGTCGACGCCCCGACGCCCTGATTCGTGAATCGGAGGCGAGGTCGATGGCTCATTTCCGCCACCCGCAGGCCCTCGTGGAATCCGAGTCCATCGGCCAGGGGACCCGCGTCTGGGCGTTTGCCCACATCCTGCCCGGCGCGCGCGTCGGACGTGATTGCAACATCTGCGATCACACCTTCATCGAGGGCGACGTCGTCATTGGCGACCGCGTGACGGTCAAGTGCGGCGTTCAGTTGTGGAACGGGCTCCACGTCGAGGACGACGTGTTCATCGGGCCGAATGCGACGTTCACCAACGACGCGTTCCCGCGCAGCAAGCACTACCAGCCGGCGGTCCCCCGGACGCTGGTCGGTCGCGGGGCCTCGATTGGCGCCAACGCGACCATCCTCCCGGGACTGACGATCGGCCGCCGGTCGATGATCGGCGCAGGCGCCGTGGTGACGCACAACGTGCCGGACGATGCGATCATCGCCGGGAACCCGGGCCGGATCGTGGGTTACGTGGGTACGGGCGACGCGCTTCGCACGGCGGTCGTCGCGGCACCATCAGCCCCGGCGAGCCGGGCGACGGGCGTGCGCGGGGTCGCACTTCACCGGCTTCCCCTGGTGGAGGACCTGCGGGGGCTGCTCTCCTTCGGTGACGTGGGCGTGCATGTGCCGTTTCCTGTGCAGCGCTACTTCGTGATCTTCGGGGTGGCCACCCAGCAGATTCGCGGCGAACACGCGCACAGGTCCCAGGAGCAGTTCCTTGTCTGCGTACACGGCAGCTGTCACGTGGTGGCTGACGACGGGGAGCATCGGGAGGAGTTCGTGCTGGACCATCCAACGGTCGCGGTACACATACCCCCTCTGGTGTGGGCGGTCCACTACAAGTTCTCGCCCGATGCCGTCCTGCTGGTGCTGGCGTCGGCAGGCTACGACGCTGCCGACTACATTCGCAGCTACGACGAGTTCCTGGTGCAACGCGGGTCGGCTGGCGCGTGATGCTCTCGATCGTCATTCCTCTCTACAAGAGCGAGCCCAACCTGCCACGGCTGTTTTCCGAGCTGACTCGCGTGGCGTCCCTGTCCCCGATCGCGGTGGAACTGGTGTTTGTCAACGACGGAAGCCCGGATCGCTGCGGCGACCTCGTGGCAGCCCGCCTGGGCCAGCTGGGTGCGCCTGCCCAGCTCGTGACCCTCACGCGGAACTTCGGTGCCTTCGCGGCCATATCGGCCGGTCTCCAGCATGCGCGCGGAGACTATTTTGCGGTCATGGCGGCCGACCTTCAGGAACCACCGGATCTCGCGCTCGAGTTCCTGAGCCGTTTGGCCAGCGGGCAGGCGGATATCGTGTTCGGCGCGCGGACCAACCGGAGGGATCCCGCACTCACGATGCTCGCGTCCCGTGCGTTCTGGGCCCTGTATCGACGGCTGGTGAATCCAGAGATCCCGAAGGGCGGTGTGGACGTCTTCGGGTGCACCAGACGGGTGCGCGACGAAATCTGCTCGATGAAGGAGGTGGAGACCAGTCTCGTGGGCCTGTTGTTCTGGATCGGTTTCCGGAGGGCGTTCGTCCCGTACGAACGGCAGCCTCGTCGCGAAGGGCGCAGCGCCTGGACGGTATCGAAGAAGCTCGGGTACCTGCTGAACAGCGTGTTCAATTTCACCGACTTGCCCATTCGCCTGCTGATGCTGGTGGGAGGGGTTGGGATGACGGTGGCCATCCTCGGCGCGACCGTCGTGCTAGGCGCCAAGCTGGGTGGGACGATCCAGGTGCCAGGCTACGCGGCCACCGTGCTCACGTTGCTGTTCTTCGGGGGGCTGACGGGGCTGGGGCTGGGCATCGTCGGGCAGTATGTGTGGCTCACACTCCAAAATGCGAGAAACCGGCCTTCCTTCATCGTCCAGTCCCGGGTAGAGACGGAACGCGATGCGCCTTGACGCCCTCCGCGACCGGGCATAGCCTTGCGCCCAGGTATGGGCGACAACGAGCAGCTCGTGGAGTCGTGGAAGAAGGAGTTCGAGAAGACCCACGGCGCGGACCCGAAGAACGCGGCGCGGCAGTCTTTCGAGGACTACTGGAACTGGATCAAGGTCTTCCTGATCACGGGCGGTGCCGGCCAGCGCGGCTGGCTCGATCAGGGCGACGAGGTGCTGCGGGCCGTCACGCGGACGGCGGCCGCCGAGGAGTTGCTCGGACGCCTGCGCACCATCGGCCGGGGCATTGCCGCGGAGTGGGCCAAGGAAAACCGCGCGCGCCGCGTGTATTCGACGTTCCTGCAGGGATCCCCGAACCTCGCGGAGTGGGGAAAGCAGCTCCAGCGCGCCGCCGCCGCCGATGCCGGTGATGGCGTCGCCATCGGCAAGGCACTCGACGCGATTGAACGTGACCTGCGCCAGGCCGTCGGGGGCTGAAGCCGTGTCCGCTCACACGTCCCGTCTTCAGCGCCTGATCGGCACCTCCCCTGCCACATGGACCGTCGACGACCTGGCCCGGGTCGCGGCCGACCAGGGAGTGCAGCTGGTCAGCCTCCTGCACGTCGGTGCCGACGGCTGGCTCAAGACGCTCGACTTCGTGCCGCGGGACCGCAGTCACCTGTGCGATGTGCTGGCGTGGGGTGAGCGCGCGGACGGTTCGAGTCTCTTCGGGTCACTCGGCGTGGCGGTCACCGCGTCCGACGTCGTCCTGCGGCCGCGGGTCTCGACGGCGTTTCTCGACCCGTTCGCCGCCGCGCCCACGCTGGCCGTCCTGTGCGGCCATCACGGCCGCGACGGGCGCCCGTTGCCGGAATCGCCGGATACCCTCGTGCGGCGTGCGACGGATCGCCTGCGGCACGAGGCCGGCGTCGAACTCCAGGCGCTCGGCGAAGTAGAGTTCTTCCTCGGCAAGCGCCCCGACGAAAGCGACATCTACGGGGCGGCCGAGCGCGGATACCACGCCAGCTCGCCGTTCGTCTTCGGAGAACCCCTGCGGCGCGAAGCGCTGGTGCTGCTGTCGGAGATGGGCATCCCCGTCAAATACGGCCACAGCGAGGTCGGCTACATCGAGCCCAGCGAGGCCGACGCGCGCATCTGGGAACAGCACGAAGTGGAGCTGGCGCTGCAGCCGCTCCCGATGGCGGCCGACGCGGTGGTGCTCGCACATTGGGTCCTGCGCAACCTGGCGCATCGCCGGGGCTGGCGCTGCAGCTTCGACCCGATCCTGCGTCAGGGACATGCCGGCAGCGGCATGCACTTCCACCTGGCCCCCGTGCGCGACGGCGCGTATCTGCCCGTGCTGGGTGCGGACGGGACCCTGCACGAGGTCGCGTCGTGGCTCGTCGGAGGACTCGTCTCGAGCGCCGATGCGCTGATGGCCTTCGGCAACCGCGCGTCGAACTCGTTCGTGCGCCTCGTGCAGGCCCGGGAAGCCCCGGCCGTCGTCACGTGGGGCCGGTTCAATCGCAAGGCGCTCGTACGGCTGCCAACCGTCGCGGTGGACGATGTGGGACGCGTGGTCACGCCGGAAACCGTCGAGTTCCGGCTGCCGGACGGATCGGCGCATCCCCATCTGCTGCTGGCAGGCGTCGTGCAGGCCTTGCTGGCCGTGCGCGGCCACGGGCTGCCGGACCTGCTGGCCCGCACGAGGACGGACGCGGCCGACGGCACGCCCCGGTTGCTGCCACACACGTTCCCCGAGGTGAGCGAGGCGCTGGCGCGTGAGCGCGCCGCGCTCGAGGCTGGCGACGTTTTCCCGCCACACGTGCTCGGTCGAGTCATCGACGCGCTGGCGAGACAGTAGGCACCGTCAGCGACGTCCGCTCGGACAAGCCCCCCGGAAAGGTGCGTGCTTCGTGTCTCGTTTTCGTGTCCTGATCACGACGCTCCTCGCGGGCGCTGCCCTGGTCGCCCAGGCGAAGGGCGATTCGAGCGCCCAGACGGCCCCAGCCGACGAAGCCCGCGTCGAGTCGCTGTATGCCGCCGCACGGGCCCACGCCCTGGCGGGCCGGGTCGATCAGGCCTGCGAGTTCCTCGAACGCATCCACCAGGCCGGTTTGTTCGACGTCCAGCGCATTCGACGCGACGAGGCGTTCGCGTCGATGCGCGACCAGGACTGTTTCAAGAAGGTCACGCAGGCGATCTGGCTCGAGGGATACCTCTGGATTCTCGAACGTCCCGAGCGCGATGCGTACCAGCAGCCGGATCGCGTCATGCAGGTGCTCGCGTTCCGACCGGGCGAACGGGTGGCAGATATCGGGGCCGGGTCCGGCTACTTCGCGCGCCGGGTCAGCCGCGCCGTCGGACCTGCCGGCAACGTCTGGGCCATCGACATCCGCCAGGAGGTCCTGGCGGTGCTCGGGGAGCGTGCGCGCAAGGACGGCCTGACGAACATCCTGCTGCAGGTCGTGCGGCCAGACGACCCGCAGCTGCCGCCGGGAGGAGTGGACACCATCCTCATGGTGGACACGCTGCACTACATCAAGGACCGCGCGGCCTATGCGAGGAAGCTGCGGGCGGGGCTGGCACCGGGTGGGCGAGTCGTGATCATCGACTTCCGCCAGAAGCCGCTCGAGGAGCGACCGTGGGGCCCGCCGCCCGAACAGAAGATGTCACGCGAGGAAGTCGATGCCGCCATGGCCGAAGCCGGCCTGTTCCCCGCGCGCGTCCACGATTTCCTCAGCGAGCAGTTCTTCGTGGAATACCGCCCGCGGTGACCGGCGGCCCGTGGCGGCCGCGCGGGGATCCCGGGACCTTGACACGCCGTCAGACGTACGTACTTGATACATACATGAAGCGAAAGCTCGTGCAGGTCGGCTCGTCGCTGGCGGTCACCCTGCCGGCGGAGGTCGTCCAGGAGTTCCGGCTCGAAAAGGGAATGAGCGTCGACGTCTCGGTGCACCCCCAGACCGGCGCGGTGACCATCCGGCCGGGCGTGCACTACTTCGAGGCCGGGAAGGCGACGAAGCGGTTCGAGCGGCTGGCGGAGTCCGTGGCCGGGCGCTATGCCGAGTCGTTTCGCGAGCTCGCGAAGTGATCGCCTGCCTGTCAGTCGAACAGGTGCTGGCCCTGCACCGGATGCAGGTCGGACGATTCGGCGGCTCGGGGCGTCTGCGGGATCGAGCTGCCCTGGAAGCCGCGGTCGGCCGGCCGCACATGACGTTCGGCGGCGAAGATCTGTACCCGGACGTCGCGGCGAAAGCCGCGGCCCTGCTCCACTCGCTGGTCCAGAATCATCCCTTCGTCGACGGCAACAAGCGCACCGGCGCGCACGCGCTCGTCCTGTTCCTGCTGGCCAACGGGCACGAGCCGGAGTTCACGCCGAAGGAGTTGACGGCGATGACGCTGGCCGTCGCCCGCGGCGAACTCGCGGCCGAGGCGATTGCCATCTGGCTTCGCCAGCGGTCGCGCGCGCAGGAGACCTGACCATGACTGGACAGAACGGCGAGCGGCGAGCGGCTGGCGACCAGCGGCGTGGCTGGATGAATTGTCGCGCGCCGCACGCCGCAGGCCTTCAGCCCTGGAGCACCTTCGCGAGCTCGTCGAGCACGGCCTGCTCCTTCGCGGTCACGCCCGACGTGAGCCCGAGGAAGCCGCCCGCCGCCTCCGCCACGGACCGCGCGCGTTCGAGGCCGACTTGCCTGACCTCTTCCCGCTCGTGCGGCATCAGGGCCGGCCAGATCGTCTGCGTGTAGCGCTTCCAGGCGTCGACCAGCTTCGCGCTCGGAGGCTGAGCCAGCCAATTGCCCAGGACCTGCTGCGCGACACTGCCCGGCTGAATGCCCTTCTCGGCGGCGGCCCGCAGGATGGCCTCCCGCTCTTTCGGCTGCAGCGTCCCATCGGCCCACGCGACCATCGCAAGTGGCAGGAGCGTCACGGCCAGCACCGTTTCCGGGCCGAGCCCCAGATCCAGCAGGTGATCGATCAGTTCCTCGTCTTCGACCTGGATGACGGCCCGGAGTGCCTTTCGGCGCGCCTCCTTCTCCGAACTCGCCCGGAGTTGGTCGAGCAGGCGGGCGTTCTCCTTGGCGAAGAACGCGTCTTCGAGAGCTTTGGCGGCGTTGTGCAGGGTGGAGTCCATTTCGGTTTCCAGTTTCCAGTTTCCAGTTTCCAGTTTTCGGTTTTCGGTTTTCGGTGCTTGTCAGGGGTGCACGACACCCGGCGCCGGCCGACCGCTCTGATTCTACTCGCGAGCTGTCTGGGTGGCGCCTGCTGAGGACATCTGCGCCGATACCGGCGCCATGCGGCAGCTTCTGGCAATGAACTCATCAGATGCTGAAGGCGCGGGCCTTGCTTCTACCTGTGTGGGGTCGTCTTTCTCGGAGGTCACCATGCCTGCCACGCCTCCAACGGCCGTGTTCTCGGGGTTGCTTCTGCTGGCGGCCGCCTCAGCGGCCGCCCAGTCCTGGCCCACCTCGGCCCTGGCCCTTCGGACCGATGGGTCTTTTTTTCGCGAAGGTCAGTGCGTCCGGCTCAGCCTGCTGGCCCTCGAGGACGTCGGTGGCCCGTTCGTCCCGAAGATCAGCTACCGGTACGAGGGATCGGTCACGTTGAAGGACCCTCAGGGCCAGCCGCACACGATTCCCCTGAAGCGAACGGTCGAGCGCCCGGCCCGGCCCGCGCTCGAACGCCTCGACGCCGGGACGGCCGCGGTGCTGGACGATGCCTTCTGTTTCGGGATGGACAGCGCAGCCGGCGCGTATGAGATTACCGTGTCGCTGACCTCGGGGAATGTCACGATCGGCACGCTGGCCACGTGCGTGGAGTTCCAGCCGGAGAGCGAGGGCTCCCCTCCCGCGGCCAGCCGCTGTCAGTTCGCGCTGCGCGCCGTGTCGAAGCGCAGCGAGGCGCACGTGCTCACCCTCGAAGGCCAATGGCCGCACGAGGGCAGCGGGCTCTTTCGCCTCGTGTTCCTGAGGGGCGACCGCGTGCTCTTTCTCCTCGAAGGCGGACTGGTGGCAGAAGGGCCCGGCGAACTCACGTTCGTCGTTCCGACTCTCGGCGCGGAAGGCGACGGCCAGGTCGATCTCCTCCTGCAGGACCAGTGGGGCGGTCGTGCGGCGACGTTGACGGGAGTCGTGCTGGCGCGGTAATGGTCGTGCTCTTCCTGGCTTTTTGTGACACGACAGGGAGACCTTTGGGCACCAAGGTTCTCCCATTTGCACGAAAGGCTGTTCTGGCTTCATGGCCCGGAATTTGCCTTCCGCCATCGGGAGGAGAACAGGTATGAAGACGATCCGTCGCCTCCCGGCGGCAGCCTTCGCGGCAGCCGCACTCCACGCCTCGTCGCTGGTGGCGACAGCCGACCCGGTGGTGATTCGCTTCGACACCGAGCTGGTGTCGATGACACTCACGGGGTCCGGGCAGATCCCCCTCGCGCGGGACCAACAGGGCGTCGAAGGCTACGGGTTCGTGACTTCCAGTGTGACGCTGACGCTCTCCTCCCAGCGGGCCAACCCCGGCCCATCCTCGCTGGGCGGCGCGTGCGCCAGCACCGGCCTGGCGCATCCTCCGAATCCCTGTGTGGGCACGGGTGAGTTCGATGGCGGAGCGCTCAATGGCACGCAGTTCCAGGTCGACAGCTTCTTCGACGTGTTCTTCGACATCACGCTCACCGACATCGATCCGAACCACGATTTCTACGGGCAGTCCCCCGGCGCGAGCCTGTCGCTGTTCGACAACGGGCCGGTCCGGGTTGCATCGAGCTACGCGACGGACTTCGTGAACCTGGACCCCCAGTTCGGCCTGTGGCCGCCGCCCGAGTCGGCGCCGTTCGTCGGATCCGGGCTCATGCTGAAGCGGGCGCTCGGCGTGGACATCAACGGCAACGGCGAAGAGGACGTGCTCGAGTTCACGCTGCTGTCGTTGACGTGGCTCGATGCGGGCCGGACGTTCATCCAGCTTCCGGACGGCACGGTCGTCTGGACCGTCGATGCTGAGGCTGCGCTCAACGGCGCGGTGATGGATGCGTCCGTGGATCCGCCCTTCAGCATTGGCGATCTCGTCGGCCCCACGACCGGCACGTCGCGGGTTGCCCCGGTGCCTGAACCCGGCACCTTGCTGCTCGTGGCGGGCGGACTCGCCGTGCTGAGACGCCGCAGGTTGCGCGGGTGAAGGGTGCCAGCCTCCGCCGGCACCCTGCCCGTGATGACGTGTGGGCTGCTCCTTCGGCAGCCGCTCAGAAGCGGTAGGTCAGCTTCGTGTAGCCGACGTTGACCTCGTAGCCTCCGTCGTTGCCCTTCAGGAAGAACAGGACCGACTGCGGGAAGATGTTCGTGCCGTCGGAAAACGCGTCGGCGAAGCTGTACTTTTCGTACGCGTAGCCAACGCTCAGGGCCCAGGACTTCGCGACGTTGTAGGCCAGATCCAAGATCAGCGTGGTCTGTTCCGTGTCGTCGTAGTCGCTGATGTCCGCTGCGCCGCCCTGGCCCGGAGGAATGAGCGTGGTCCGCCCAGGCGTGTAGAACGAGCCGGCCTCCCGGGCCGTGATGTCGAGGAAGCCGTCCACCTTCTGGTACTGGGCCAGGAGAGAGGCCGTCCATTTCTCGGGCACGATCTGGAACCGGCCGTTCACGCCGAAGGTGTTGCCTTTGTCCCACGGCGCGTAGCGCAGCAGGTTGTTGAGGGCGCCGCTCGTGAGCGTCACCCACTGGTTGGTTTCTTCGACCTTCTCATAGGTGTAGAAGGCGGCGAGTTCCGCCCGCTCGCTCGGCATGAACTCGACGTCCACCGAGAACTCGTCGTAGGTGGCCTCGAGGAGGCCGCTCTCGGTTTCCGGGTTGCCGGGCACTTCGAAGGGACGGTTCGGGTAGTCGTCGTTCCGCCGGTAGTAGGCGAAGCCGACGCCGAACTTGTCCCATCTCGCGAGATCGACCTCGAGGCCGATCCGCGTCTGCTCGCGCTCCGCATGATCGGCCATCACGCCCTGCAGCGCGCCGACGGAACCGGCCACGATCCCGTCAACGGTTCGTTTGGCCTGGTCGAACGAGAGGCGGAAGTCCACCCACTCGCCGGTGCGGTACACGGCCGCCAGGGTGTACGCGTTCTCGGTGCCATCGGTCCCCGAGGAGTTCGCGCGGCCAACCCATTCACTCTGCAGGTTGCGGTACGCGCCCTCGAGGGTGAGATCGCCGAGGTCGTAGCTCAGTTGCGCGTCGAACCGCCCCGTGCTGGAGTCCGTCCGATTCGCCGTCGCGTGCCCGTAGGGCTCCTCGGCCGTGGGCGGGTTGGCCGCGGTCCAGCTGCGGTCCGGCGAGCCCGACGTGTCCCCGGTGATGAGGAAGCGAGCCGACTTGTCCTTGTATTCGTAGTTGCGATAGCGCAGCCGCACGCCCAGGCCATCCATCGGGCGCGAGATGAACGCGACGTTGTACGACGTCGTGTCGATCTTGCCGTCCAGCGACGGTCGCTGGAGCGTGGCGAGCGCGTTGGCCGGCGCCCCGGCCGGCGTGAAGATCGCCGAGTTGATCGTGTACGGCAGGAAGTCGTGGTTCTGCGTCCAGGTCCCGAACGCCGCGTCACCGGCCACCCGCGTCTGGCGCCCGAGCTTCAGCTGGAAGCCGAAGGCGCCGCGCGTGGCCTCGTTGTCCGGCATGGTGCTGAAGCGCGCCTGCGCCGGGCCACCGGGCACCGACGTCGAGGTGTACGCCAGGTCGGTCGCCCGGAACGGGTTGTCCACGATCAGGGCGTCCACCCGGCTGTCGAACATGTTGCGGTTGAACGTCGCGTGGACGTCGCCCATCCCGAATCTCCAGGCCCATTTGATGCCCAGGTCCTGCGTGACCTCGTTCAGCGGTTCCGGCACGTCGACCAGTGAGGTGACCGCCCCGAGGATGTCGCCGGCGCTGGCCCCGCGGGCCCCGCTCTTGATCTCGTGGAGGTACGTGAAGGCCAGGTTGAACGGCAGCCTGTCGCCGAAATCCACGCCATACTCGCCCCGCTTGCGCAGGCTCGAGATGTCGACGTGGTTGGCGGCGTTGATCGTGGGCGTCAGCAGGTCCACGTAGAACGGATAGGTGCGCGCCGTGGTGGGCACGGCATCGACCGCATCGCCCAGCGTCTTCCGCAGGGTCGCGCTCATCCCCCACACGCCCTCCGCTGTCTCGGTGTGGATCGTGCGTCCGTCGTTCCCCATGTTGTGGGGAATCTGGTTGTAGTCGAACCCCAGGCGAAGCCAGCCCAGGCTCGCCCACCCGCGGTACCGCTGATCGTCTCTCGAGATGTTCTGGCCGAACAGCGCGTAGTCGTTGCCGTCCTCACTGCCGCGGAGCGTGAAGACCGGCATCGAGAAACCCTTGGGCACCGTGCGGTACTCCTCGAACTTCGAGGAGGCCACGTCCTCACGACCCAGCAGGAGCAGCGAGGCCTGGCCCTCGAACCAGTTGATCGAGGACGGCGGTGCGGCCGTCGCCGCCGGCGTCTCCTGGGCGGACGCGGGCAGACTCGTGGCGAGGCAGCCACAGGCGAGAAGCACAGTGATGAATGTGTTTCGCTTCATGGCTCACCTCACGAAGTACGCGCCGGACGGATGGTTGGAGCCGTGGAGCTTCACGTGGCAGCTCCGGCAGCTCCGCTCGAGGAAGCGCGAGTTCCGCGTCGGGAAGCCGCTCGGGGCTCCAGGCGGCGCCACCGGCACACCCTTCTCGGTCGAGAAGTTGTCACCGGAGCCGAAGTGACCGGAACCGGTGAGGTGGCAGTTCCAGCAGAGATTCGGCGCCTTCTGCAGGAGCAGCCGCTGGTGGTTCGAGCCGTGCGGTTCGTGGCACGAGATGCAGTCCTCGCGCACCGGCGCGTGCTCGAACAGGAACGGCCCGCGCTTCTCCGCGTGGCAGGTGTAGCAGAGCTCGTTGATCGAATCGGCCTTGATCATGCCCTGCCGTGAGCCGTCGTGCGGGTTGTGGCAGCTCGAACAGTCCATCTTCCCTTCGCGGACCGGGTGGTGCGACGAGCGCAGGGCCTTCGCGCGCTGGACCTTGTGGCACGAGTAGCAGGTGTCCGGATCGCGCACCGACTTCAGCTGCGCTTTCACCGACTTGAAGTCGTGCACGCTGTGGCACTCGGTGCACGCCACGTTGCGGCGGTCGTGCATGCTGCCCAGGTAGTTGGCCTGGTCACCCTTCTCGTGGCACGTGAGGCAGCTCGCGTTGATCTCGCTGGCCCTCAGTCCCTTCATCGAGGGCACCGGACCCTCCGTGCCGGCCATCTGGGCCTTGACGTGCTCGGCGACGTCCTTGTGGCACTGCGAACAGCTCTGGTCGAGGCTGGCGTGCTTGCTGCGGGCGAACGTCGGACCAACAGCCTTGTCGTGGCACGCCTCGCAGTCGGTGGCGCTCCAGGTCGAGGGCGCAGTCGGCGACGGGGCTTGCGCGGAGGCGCTGCCCTCCACGGCCGCAAGGCTTGCCGCGAGCGCCATCACGAACAGGGCACTACGCATCAGGGCCTTCCTTTCTCCAGGGTTCCCGCCGCGTGGCGGGGCCGGTGGGACTGATGAATGCCGGCAGATTCATGAGAGGGACGTGAGAAAACCACTGATATTCCGCCTGTTTCAACAGGACGGACACCAAACCGCCGTTGATCAAGCAAGAAAGTCGCCACCGTCGAGCCTGTTCGTTCTCCTCGGAAATTCGCACACTGTCCCAGATTCGTCGCCGCGCCGCGGCGTGAAGGCCACGACCCAGCGGCAGAAGATGAAGGCCGGGGGCATGAACCGCCCGT
>CAYLZN010000130.1:0-13724 GCA_964387935.1 uncultured Vicinamibacteraceae bacterium | reverse complement strand
CCGCTTCGGCCGTCTGCGCGACCTGCTGTCGGCCCACGTCGACGAACTGCGCTAGCGGCGCGCCCCTTGCCCGGGACGCCCGGGGGCCTTTCCGTTACAATGAGAGATTCCCGTCCGGGGACGGGCCCACACAGGATCACCGTGCGCTTCGGGCTGTCGACGCATCTCTACCACGAATGGACGCTGGCGCCGCGCCACCTCGACGAGGTCGCCGCGCACGGATTCCACCTGGTCGAACTGTTTGCGACGCGCACCCACTTCGACTACGATGCAGCCGCCGCGCGCGACCTGCGGGACTGGCTGACGGCCTCCGGCCTGTTCCTGCACAGCGTGCACGCACCCATCGTGGACGGCTTGGTCGAGGGCCGGTGGGGGACGCCGTTCTCGACGGCCGCCTCCGATGCCGAGCGCCGCGCGCGGACGATTCGTGAGGCGGAGGCTGCGCTGCGGCTGGCGCAGGTCGTGCCGTACGAGTTCCTCGTCGTGCATGTCGGCGTGCCCGACGCGCTCGCCCCGCCGCGCGGCGACAACGACCGGGCGGCGGCGCGGCGCAGCATCGCGGACCTGCACGCGCTCGCGACGACTCACGGCGTGCGGCTGGCGCTCGAGACCATCCCCAACCGCCTCTCCACCGCCGAGGCCCTCATCGATCTGATCGACAACGACCTCGACCTGCCGGACGTGGGCGTGTGCCTCGACTACGGGCACGCCTTCCTGATGGGCGATCTCCCCGACACGATCGAAGTGGCCGCCGGCCACATGGTGACGTCGCACATCCACGACAATGACGGGAAGGCCGACACCCACGCCGTGCCCTTCGACGGGCGCATCGACTGGTCCACCGCCGTCATGACGTCGCAGAAGGTGGGATACGAAGGCGCGTGGATGCTCGAACTGGCCAACGCCGGAGACCCCGCGGCCGTGCTCCGGCGCGCGCAGGGGGCGTGTCGACGCCTCGAGGCCCTCGTGCTCTCACAGGATTGAAACCCGTGCACACCTACATCCAGGACATCGCACAGCACGACGGCCAGACCGTGACCATCAAGGGCTGGCTGCACAACCGCCGGTCGAGCGGCAAGATCCACTTCCTGATCGTGCGGGACGGCACGGGTGTCATCCAGGCGGTCATGTCCAAGGCCGCGGTGGGCGACGAGGCGTTCCAGAAGGCCAACCACCTCGGGCAGGAGTCCGCGATCATCGTCACGGGACCGGTCCGGGCCGATGCGCGCGCGCCGGGAGGGTTCGAGCTCGACGTCCAGTCGCTCGATGTCGTGCACGCCACCACGGACTACCCCATCACGCCGAAGGAACACGGCGTGGACTACCTGCTCGACCGTCGCCACCTCTGGATTCGCAGCCCGCGCCAGGCGGCCGTGCTCCGCGTCCGGCACGAGGTGATCGACGCGGTCCGGGACTTCTTCAACAGCCGCGGCTTCATCCTCGCAGACACGCCGATCTTCACGCCAGCCGCCTGCGAGGGCACGACGACGCTGTTCCCGGTGCAGTATTTCGAGGACACGACCGCCTATCTCACGCAGAGCGGGCAGCTCTACAACGAGGCCAATGCGATGGCCCTCGGACGGGTGTACTGTTTCGGCCCGACCTTCAGGGCCGAGAAGTCGAAGACGCGGCGGCACCTCACCGAGTTCTGGATGGTCGAGCCGGAGATGGCCTACGCGGATCTCGACGACACCATGGCGCTGGCCGAGGCCCTCGTGGTCGAAGTCGTCGCGCGCGTGCTCGACAAGCGGCAGGCGGAACTGAAGGTGCTGGAGCGCGACACGTCGAAGCTGGAGTCCGTCAGGACGCCCTTCCCGCGCGTGTCCTACGACGACGCTCTCGAGAAGCTGCGCGGAGCGGGCCAGGCGATCGAGTGGGGCGGCGACTTCGGCGGCACCGACGAAACGGTCCTGTCGAACATGTTCGACCGGCCGGTCTGCGTGCACCGCTACCCGGCGCAGATCAAGGCGTTCTACATGAAGCCGGATCCGGTGCGCCCGGACCTGGCGCTGTGCGTGGACGTGCTGGCGCCCGAAGGCTACGGCGAGATCATCGGCGGCGGGCAGCGCCTCGACGACTACGACCTGCTCCTGTCGCGCATCGCGGAGCACGAGCTGCCGCAGGAAGCCTTCGAGTGGTACCTGGATCTGCGACGCTACGGGTCGGTGCCGCACGCGGGCTTCGGGATGGGCATCGAGCGGGTGGTGACCTGGATCTGCGGGCTGGAGCACGTGCGGGAGACCATTCCCTATCCGAGAATGCTCTACCGCCTCTACCCGTAATGAAGATCGGACTCCTGTCGCTCGGCTGCCCGAAGAACCTCGTGGACTCCGAGGTGATGCTCGGACTCGCCCAGCAGGCGGGCCACGACATCGTCCAGGACGCGGCGAGTGCCGACGTCCTCGTGGTCAACACCTGCGCGTTCATCGACCAGGCCAAGCAGGAGTCGATCAACGCGATCCTGGAGATGGCAGCCCAGAAGACCGACGGCCGCTGCCAGCGCCTGATCGTGACGGGCTGCCTCGCGGAACGCTACCGCGACGAACTGGCCGCAGAAATCCCCGAAATCGACGCCGTCCTGGGCACCGGCGAGGTGCCGGCCATCGTGCGGGCCATCGAGGGCCTCGGGGCGGGCGCCCCTGAGGCGGCGGGCGGCCCGTCGGCGGCACCGGTCACGCTGTACCGCCGCAACGGCGCCTCGGTGAGCCGCCACGTCGCCGCGCGCCATCGCGAGGCCCTGGCGGAACGGGCCCTGCCGACGTACATCTACGATGCGCGCACGCCCCGGCTGCGGGTCACCCCGAGGCACTTCGCCTACGTGAAGGTCGCCGAGGGCTGCGACTACAACTGCTCGTTCTGCATCATCCCGACGTTGCGCGGGCAGTACCGCAGTCGCCCGATCGAGTCGCTCGTGGACGAGGTCCGGCAGCTGGCCGCGCAGGGCGTACGCGAAGTGATCCTGATCTCCCAGGACACGACCTTCTACGGCATCGACCGGGGCGAGCGCGGCGCCCTGGCGAGGCTGCTGCGCGCCCTCGATCCGATCGCGGGGCTGGAGCGAATCCGCCTGCTCTATCTCTACCCGACGACGGTCACCGACGACGTCCTCGAGGCGATGGCCACCCTGCCGAAGGTGTGCAAGTACGTGGATCTGCCGCTCCAGCACAGCGCGGGGTCGGTGCTGGCCCGAATGCGGCGGCCCGGGAATCGCGTCGCCTACGAACGCCTGCTGGCGCGGATTCGTGAGCGGGTGCCCGGCGTCGCGCTGCGGACGACGCTCATCGTCGGGTTTCCGGGCGAGAGCCGGGAGGAATTCGAGGATCTCGTCGGCTTCGTGCGTGCGGTCGAGTTCGACCACCTGGGCGTCTTCACGTACTCGCACGAAGAGGGCACGGCGGCCGCGGCGCTCGTGGACGACGTGGCACCTCGGGTGAAGCGGCAGCGCCAGCGCCGGCTGATGGCCCTGCAGCAGCGGATTGTCGAGCGACGCCATCGGCACCGGGTCGGGACGCGGGCCCGTGTCCTCGTGGACGGTCCGTCGCCGGAACACGAGCTGGTGGTCCAGGCGCGCCGGGACGGCCAGGCCCCGGAGATCGATCCCGTGGTCTACCTCACGGAGTGCGACCCGGCGGCCCTGCCGGCGGGCACCGTGGTCGGCGTGGAGATCGTGGGTGCCCGGGGCTACGACCTGGTGGCTCGTCCGTTGTCCGGGTCGTCGGACGTGTGCTATCCTGACTAGCTGGTTTCGCTGGTGGTGAGCCAAGTGGGCAGTGCCCACTTTTTTGTTTTACGGGGCTCGCGTGTGCCGACCGACAGCGCTGTTGCCCGAATTCGGCCGATCGCCGAGCGCGTAGCCTCGAGCTGCGGGCTGGTCGTGTTCGACGTGCAGTTCCGCCGGGAGTCGGTGGGGTGGGTCCTCCGGGTAATCATCGACCGGCCCACGCGCACCGACGCCGCGGGCGCCGTGCTCGTCGAGCCTCTCGAGGAGAGCATCGGCATCGACGAGTGCCAGCGGGTCAGCGAAGACCTGAGCGCACTCCTCGATGTCGAGGACGCCGTGGAGGCGCACTACACCTTGGAGGTTTCGTCGCCCGGCCTGGATCGCCCGTTGCGTGGTGCAGACGACTACCGCCGGTTCGCGGGCCGGCTGGCGAAGGTCGTGACCAGGGCGCCGGTGGAGGGTCAGACGCACTTCGAGGGACGCCTCGAGGGCCTCGACGGCGACGACATCCTCCTGACGGTCGGGAGGAGCAAGCAGAGGCGCATCGCGCTGGACCTGGTGCAGCGCGCGCGGCTCGACGTGGAGTTCTAGCAATCCGGCGGAGCCGGCGGGGGCGGGAACGTCGCAGGGGACGAGCATGGCCAGCCAGTTGCAGCAGTTCATCGAAGCGCTGTCGAAGGAGAAGAACATCGAGCCCCAGGTCGTGATCCAGGCGCTCGAGGATGCCGTCGAAGCCGCCTCGCGGAAGAAGTACAAGGACGAGGTGCTGCGGGCGCGTTACAACGCGGGCTCCGGCGAGATCGAGTTGTGCTCGGTCAAGCAGATCGTGGCCGAGGTCCAGAACCCCGCGACGGAGATCTCGGTCACGGAAGCGCAGGGTCTCTACGGGGACGAAGCCCAGGTGGACATGGAGATCGAGTTCCCGCGCCGGACCGAGGACCTGGGCCGCATCGCCGCGCAGACCGCCAAGCAGGTCATCTTCCAGAAGGTCCGCGAGGCCGAGCGCGAAAACGTGTTCGGTGAGTTCAGCCAGCGGAAGGGCGAAGTCCTGTCCGGCGCCGTGAAGCGGTTCGAGCAGGGCGACATCATCATCGAGATCGGCCGCGTCGAGGCGGTGATTCCGCGCAAGGAACAGTCCCGTGCCGAGAACTACTCGGTGGGGGACCGCGTCCGTTCGGTGATCAAGGACGTGACGCGCAGCACGAAGGGCCCGCAGGTCATCCTCTCGCGCACCGATCCCGCGCTGCTGATCAAGCTCTTCGAGCAGGAAGTGCCCGAGATCTACGATGGCACCGTGACCATCCGGGGCGCCGTGCGGGAGGCCGGGGATCGCGCAAAGGTGGCCGTCTACTCGCGGGAGCGGGATGTGGACCCCGTCGGCGCGTGCGTGGGCATGAAAGGTACGCGCGTGCAGGCGATCATTCGCGAGCTCCGCGGCGAGAAGATCGACATCGTCGAGTGGTCGGAGGACCCGGTGATGTTCGTGACCAACGCGATCAGCCCGGCACGGGTCCAGCGGGTCACGATCGTGGACCCCACCGAGCGCGTGATGGAAGTGGTCGTCGAGGACAAGCAGCTCTCGCTGGCGATCGGCAAGAAGGGACAGAACGTCCGCCTGGCCGCCAAGCTGACGGGATGGAAGATCGACATCAAGAGCGAGGAAGAGAAGCGGCGCGAGGTCGAGGCACAGTTCTTCCAGTTCGACCAGACCACCGAGCAGCAGGGCGCGGAGGCGGCTGCCGCCGAGTCCGCCGAGTCCGCCGGGTCCGCCGAGAACGGTGCGGCAGCGCCTGACGCGCAGATCACGGACCCGGCGACGGCGCCCGCCGCCGTGGCCGCGGGCGAGGAGTCGGCCGACGGGCCGGCGCCTTCCGACGACGGACGGCACGGGGACTAGCGCAGGCGATCGAGCCATCACAGGACGAGCAAAGAACGAGGGAACGTGGCCACTGTCCGGATCTACAAAGTCGCGGAGCTCCTGAACACCAGCAGTCAGGAGGTCATGGACCTGCTGCGGCACGAACACGGCATCGAGGTGAAGAGCGCCTCGAGCACGATCGAGGAGGTCGTGGCTCGCCAGTTCGTCGAGCGCCTCGCCCGCCAGCGCGGACTCGTGATTCCTCCCCCTTCGAAGATGTTCCTCGACCTGCCGACCGCCAAGGCCAAGAGGCCGAGCGGCAAGGCCGCAGAACCGCCCAAGCCTGCCCAGCCGGCGCTGCCGCCTCCCAGGCTCGTGCGCGTCGTGCGTCCGCCGCAGCCGGTCTCCGACGCCGCGCTCCCAGCGACCGCGCCTGTCGAGGAAGAACTGCCGCATGGCGGATTCGTCGAGGAGCCGCCTCTCGAGGTGGCCCCACCGGCACCCGCGGCCGTCGTCGAAGCGGCTGCCGCCGCCGCCGTTGAGGCGTCCGAACCGGAGCCTGTCGAGGCGGGGATCGAGCCGCAGCCCGAGCCGGTCGAGGGGGTGCCGCTCCGTGCCGAGCCGCCGGCAGTCGAACACGTGGAGCCCGAGATCGCCGTGCCCGTCGCCGAAGCGCCGCCCATCGACACGTCAGTGATTGCCGCCGCCGCGGCCACCGCCACGATTGAAACACCCCCTGTTGCCGCGGCGCGTCCGGTGGCTCCGTCCCCTGGTCGGGTCGTGCCACCCTCGATTCGGCTGCGGCTCGAAGACCCATCTGCGCCAACGGTCGAGGGGCCTGCCCCGCGTCCCGCCGCCGCCCGACCGGCCGCGCATGCCCGCCCGGTCGTGTCGCCAGCCGCGCCGGCTGCCAGGGCCCCTCAGGTTCCATCCGGCACACGGGCGCCGTCGCTGCAGCCTCCTCCGCTGGGCGGCCCGCGGCCGTTGCCGCAGCAGCCCGTACGCACGCCAGGTCCTGGCGCAGGCGGCCTTCGCTCGCCGCTGGCGAACGTCCCGCGGCCGTCGTATGCACCGACCAACTACGTCCCCGGCGGACGCCCGGGCCCCAGCCCCGGCCAGCCCGCGCGCCCGGTCCTGCCCGGCAATCGCCCATCCGGGCCTCCGCGCCCCAGACCTGTCAGCCGTTCACAGGGGGGTCGGCGGGGGGCTGACGACTCACGGTCCCATTCGGCGCCGGTCCAGGCGGGCCCGCCGCCGGTCACCAGGAGCATCACGCTCGCGGAAGGCATGACCGTCAAGGATCTCGCCGACAAGCTGGAGGTCAAGGTCAAGGACGTCCTTAGGAAGGTGCTCGAGAAGGGCAAGATGATGACCATCAACAGCACGCTCGACGAGGAACTCGCGACCATGATCGCGCGCGAGTTCGGCGCCGAGGTGCAGATGCGCACCTTCGAGGAAGAAGTCGTGGATGTGGAATCGGAGGCCTCGCGTCCCGAGGACAGGGTCACCCGGGCGCCGGTCGTGACCGTGATGGGCCATGTCGATCACGGCAAGACGACGCTGCTCGACGCGATCCGCGAGACGCGCGTGGCCGAGCACGAGGCCGGGGGCATCACCCAGCACATCGGCGCCTACGCCGTGGAGGTCAGCGGGCGCAAGGTGGTCTTCCTGGACACGCCCGGTCACGAGGCCTTCACCATGATGCGCGCGCGGGGGGCCAAGGTCACCGACGTGGTCATCCTCGTCGTCGCGGCTGACGACGGCGTGATGCCGCAGACGCGCGAGGCGATCGATCACGCGCGCGCGGCCAACGTGCCAATCCTGGTGGCGGTCAACAAGATCGACAAGCCTGATGCCAACGCGGAGCGGGTCAAGCGCGAGTTGACGGACTACGGCCTGATGCCCGAGGACTGGGGCGGCCAGACCGTGACGGTCCCGGTCTCGGCGAAGAAGCGGCAGAACCTCGACCTGCTGCTCGAGATGGTGCTGCTCGTCACGGAGATCGCCGAACTCAAGGCCAACCCGAAGCGCAACGCCACCGGCACCGTGCTCGAGACCAAGCTCGACAAGGGGCGCGGTCCCGTGGCGACCGTGCTCGTCCAGGACGGCACGCTGCACGTCGGCGACACGTTCATCGCCGGCACCGTGGTGGGCAAGGTGCGAGCCCTCATCGACGATCGCGGCCGGAGCGTACGTGAGGCCCCGCCGTCCACACCGGTCGAAGTGCTCGGGCTCGGCGGCCTGCCCACGCCCGGCGACACCTTCCAGGTGCTCGAGGACGCGGCCAAGGCGCGACAGATCGTGCTGTTCCGACAGGAGCAGGTCAAGCAGAAGGCGCTGAGCACCCGCTCGGGCCGCGTGACCCTCGAGACGCTCAAGCAGCAGATTTCGGAAGGCGAGGTCAAGGAGCTGGCCATCATCATCAAGGCCGACGTGCAGGGCTCCGCCGAGGTGCTCGCCGACACCCTGACCAAGTTGTCCGCCGACCATGTGAAGGTCACGATCATCCACACCGGCGTCGGCGCCATCAACGAGTCGGACGTGCTGCTCGCCTCTGCGTCCAACGCCATCGTCATCGGCTTCAACGTGCGGCCGGACCGCAACGCCGGCGAGGTGGCCGAACGCGAGCACGTGGACGTCCGCCTCCACTCCGTGATCTACAACGTCGTCGACGAGATCAAGAACGCGATGGCGGGGCTCCTCGAGCCGACCCTCAAGGAGGTCCGGCTGGGCGCGGCCGAGGTGCGTCAGACCTTCAAGGTGCCCAAGGTCGGCACGGTCGCGGGCTGCATCGTCATCGACGGCGTCATCCGCCGATCCGGCGACGCTCAGGCGCGGCTGCTGCGGGACAATGTCGTGATCCACGAGGGCAAGCTGGGCTCGCTCAAGCGCTTCAAGGACGATGTAAGCGAAGTCAAGGCCGGCATCGAGTGCGGCACGTCATTCGAGCGCTACCAGGACGTCAAGGTGGGCGACATCATCGAGGTGTTCACGGTCGAGCGGATCGCGGCGACGGTGGGCCGCTAGTTCGGAGCCGGCATGCAGGGCTCGCGACCGGTCCGGCTCGGCGAACAGATCCGCGAGGACCTCGCCGACATCCTCGAGCACCAGGTCAAGGATCCGGGTATCGGCTTCCTGACGATCACGCACGTCAAGGTGAGCTCCGATCTCCAGGTCGCACGCGTCTACTACACGACGCTTGGTGACGACCGTGCCCGGCGCGACGCGGCACGCGCGCTCGATCGCGCGTCCGCGTTCCTGCGCCGGCAGCTCGCGGGGCGGCTGCGGCTGCGACGGGCCCCGGAGCTGCACTTTCACTTCGACGAGTCCATTGCGCGGGGTGAGCGCATCGAACGGCTGCTGCAGGAAATCAAGGACGCTGGGCCGTCCGCGCCGGTCGACGCTCTCCCCACTTCCGGCTCCGGCCCCTCCGATGACCGTGAATGACCGTCAGGCCTTCGAGTCCGTTCGCGGCGCCCTCGCACGCGGCTCGCGGTTCCTCCTGACCTCGCACGCCCGCCCCGATGGCGACTCCATCGGGTCTCAGGTCGCCCTGGCCCTCGCACTGGAGCATCTGGGGAAGTCCATCCGGATCGTCAATGCCGACCCGCCGCCGTCGCCGTATCGCGCCTTCGAAGGCACGGAGCGGATCGAGGTGACCAACAGCGCCTCGGGCGAGTACGACGCGGTGGTCGTGCTCGAATGCGGCGACCTGACGAGACCCGGCGTCGCTGGCCTCGACCGCTATCCCGCGATCAACATCGATCACCACGCAGGCAACACGGGTTACGGCGTCGCGGCGTGGTTCGACCCGTCGGCAGCGGCCTGCACGGAGATGGTGGTCGACATCCTCGATGCGCTGGAGGTGCCCCTCACGAGGGCCATTGCCGCGCAGATCTACCTCGGCATTCTCACTGACACCGGCTCCTTTCGTCACGCGAACATCACGGCGCGAACGTTCGACATCTGCCGACGCGTGGCGGAGGCCGGCGTCGATCCCGCCGACATGGCCCACATGGTCTACAACAGCGCCAGTATCGGCCGTCTCAAGCTGCTGGGGGCGTTGCTCGACCACATGTCGCTTGCGGTCGATGACCGGGTGGCGGTGCTCTACTACGACGACCAGCTGCTCGAGGCGCTCGGCGCGAGCATCGACGACACGGAGGGCCTGATCAACCTGCCGCTGTCGGCGAAGACCATCGATGCCGTGCTGCTGCTGAAGGGTCAGCGGGGCTCCGGCGACCTTCGTGCCAGCCTCCGGTCCAAGCGGCAGGTCGATGTGCGGGCGGTCGCGAGCCGGTTTGGTGGCGGCGGCCACGTCAACGCAGCGGGCTGCACGGTAGCCGGACCGCGGGAGGCCGCCGAGCACGCGCTCGTTGCAGCCCTTCGCGAGGCACTCCAGGCGGTGCCGCCCTCCCGCGACGAGCGATGAGCGCGCGGGCGCCTGACGGCTTGCCCGCGGACTTCGTCGGGGGCGTCCTGGTGGTTGACAAGCCCGCCGGACCGACGTCTCACGACGTCGTCGCCAGGGTCCGTCGGCTGTCGGGTCTCGCCCGGGTGGGTCATACGGGAACGCTGGATCCGTTCGCCACCGGCGTGCTGCCTCTGGTGCTGGGACGAGCGACGCGGCTGGCGCGATTCATGGCGGGCAGCCGCAAGGCCTATGTGGCCGAGGTTCGACTCGGCGTGTCTACCGACACCGACGATGTAACGGGCACGCCGCTGCCGGGGGTGGCATTTTTTGCGAAAATAACTCCCGACCCCATTAAGGCTGCGCTCGAGCGATTCCGGGGTCCGCACCTGCAGCGTCCGCCCGCGTTCTCCGCCAAGAAGGTCGAGGGGGTGCGCGCCCATCGACTTGCGCGCCGCGATCGTCCGGTCGAGCTCGAACCGGTCCTGGTGGATCTGTCTCATCTGGAACTGCTGGGGGTCGAGGGACCGCAGGTCTCGCTGTCGCTGGAGTGCTCGGCCGGGTTCTACGTCAGGGCCCTCGCCCGCGATCTCGGCCTCGCCCTGGGCTGCGGGGCGCACCTCACGGCCCTGCGGCGCACGCGGGCCGGGGAGTTCACCCTGGCCGACGCGGTGCCCCTCGCGCGCCTCGAACAGGACCCCGCCTCGCTGGAACGCCTGGTCATGCCCCTGGACCGGATGCTGACATGGCTTCCCGCAGCGAGCCTCGGGTCGTCCCAGGTGGAACGCGTACGCCACGGGAACCCGGTGAAGGGCGATGACGTGGACTGGGCCTCGATGGCCGGGCCCCATCCCGCCACGAACCTCGGAGGCACCGACGACGGGCCGTACGTGCGACTGCTCGGCCCGGGTGGACACCTGGTGGCCGTGGCCCGGTCCATGCCAGGGGGCTCCCACGGGGCCGTTTTGCAGCCGACGGTCGTTCTGGTTTAACATTGAGAGTTATTTTTCCCGCGGGAAAGCCGCGGCGACGGCGGGCTGGTCGGTCTCTGCGGAGGCGAGGGACCGCAACTGGGCCGCGCGTGGAGGACCCCGACGTGCCACTGACCAAGGACCGCAAGACCACCATCATCGAAGGCTTCCGGACCCACGACCACGACACCGGCTCGCCGGAAGTCCAGATCGCCCTCCTGAGCGACCGCATCACCTATCTGACCGAGCACTTCAAGGTGCACGCGAAGGACCATCACTCGCGTCGGGGCCTGCTGAAGCTCGTCGGCCAGCGCCGCCGCCTGCTGGATTACCTCAAGGCCAAGAACACCGGCCGTTACGCCGAGGTCATCAAGCGGCTGGGCATTCGCAAGTAGTCGTTGTTCCTGTGTCGGCGTGGGCGCTCCGCGGGTCCGTCCACGCCGGCCGTCCCGCGCTGCCCTGCCCCCGCCCCCAGGAATCCTGAAGGTGCTCGTCATGCACAAGCGAGAAATCACAGTCGGCCAGCAGACGCTCTCCATTGAAACGGGCAAGCTGGCCAAACAGGCCGATGGCGCCGCCATCATCCGCTACGGTGACACGGTGGTCCTCGTCACCGCGTGCCACGCCAGCACGCCGCGGGAAGGGATCGACTTCCTGCCGCTCACGGTCGACTACCGGGAGTACACCTATGCGTCGGGCCGCATCCCCGGCGGGTTCTTCAAGCGCGAGGGCAAGCCGGCCGAGAAGGAGGTCCTCACGAGCCGCCTGATCGACCGGCCGATCCGGCCGCTCTTCCCCAGCGGCTGGCGCTACGAGACGCAGATCATCGCGCTCGTGCTGTCGGCCGACTCCGACAACGACTCCGACGTCCTCGCCGTCACGGGCGCGGGGGCGGCGCTGGCCCTGTCCGAGATTCCCTTCACCAAGACCGTGGCGGGCGTCCGGGTCGGCATGGTCGACGGCGCGCTCGTGGTCAATCCGACCTACGAGCAGCGGAAGCGCGGGACGCTCGACCTCGTCGTGGCGGGGAGCCGCGACGCGCTGGTGATGGTCGAGGCGGGTGCCAGGGAGGTGTCCGAGGAGGACATGGTCCAGGCGCTGGAGTTCGCCCACGCCCACATCAAGCAGATCGTCGAGGTGATCGACGACCTGGCCCGGGAAGTCGGGCGGCAGAAGCTCCAGGTCCAGAAGAAGGAAATCGGAGCGGACTTCTATCGCGAGGTGGAGGAGAAGGTCTTCGTGCCGCTCTCCGAAGCGATGCGCATCCGCGGCAAGCTGGAGAACTACGACCGCGTGGACCAGGTCCTCGAGGAACTGATCGCGTCGTTGCCCGAGGGCGAAGTGGAACGCCGGCTCGAGGCGAAGTCGATCTTCAAGGAACTGAAAGAGAAGGTCCTGCGGGCCGAGGTGCTCCAGCACGGGCGGCGGCTCGACGGACGCTCGTTCGACGAGGTCCGGCCCATCTGGATCGAGGTGGGCATCCTGCCGCGCACCCACGGGTCGGCGGTGTTCACGCGCGGCGAAACGCAGGCGCTCGTCACCGCCACGCTGGGCACGGCCGAGGATCAGCAGAAGATCGAGATGGTGGAGGGTGAGACCTACAAGCGGTTCATGCTCCACTACAACTTCCCGCCGTTCTCGGTGGGCGAAGTGGCGTTCCTGCGCGGCCCGGGCCGCCGCGAGGTCGGCCACGGGGCACTTGCGGAACGTGCGCTGAGCCCCGTCGTTCCCACCGAGGAGCAGTTCCCGTACACGGTCCGCGTGGTGTCCGACATCCTCGAATCCAACGGGTCGTCCTCGATGGCCACCGTCTGCGGCGGCTCGCTTGCCATGATGGACGCCGGGGTCCCGCTCAGCGCCCCCGTGGCGGGTGTCGCCATGGGGCTCATCCTCGATGAGGCCACCGGGAAGTTCGCGATCCTCTCGGATATCGCCGGGGCCGAAGACCACTACGGCGACATGGACTTCAAGGTGGCGGGCACCAAGTCCGGCATCACCGCGCTGCAGATGGACATCAAGGTCGGCGGCATCACGACCGCGATCATGCGCGCGGCCCTGGATCAGGCCCGTCGCGGGCGACTCGGCATACTCGACCACATGCAGACGGCGCTGCCCGCCCCTCGGGCCGAGATCTCCGAGTTCGCGCCCCGCATCGTCACCATCAAGATTCCCGTGGACAAGATCCGCGACGTCATCGGGCCCGGCGGCAAGATGATTCGCAGCATCATCGACAAGACGGGCGTCAAGATCGACGTCGAGGACGACGGCCGCGTGAACGTCGCGTCCAACGACGAAGCGTCGGCGCAGCGCGCGCTCACGATGATCCGCGAGTTGACCGCCGTCCCGGAGCTGAACAAGACCTACCTGGGCAAGGTCCAGCGCATCACGGACTTCGGCGCGTTCATCGAGATCATCCCCGGCGTCGACGGACTGCTGCACGTGTCCGAGATTGCCCTGCACCGGGTGAAAGAGGTGCGCGACGAACTGAAGGAGGGCGACCAGTTGCTGGTCAAGGTGATCAACATCGATCCCTCCGGCAAGGTCCGGCTCTCCCGCAAGGCCCTCCTCATCGAGGAGGGTGGCGAGGCCGCGCAGGCGGCGGCCCAGGCTGCCGAGGCCGGCGAAGGGCGTCGCGAGCCGTCCGGTCGTCCGGGTGGCGGGCGGCACGGCCGCTCCTCCCACGGCAGGGATCGCGATCGCGGTTCGCACTAGAACGCCGAACGGTTTGAAAGTGCCGACATTACGCAGCCTTTCGCGAATGGA
>CAYLZN010000129.1:0-13821 GCA_964387935.1 uncultured Vicinamibacteraceae bacterium | reverse complement strand
CACCCGCTCGCACCCCGCCCTCCGGTTCCTGTACGATCGGATCGTGCCGATTGCCTGGAGACAGGCGAGGCCCCTGGAGGCCTCGGGCGAGATGGGGTCGTGATGCAGGACACCTTGAAGGTCGGCGTGCTCGGGGCAACCGGGATGGTGGGCCAGCGGTTCATCGCGCTGCTCGACGGCCATCCCTGGTTCGAGGTCACGACCGTGGCCGCCAGCGCGAACTCGGCCGGTCGGACGTATGGCGAGGCGGTGGCCGGCCGGTGGACCCTGGCGTCGCCGCCACCGGCGCGCGTCGCGGCGCTGACCGTCGGGGATGCGTCGGACGTGCACGCGATCGCCGCCACGGTGGACGCCGTGTTCTGTGCCGTGGACATGCCGAGGGAGGACACGGCGCGCCTCGAAGAGGCGTATGCGAAAGCCGAGACGCCCGTGGTGTCGAACAACGCCGCCCATCGGGACACGCCGGACGTGCCCATGATGATCCCCGAGGTGAATCCGGATCACGCGGGCGTCATCGAGGCCCAGCGGCGACGGCTGGGGACGCGACGGGGCTTCATCGCGGTCAAGCCCAATTGCTCGTTGCAGAGTTACGTCCCGGCGCTGCATCCTCTGATGGAGTTCAGCCCGCGCGCGGTCGCGGTGTGTACCTACCAGGCCGTCAGCGGGGCGGGCAAGACGTTCGAGACGTGGCCGGAGATGGTCGACAACGTCATTCCGTTCATCAAGGGCGAGGAAGAGAAAAGCGAGCAGGAACCGCTCAAGATCTGGGGCCGGGTGGACGGCTCCGGCATCACGCCGGCAGCCGCGCCGATCATCTCGGCGCAGTGCGTGCGCGTGGCGGCGTCAGACGGCCACATGGCCGCGGTCTTCGTGTCGTTCGCCCACAAACCGTCAATCGCCGAGATTCTCAGCCGCTGGCAGGCCTTCGACCCCCTGCCCCAGCAACTCAACCTGCCGTCGGCGCCGAAGCCGTTCCTGGTCTACTTCGAGGATCCCGCACGGCCTCAGACTCGCCTCGATCGGGACGTGGGGCAGGGGATGGCCGTGGCGATCGGACGCCTGCGGCCGGACGCGATCTTCGACTATCGCTTCGTCTGCCTGTCGCACAACACGCTGCGCGGGGCCGCCGGAGGGGCCGTGCTGACGGCGGAACTGCTCAAAGCGCAGGGCCACCTGACTCGGAAGTAGCGAGAATCGCCGGCAGTCGCAGTTCGTACATCGTCGTGCCTTCGGCACTCTCTTTGACGCGGAGATCGAGACTCCACGAAGGCAGCGGAGAGACGACGGCTTCCGGGGCACGCAACGCCCGCCGCCCGAATCCTCGTGCAGCGACCGTGATGAGGGCCGTCGGCCGCCTGAGGTCGTCGTCCGAGACCCGGGCCTCGACATCGATGCTGCCGCCGAACGGGAGCGCGTCCACCGCGGCGCTCGCCAGCGCGGCGACCATCCTGGCGACCCCGTAGCGCGGGGCTTCGACCCGTACCTGCGGGTCAGGCGGCGCGGCCATCGTAAGCCGCACGCTGTCGCCGGTGACGGCCGTGAGCACCGGCAGGAGCGAGGCGAGCAGGTCATCGAGGGCGACCTGCGCGGGCAGGCTTCGCCGGTGTTCGTCGAAGTCCAGGAACTGCTGTGCGATTTCCTGGGCCCGTTCCGCTGCTGCCAGGGCCTTCTGGAGCGTCGTCGCCTGGGAGCCCCCCGCGGCGTCCTCGAGGCTGACGCGCTGCAGCCGTGCGGCCTCCGACGCGTGCCTCGCGACCTCGCGTACGAAGTCCGCAGCGGCGGGCGGGAACTCGTCGCCCGCGGGCGCGGTCGTGTTGCCCGCAGCCGGCCGGGCTGCGGGGGGCACGGCTCGGGCCGCCTGCGCGTCCCGCTCGGCCCGCGTCGCCGTTTCGCGCAGCGCGTCGCGCGCAGCGTCCAGGTCGCGCGCAGTCCTGGCCGCCGTCTCCTGCGCGAGCGCCAGCTCGCGGGCCTGAAGCTCGAGCCGGGCCTGGAGCGCCTGGATCTCTCCGGCTGCCGCTCGCGCGTCCGCGGCGCGGGCGGCCTCCACCTCGCGCATGGCGGTGTCCCACGCCGTCCTCAGCGCGGAGACCTCGCGCTGCAGGCGCGCCTCGGTGTCGGCCCGCAGCGCGTCGAGTTCCGCAAGGGCCGCCTCGAGCTGCGCCGCCAGCGCACGGTGCTCGTCGACCGGCACTCCCTCGGCCACGGGCAGGGAGTCGGGGGCGGTGGACGACGTGTCGCCTGGCGTCGAGTCCGTCAAGGCTGAATCCTCCGGGCCCCAATGGGGCGGGGTGTGCTGCTGAATGGCGGCGTAGAGCCGGACAGGCCAGGCTCCGGTGCGGGCCACGACCTGCCGGGCGCCGAGCCGGAGCGCGGCGCGTGCGAGTTGACGATCGGTCGCATCCGCCAGGACGAACAGGGGCGCCTCGCCGAGCCGGGTCACGAGATCCTGAGCGATGCCCACGAGGTCCGATCCGTCTGCCGACATGTCGAGCACCGCCGCGTCGAAGTCCAGCCGGCCCACGTCGTACGGCGGGGGCACTGCGGCTCCGGAGGTGGGCGTGGCCACCTCGATGGTTATCGGCGTGGAGACCGACTCGTCGCGCATGGGGGCGTGGCGCGTGACATACAGCACGCGCTTTGGCAAGTCAGGACTCGGGTGAAAACGGTCGCGTGTCTGGTGAGTCACAGCGGCAATCGTGGATGCAGCGCCCGGATCTCGCGGGGCGAACCCATCGGCGCCGGCCGCGAGCGCGTCCACCGCCGTCTCGGGCGACGTGACCAGCACGACGATGGGCACCGACGGCACCTGTCGCCGGGCGCGGGTGATGAACGCGATGAGGTCGGCAGGGTCCCGACCGACGAGATCGACGAGGAGAAGGTCGAATGCCCGCCCGGCCGCGACGTCGGGCAGCGTGTCGGGAGAGGGCAGGTGCTCGACGTCCGGAGCCTCCGTCACCGAGACCAGCGCCGACACGAGCGCGTTCGCAAATCGCGAGTCGCCGGAGACGAGCAAAGCGCGCATCGAACGGGAATCCTAACAGCTGACCTCAATCCGACAATCGGCTTGCGGCCTGCGGCCATCGGCTTGCGGCCTGCGGCCGGCGGCGCGCGGCCAGCACGGCGCAAACCCTCAAGAAACCGGTCATTCCGTGTCTCACTTCCAGTGAGGTGACGGTTCGCGACGGAACCAACGATTCAGCCCGTCAGGCCGCTGGTCGCCCGCCGATCGCCGCCCGCCGGTCTGTCGCATCAGCTAGCAGGGCCCTGAGCCTTGAGCCCTGAGCCCTGAGCCTTGAGCCCTGAGCCCTGAGCCTGCCTGTGTCACCGTGCCGCAGCCCGGGCCTTCTTCGCTCTGGCCGTCACGGTGAGCACGGTCGGGTTCCCGTTGAGGCGCCCGATCTCCATCGGATAGGGCCCGCTGGGGGCTGAGGCTGGTCCGGGCGACGGGCTCGCGGCCATCTCCGCCGCCTGCGCGTCGAACGCGAGCAGCGGGAACTCCTGGCTGAAGACCAGGGCCGACTCGTAGCACGGGTGCTCGCCGTCCAGGGCGATGAGGCTCGCGCGGACGACACGTCCCATGAGCATCACCGTGGTGTTCCCCGCGACGATGCGCAGGCCGATCATCGCGCCGGGCAGGAGGCGCGCCCGACTGCGGGCGAGCAGGCCCGTGCGCGAGATGTTCACGATATCGATGGCCGTCCCGTCAGCGAGCCTCACCTCCAGAGGAGGCAACGCGGAGGGCTGGAACCGTGGAGCATTTCGCCGCTCGTCTGCCACCGCGATCGGCCTGGGGGGCATGGTGCGCTTGGGGACCGAGCGGGTTGGACGGCGCGACACGAGGCGTGGGCGAGGTCGTGGCATGGTCGTCAGGGGAGGGCGTGTCGGGACCGCCCACCGATCCTTACAATCGGGCCGAGGGGCCGTGCGCTTGAAGCACAGTGCCTCGGCAAGGTTCAGCTCATCCACCGAAAGACCAGGGACAGGCCCGCTTCGACGAGGCCCTGGGGCCCGCCGAGGACCCGGCCCCGTGTCGCGCCGCCTCCGCCGGCGGCCTCCGCGAAGACGCGTTCCGCTTTGAGCTGCTCCATCATCAGCGTCAACGGCAGGGCGGGGTCGATCTGCTGGCGGCGCGCATCGGCGTCTCGCAACTCCTGGAGGGCCGCCTGCACCTGGTGCGGGTCCAGCATGGACACCGGAACGCGACAGTAGGGACAGGCCACGTCGGTGTCGAGACTGATTCCTCCGCCGCAGTTCGAACAGTGGACCTGGGTGACCTTCGCCCGCAGGTCCGCGACCTCCCGCGGCGTCAGACTGCGGACGAAGTTCCGCGCGCGAAGGAACTGGAAGAAGGTGATGAACCGGCCGTGTCCACGGACGCAGCGGAAGTACTGGAACCTGGTCGTGCGCTGCTGGTCGAGCGTGAGCGACAGCTTGAGATCGCAGCGCGGACACGGAAGGCGGGCCCCGAGCGGCTGGCGCGCCCGGGCGTGCCGCTCGGCCACGAGGCGGAAGAGCGCCAGCGTGCCGCGGGGCGACAGCTGCAGGCTTTCGGTGTCGTCGAACCAGAACCCCTGGCACGCCCTGCAGGTATCGATCAGGACCGGCCGGCCGTAGAGGCCTTCGATCTCCCGCAGCTCCATCGGCGCGCGACAGTTGGGGCAGGTGGTCAGCTCCATGGTCGATCAATCGGCATCTGGCTTGATCTGGCTTATGATCCAGGGTGTGAACAAGGCCCTGTGCTCGGCCGTCCTGCTCTGCTGCGTGTCCGGTGCCAGCGCCGCGCCCCTGCCATCCCCGGCGCTGCTCGTCCTCAACAAGGAGGAGGCCACGCTGGCGATCGTCGATCCCGCCACGGGGCAGGCCGTCGGCAGGGTGGCGGTGGGCGAGGGCCCGCACGAAGTCGTCACCGACGGCGTTCACGCGTACGTGAGCAACTACGGAGCGCGAACGCCGGGGTCGAGCCTGTCGGTCGTCGATCTGGCATCGCAGAAGGAAGTGCGGCGCGTGGACCTGGGCGCCCTGCGCCGGCCCCACGGCCTCGCCCTCGCCGAAGGCAAGGTCTACTTCACGGCGGAGACGAACCGCGTGGTCGGCCGCTACGATCCCGCGGCGGACCGCGTGGACTGGATCATGGGCACGGGCCAGACGGGCACGCACATGGTCCTCGTGCGGCCCGGTGGATCGCCCATCGTCACGACGAACATCGGATCGGATACGGTGTCGATCCTGGAGCTCGGGACCACTCCGCCGGCGTGGACGCTCACGACGCTCCAGGTCGGGAAAGGCCCCGAGGCGCTGGATGTCTCGCCTTCGGGCGCTGAACTGTGGGTCGCTCACTCCCGGGATGGCGGCGTGTCGGTGATCGACCTCGCGGCCAGAACGGTCGTGGCCACCGTCGATCTGCGCACGAAGCGGTCGAACCGCCTGAAATTCACACCGGACGGACGGTTCGTCCTCATCTCGGACCTCGACGCCGGCGAACTGGTCGTCGTCGATGCGCGGACTCGCGCGGAGGCGAAGCGGCTGCCGCTCGGTCGGAGCCCGGAAGGCATTCTGGTGACCCCCGACGGCACGCGGGCGTACGTCGCCGTCACCGGAGACCACTTCGTCGCGGTCGTCGATCTCTCGACGCTGTCGGTGACGGGCAAGGTGCAGACCGGCGCCGGCCCGGACGGCATGGCCTGGGTGGCAGGACGGTAAGGGCCGCCGCCAGCCGCGAGCCGCCAGCCGCAAGCCGATCTCTATGATTGGCGTCATACGGACCCTCGTTCGCCGCAGCTAGGCTCGTGTCGGCGGGCATCAGGTCCGCGCGGAGGCCCACGTGAGCGAACTGATCGACAACCGAGCCCACCGGGTGCGCCAGTTGAAGGACATCATCGGCCGCCTGCACGACGGGGAGCCGGCCGACGCCGTGAAATCGTCGGTCGCCGCGCTGGTCGGCACCTGCGATGCGGCCGAGGTCGCGGCCATGGAGCAGGAACTCATGGCGGACGGGATGCCTGCCACCGAGATCATGCGGATGTGCGATCTGCACGCGCAGGTGCTCCGTGAGGTGATGGTCGAACGGCCGCGCGCGCTGCCCCCGGGCCACCCGGTGGACACCTTCCGGCGCGAGAACGACGCCCTGAGGGCCGCTTGTGCGAAGCTGCGCGCGCTGGCGGCGCTGGCCACGACGGGCGTCGCCGATGACCAGGCCGTCGAGTCCGCCCGGCACGACGCCGTCCGCGCCGCGTTCAACGCGCTGATGGACGTGGAGAAGCACTACCAGCGAAAGGAGAACCTGCTCTTCCCGTTCCTGGAGCAGCACGGCATCACCGGCCCCTCGAAGGTGATGTGGGGCAAAGACGATGAGGTGCGCGGGCTGCTGAAGGACGTGGGCGAGGCCCTCGCCGAACGCCACGTGACCACCGGCGAGTGGAAGCTGCTCGTGGACGTGCTGCTCACGCCGGCGCTCGCCGCCGTCGAAGAGATGGTGCTCAAAGAGGAGAAGGTCCTGCTCCCGCTGTCGCTCGAGACGTTGACGGAGGCCGACTGGGGAGAAATCTGGGCCCAGTCGCCCACCATCGGCTGGTGCCTCGTGGACCCGCGCGAGGGTTGGCGTCCGCCCGCGGCCGTCCAGACAGTCCCCGACGCCGGCGCCATCGCGACGCCCACCGGCACCCTGACGCTCGATCAGTTGACCGCCATCTTCAGCGTGCTGCCGGTGGACCTGACCTTCGTCGATGCCGACGACCGGGTGCGGTTCTTCACCGAAGGCCGCGACCGCGTCTTCCAGCGGCCCAGGGCCATCATCGGGCGGCAGGTCCAGCACTGCCATCCGCCGGCCAGCGTGGACATCGTCGAGCGCATCCTGTCGGACTTCCGGGCCGGGCGGCAGGATGTCGCGTCGTTCTGGATCGACTTCAGGGGCCGGTTCGTGCACATCCGGTACTTCGCGGTGCGCGACGAGGCTCGCCGGTACATGGGGACCCTGGAGGTCACCCAGGACCTGACCCAGGAGCGCGCGCTCGAAGGGGAGCGGCGCCTCCTGCAGTACGACTGAGGGCCGTGACGATGCCGCAGATCAACCCGACCACCAAAGTCGCCGAACTGCTCGCGAACTGGCCCGAGCTGGAGCCGGTGCTCATCGCGCAGGCGCCGGCCTTCCAGAAGCTTCGGAGTCCAGTGCTGCGGCGCACCATCGCCCGCGTCGCCACGCTGGAGCAGGCCGCGGGCATTGCCGGCCTTCCGGTGCGCGACCTCATCATCACCCTTCGCCGCGCGGCCGGCCAGCCCGTGGACGACGCCGGGATCCCGCACGGGGCCGCCGGCGCCCCGGTCGAGGCCCGGGCCGCCGCCCAGCCCCTCTGCCACGCCGGAGGTCCGGCCTCGAGCCAGCCGTCGCAGCCTTCGGCCCGGCTGATCGACGCCGACGCGATGCTCGAGACCGGCGCCGTGCCCATCAAGCCGGTGTTCGACGCGGCGGCCACGCTGCAGCCCGGCGAGGTCCTGACCATCCGGGTCTCGTTCGAGCCGGTACCGCTGCTCGAGAAACTGCGGGCTCAGGGCTACCGGTGCGAGGTCGGCACGGCAGCGGATGGACGGGTCCAGGTGTCCGTCACCCGCGACGCCTGAGTCCTTCGATTCACGAATCCTGTGACGTGTCGTTCACTCAGGACTCAGTGCTGAGTGAGCAATACGGCGACGCGGCGGGCCCGCGACACGTCGCCGTATTTGCGAATCGAAGCACTGAGATAAGATGGTCGCGGCCGACGTGACCACCGAGATCCTCATCATCCTCCTGCTGCTGGTCGCCAACGGCGTATTCGCGATGGCGGAAATCGCCGTGGTCTCGGCGCGCAAGATCCGCCTCCAGCAGCGCGCCGAGGAGGGCGACGCCAGGGCGTCAGCGGCGCTGAAGCTGGCGCAGAATCCCACGCAGTTCCTCTCGACCGTCCAGGTCGGGATCACGTTGATCGGCATCTTTGCCGGTGCGTTCGGCGGAGCGACGCTGGCGTCCAGTGTGGCGGAGTGGCTCGCGCAGTTCCCCATCCTCGCCCCCTACGCCGAAGCGCTCGCACTCGTCCTCGTGGTCTCGGTCATCACGTACTGTTCCCTGATCATCGGGGAACTCGTGCCGAAGGCCATCGCACTGTCGAACCCGGAGGGCATCGCCGGGGCCGTCGCGGCCCCGCTGGCCGCGATCGCCCGATTCGCGAACCCCGTCGTTTCGCTGTTGAGCCTGTCCACCACCCTCGTGCTGAAGCTGTTCCGGATCGAAGCCGCGGATCACCACGTGACCGAGGAGGAGATCCGAGCGCTCATCAAGCAGGCCACGGTGTCTGGCGAGGTCGAGCCCGTCGAGCAGAAGATCGTCGAGCAGGTGTTCCTGCTGGGGGATCGTCGCGTCCAGTCGATCATGACGCCGCGTCACGAGATCGAGTGGCTCGATGTCAACGAAGGGCTCGAGGCGCTGCAGAAGCACGTGGCAGACACCAGGCACCCCCGGGTGCTGGTGTGCGACGGCAGCCTCGACACGGTCCTCGGCATCGTGCATGCCGAGGAACTGCTCGCGCGGAAGCTGGCAGGATCGCCCGTTGATCTACGCACCCTGCTCAGACCGCCGGTGTACGTGCCCGCAACGCTCTCCGTCTTCCAGTTGCTCGAGCAGTTCAGGTCCACGCACGTGCACGTGGCGCTCGTGCTCGACGAGTACGGGGCCATCGAGGGTCTGGTCACGTCCACCGACATTCTCGAGGGCCTCGTCGGCGAGATGCCGGCTGAACCGAGCCAGGAGCCTGGGCCCATCCATCAGCGGGACGACGGGAGCTGGCTCGTGGACGGCACGGCGTCGATGGACGACCTGGTGCGCGAAGCCGCCCTGCCGGCGCCTCCGGCCGACGAGGCCGGGACCTACCACACGCTGGCAGGCTTCGTGATGACCCGTCTGGCGCGCGTGGCCCGCACGGGTGACCGGTTCACGTGGGAGGGCTTCCGGTTCGAGGTCGTCGACATGGACGGTCGCCGCGTGGACAAGGTGCTCGTGGCACGGACGGACGAGGCGCCGTCTCCGCGCGATTGATCCCGCAGCCGCTCCACCCGGCCGCGACGTCGCCGCTACTTCGCCCCCAACTGCAATTCTTCGTCGATGATCTTGACGAAGGCCTCGAACGGCTGGGCGCCGGAGAGCGGCCGTCCGTTGATGAAGAAGGCCGGAGTTCCGGTGATCCCGAGGCTCGAGCCGAGCTCGACGCCGGCCTGGATGCGCGCCTGGTGCTTGCCACTCTGCAGGCACTGCTCGAAGGCCGCCACGTCCAGGCCCGCGTCGGTCGCCAGCCTGCGCAGGTGCTCCGGAGAGGCATCGGGCGCGCCCTCGAAGATCCGGTCGTGGAACTCCCAGAACCTGTTCTGGTCGTTGGCACAGGACGCCGCCTCCGACACCTTGCGCGCCTGCGGGTGCAGGCTGTCGAGGGGAAGGTCCTTGAAGACCAGGCGGACCTTGCCCGGGTACTTCTCCAGGATCTGAAGCAGCGTCGGCTGCACGCGCTTGCAGAACGGGCAGTGGAAATCGGTGAACTCCACGATGGTAACCGGGGCATTCCGGTCGCCGCGGATGGGCGCACCGTCGATGTCGAGCGTGGCGCGGCGGACAGGCGGCGTGGGCAGGTTCACATCCACCTTGGCCCGGGACCGCAGCTCGGCGACGTAGGCCTGCCCGCGTGCCTGGGTCTTCTGGTTGAGCAGATACTGCCGGATCTGGTCCTTGATGTCCGGCCGGCTCGGCAGCCGTGCCTTGTTGGCCTCGAAGAAGGCGTTGACTTCCTCGTCGGTCACCGACCCCGCCTTTGCCGCCACCTCGGTCGCGATCAGTTGCTGGACGTCCACGCCGCGCGCGGCCGCTTCGCGGGCGAGGAGCTTCTCCCCGATCAGCCCGTCGAGGCGGTTCTTCCGGAGGTTGTAGATGTCGTCTTCGAGCTTCGACAGCTCCGCGCTGATGGCTCCGTCGAGTTCCTCGACCGTGATGACCTGGCCCTCCACCGTGGCGACCGCTCCGGACTTCGCAGGAGCGGCCGGCTGTGTCTGGGCCGCGTCGGCCGGCGCTTCCCGCGCGAGAATCAGCGCCACACCCGCGGCGACGAGGGCACCAGCGACGGCGGCCATGACGAGACGACTGCGGGAGCCTTCCGGGAACATCATCAGGGAATCCTGACAGTACCCCGGCTGGCTGTCAAAGAACGGACCCGAGGCGATCTGCGGGGGTCTCGAGCGGGCGGTCCGCGCGCTCGACCAGATCGGCGGAGCACGCCGCGGACATCCCGCGTCGCCCCGGCAGGCGCACTTCGAACGTGGTGCCCTGGTCCGACGACTGCAGGACGTGGATGCTGCCCTTGCACAGGCTGACGATGGCCCGGCTGATCGACAGCCCGAGGCCTGAGCCCCCGGTGCGGCGCGACCGGGACTGGTCCAGGCGGTGGAAGCGATCGAAGATCCGCTCCCATTCGTCCGGCGGGATGCCGGGTCCGCAGTCGCTCACCGTGACGACGGCCTGACAGGCTTCCCAGGCATCCGCGGCCGTCTCCTCGAGCTGCCCACGGACGACGACCTCGCCGGCATCCCGGTTGTACTGAACGGCGTTGACCATCAGGTTGTCGAGGACCCGGGCGAGCAGCGCCGCGTCGCCGTACGCCACGAGATCGGGAAACGCCTCCAGGCGAATGGCGATCGCGCGAGCGCGGGCCAGCGGCGCGACACGCGCCGCGGAGGCGTCCACCAGGGGCCGGAGGGGGACCTCCTTGAGGAGGGCCTCGGGCTTCCGTTCTTGCGCACGTACGAGGAGCATGAGGTTGTCGGCGATCGTGGCGAGCTCGGTGAGGCGCTCGCGCACGACCGACAGCGTTTCGCGGTATTCGGCCGCCGGCCGTGCACGTTTGAGCGCCACGTCGATCTCGCCCGCCATCGCCGTCAGCGGGCTGCGCAGCTCGTGGGACGCGTCTGCGGCGAATCGCCGGTTGGCCTCGATCGCCCCTTGCAGGCGCTCCAGCATCTCGTTCAGCAGCCTCGTCATCCGGCCGATCTCGTCGTCGGTGCGCGGGGGATCCAGGCGGGCGCTGAAGTCGCCGCGGGCCACGGTGGCCGCCTGCTCTGTGATCCGGGCGATGGGCGCCAGCGCGCGCGACGCGAGCGCGTAGCCGATGGCCGTGGTCACCGCCACCGACCCGAGCCAGACGAGCGACAGCAGCCATGCGAGGCGACGGAGCGCGGCCTCGAGATGGTTGGTGAACAGGCCCACGGCCAGGACGTATTCGGCGCCATCCCTCGTGGCTCGCAGGGCCGCCATCCGACCGTGGCGGGACCCCACGGCGACGGTCACGAGCGGGGCCTCGCCACGCAGGGCGGCGGCCATGACGGCAGCCTCGAGCCTGAACCCCGTTCCGCGCACGGTCGGCGACTCGTCGAGGAGCCGCCCCTCGCCGTCGTAGAGCTGCGCGAATTTGCCGGCGAAGTCGGCGGTGCCCAGCGATTCGAGCGGGAAGTCGTGCAGGTGCACGGCCTCACCGTCCATCGACGAGGCCAGTTCGGTGGCCGCGACGGTCCGGATCTGACCGTCGAGGTCGTGGTAGGCGTACGCCCGCGATCCCAGGTAGACGACGCCCAGCGCCCCGGCGAGCAGGAGGCCGAACGCGGTGGTCCACCGGAGGGTCAGGCGGGCCCGGAACGAGAGAGGACGGCGCATGGGGGGCGGCTCATGAGGGCGCGGCCGGCGTCTTCAGGAGATAGCCGAGCCCTCGCACGGTCTGGATGTAGGCGCCGACCGATCCGAGCTTGCGGCGCAGGTACCCGATGTACACGTCGGCCACGTTCGAAAAGGGGTCGTAGTGGCCGCCCCAGACGTGCTCGGCGAGCTGATCGCGCGAGACGATCGATTCCGCACGGCGGAGGAGATACTCGAGCAGGCGGTACTCGGTGGCGGTGAGCGGCATCACCTCGCCGGAGACCGTCACGACGTGGTCCCGGGGATCGAGGACGATGGGGCCGTATTCGAGCCTGGCCGCCAGCTGTCGCCCCCGTCCGCGGCGGGCCACGGCGCGCAGGCGCGCGAGGAGTTCGTCGAAGGCGAATGGCTTCACCAGGTAGTCGTCGGCGCCGAGGTCGAGGCCCCGGACCCGATCGGGGACCTCGTCGCGGGCCGTGATCACCAGGATCGGCGTATCGACGCCCTGCGTGCGGAGGCGCGTGCACACGGTGAACCCGTCGAGGCCCGGCAGCATGAGGTCCAGCAGGATGATGTCGTACTCGTGCGCCAGCGCGTGGGCCTCGGCGGTGACCCCGTCCTCGACGAGATCGACGAGGTGCTGCTCCTCGCGGAGCCCCTTGACGAGGAACCGGCTGATCTTCGGGTCGTCTTCGACGAGCAGGACACGCATGGGTGCCCCTCAGGTGCGGCGCGCCTCAATCATCTCATACAGCGTCGGCAGCACGACCAGCGTGAGCAGCGTCGAGGTCACGATGCCTCCGATGACGACCGAGGCCAGCGGCCGCTGCACCTCGGCCCCCGCGCCGTGCGACACGGCCATCGGGATGAAGCCGAAGGCGGCGACGAGTGCGGTCATCAGGACGGGCTTCAGCCGCGTGCCCGCGCCGGTGAGCACCGCGTCGCGCAGCGCCCGGCCTTCCGCCCTGAGCTGGTTGATGGCGCTGATCATGACCACGCCGTTGAGGACCGCCACGCCGAAGAGCGCGATGAAGCCCACCGACGCGGACAGGTTCAGGGTGAGCCCTCGGAGCCACAGCGCGGCGACCCCGCCCACCAGCGCGAAGGGCACGTTGGCGATGACGAGCGAGGCCTGCCGCAGTGTGCCGAACGTGACGAAGAGCAGCAGGAAGATGATCGCCAGCGACAGCGGGATGACGAGCGCGAGCCGCCTGGTCGCGCGCTGCTGGTTCTCGAACTGGCCGCCCCACTCGAGGTAGTAGCCGGGCGGCAGGGGCACGCGCGCCATGGCGGCCTGGGCGGCCGCCACGAAGCTGCCGACGTCCCGGCCGCGGACGTTGCTCTGCACGACCAGCCGGCGCTCGCCGTTCTCGTGGGTCAGGGCCTCCGGGGCGACCGTCTCGCTGACGCGCGCGACACGCGAGAGCGGGATCTTCTCGCCGCCGGGCGCAGTGAGCGTCAGCGAGGCGATGGCGGCCACGTCCCGGCGCGACGCCTCGGGCAGACGGACGACCACGGCGAAGCGGCGGGCGCCATCGAGGACCTCGGTCGCCTGGATGCCGCCGATGGCGGTCTCGACCAGTTCCTGGACGTGCGCCACGTTGACCCCGTAGCGGGCCGCGGCGTCCCGGTCGATGACCATCTCGATCTGCGCGGCCCCGGACAGCACTTCGGCCTGCACGTCAGCAGATCCGGGAATGCCGCCGAGCACGGCCTCGACCTCGCGGCCCAGGCGCTCCAGGGTGGCGGCATCCGGCCCGAAGATCTTCACCGCGACGTCAGCCTTGACGCCCGACACGACCTCGTCGACACGCATGGCCATCGGCTGCGTGAAGTTGAAGGCGACGCCGGGCATGTCGTGCAGCGCCTCCGCCATCGCCTCGATGAGTTCCTCCTTGTCGCGCCCCGTCGTCCACTCGTCGATCGGGTGCAGGTTCACGTAGACGTCGCCCTGGTAGATGCCCATCGCCTCCGTGGCGAGGTCCGGTCGGCCGATCTTCGTGACGACCTTGCGCACCTCCGGAAAACGACGGACGATCTCCTCGACGCGTGTCGAGATCGCGACCGACTCCGGGAGCGAGACCGACGGCAGCTTGCGGGTCTCGATCAGAATCGCGCCCTCGTCCAGG
>CAYLZN010000128.1:0-13889 GCA_964387935.1 uncultured Vicinamibacteraceae bacterium | reverse complement strand
GAGATCGTCCACCCCGAACCACAGGGACTGCTGGGCCACGTCCACGCCGGTGGCGATCCAGAACGCCTTGACGTGGGGGATGTTGTCGAGCATCAGCCGGGCGACCGCGTGCACGCGCAGCGTCTCGGCGGCCGATGGCGCCGGCAGCTTGCGCATCTGGTTGTTGTCCGGGTGGAACGCGAGCGGGATGAACGCCTGGAAGCCCCCGGTCTCGTCCTGCAGCGCCCTCGCCCGGAGCATGTGATCCACGCGCTCGGCGGCCGTCTCGATGTGCCCGTACAGCATCGTCACGTTGGACCGCAGCCCGAGCTGATGCGCCGTGCGATGGATCGCGAGCCAGCGGTCGCCGTCGCACTTGTCGTGGCAGATCTTCCGCCTGACGCGCTCCGCGAAGATCTCCGCCCCGCCCCCGGGCAGCGATTCGAGGCCGGCCGCCATGAGGGCCTCGAGCACTTGACGGTCCGTCATCCCGTAGAGGTCCGCGAAGAACGCAATCTCGACGGCGGTGAAGGCCTTCAGGTGCACGTCGGGCCGAATCCGCTTCAGGCCCGCGAGCAGGTCCGTGTAGTACGAGAACGGCAGATCCGGGTGCAGCCCGTTGACGATGTGGACTTCGGTGAGGGGCTGGTCGCACCGGTCGCGCAGCTTCGACCAGGCCTGCTCCAGCGACATCGTGTAGGCGCCAGGATCACCGGCCTTGAGCCGAGCGAACGAGCAGAAGAGGCACGAGGCCACGCACACGTTGGTGGCCTCCAGCCTGATGTTGTGGTTGAAGTACGTGGTCGCGCCGTGGCGCCGTTCGCGCTCCCGGTTCGCGAGAGCGCCCACGGCGAGGAGATCCGGGCACTCGAACAGGCGAACGCCGTCCTCCAGGGCGAGGCGTTCAGCGCGTTCGAGCTTCCCGGCGATGTCGCCGAGGCCTGCGGCCGTCACTCGGCTGTTCATCTCTGCCCCTTCGCCCCGACGATCCGAGGGCCCTTCGTGGGCCAGACGAGAAACGGGCGCAGCCGACAGAGAGTGTTGGCTGCGCCCGTCGGAGGTGATTCGAGGTTAGGCGATGCCCCAGACCTGCACGCGCAGGGTCCGGGCCCGTGGTCCGTCCAGTTCGGCCATCAGGATGCGCTGCCACTGTCCCAGCACGACGTCGCCGCCGCTGATCTGGAGGGTCAGGCTGTGTCCGAGCAGCATGGCCCGCAAGTGGGAATCGGCGTTCATCCGGTCGCAGTCCGAATGTTCGGGGTCGTTGTGACGCCACTCGGCGTCGCGCGCCACGAGCTCTTCGAGGAAGTGCCTGATGTCCTGCAGCAGGGCCGTCTGGAACTCGTTGATGAAGACGCAGCACGTCGTGTGCATCGACCAGAGGCTGACCAGACCTTCCCTGATCTTCAACTTGCGGACCAGGGCCATGATCCGGTCGGTCAAGTCGTGCAGCTCGATGCGCTGATCGGTCTCGATTACGAACGTCTCACCACGGATGGTAAGGCCGCCGGTCGCGGCCTGAGCCACCTCCAGGACGGGGGCTTCGCGGACCGTAACGGTCGAACTCTTGCTCATGCGCTCCTCGTGGAATGGACCTCGTGGGCGACGCCCCTTCGAGGCAACCCCGGGAAAAGCCAACAAACGCCTCATCTTATGACAAAGCCGTGACGGGTCGCAACTCGACACCTGCTATACTCCGCCGGTCTGGTCCGCTCCCGGCGATCAAGGGAAGCTGGGTGGAATTCCCACACGGTCCCGCCACTGTAAGCGGGGAGCGCCGATTTCAAGGCGCCCGGCCTTCGGGTCCGGGCCCGGTCACTGTGCCTGCCGGCACGGGAAGGCCGGATCGGCGCGACGAACCGCAAGTCAGGAGACCTGGTCGCACGGGCCCTTCAACCCTCTGCCCCACGCCCACGAAGGCGTGGCGTTCCGGCGCGAGGACACGCCGGGAGGAGGTCTCGTGCCCCGTTCCATTCTCCTGTTCGCCCTCTGGCTCTGCGCTGTGCCGACCGGCCTGGCCCTGGCTCAGGCCCCGGCGCCGAACGCCTCGCTGGCGGGTACCGTGCTCGATGCCGACCAGCGCCCCCTGCCCGGTGTGCAGGTGACGCTCGAAACCGGCGCCGGCGTCGCCTTCAGCGCGACGTCGGACGACGCCGGTCGCTTCAACCTGCCTATCCTCCCGCCCGGCGATTACGTGCTGAGAGCGTTCCACCCGGGGCGCCGGGCAGACGCCGTCAGCCTGCGACTCGTGCCCGGTGACAGTCGACAGGTCACGCTGCGTCTCCGCGTCTCACCGCTCGAGGAGACGATCATCGTCTCGGCCCGCCAGGTGGAAGTGGCCGCGTCGGCCGCGCCGTCGGCCGTTTCGGCCTTCACCGCGCAGGACGTCGAGCGCCGCCAGCTCGAGTCCACGGCGGACCTGCTTCGCCTCGCGAGCGGCGTGACGGTGACGCAGAGCGGCAGCCGCGGCGGCCTCACGGCCGTGTTTCCGCGCGGCGGGGAGTCCGACTACACCCTCGTCCTCGTGGACGGCGTCCGGATGAACGCCTTCGGCGGCGGGTTCGATTTCGCCGCGCTGCCCGCCGGCGAGGTGGAACGACTGGAGTTCGTGCGGGGGCCGCAAAGCGCCGTGTTCGGCTCCGACGCCATCGGCGGCGTCGTCCACGTCGTGACACGTCAGGGCGGACCGTCGCGGGCGCTGGCGTTGTTCGAAGGGGGTTCCCTCGACACCGCGCGGGGCGTGGCGGGCGGCGCCGCGACGCTCGGTCGCTGGCAACTCGGCGGCAGCGCCGAGCGCCTCGTGAGCGACGGCTTCACCGGGTCGGCGCCGGGGACCGGCGAACCAGTCACCAACGACGACGTGGATCGAGCGGTGATGCAGGGCAGCGCGCGCTTCGCCGCCTCCCGATGGAGCCTTGCGTCGTTCGCACGGCGGGCATCGACCGAGAAGGGCTATCCAGGACCGTTTGGCAGCGATCCGAACGGGACATTCGGCGGTGTGGACCGCGTCTCCCGCGGCTGGACGACGGATCGGTCCGCCGGCGCCAGCGGCCAGTTCACGCTCTCGCCCACGATCCGGTTCCGCGGCTGGGGATCGATGGCGGATCTCGAGAGCCGCTTTCGCAGTCCCTACGGCGATTCGCGTTTCGAGACCCGGCGGGCGGACGCCCGGGCCCAGGTGGATGCGGGGTTCGGCGCCCGCCTCGGGTTCAGCGCCGGCAGCGAGTTCCAGGACGAGGACGCCAGCAGCACCTTCATCCTGTCCGATGCGGGTGAGATGCCAATCGCGCGGCAGGTGCTCGGGACCTTTGCTGAAGGCCGCTACGAGGCCAGCCCTCGCTTCACGGCCAGCCTGGGTGTGCGCGTCGAGCACATCCGCCGCGCGGCGGTGCCGGCAGATTCGAGCCCGTTCGCTCCGCGACCTGCCTTCGAGGCCCAGACGACGGTATCCACCAACCCGCGCGCGTCGTTCGCCTGGTTCGTTCGCGACGACTCGACGGGTGGGGTCGGGTGGACGCGACTGCGGGCGAGCGCCGGCACGGGCATCAGGCCGCCCGACGCGTACGAGATCGCCTTCACCGATAACCCGGACCTCGAGCCCGAGCGCAGCCAGTCCGTGGATGTCGGGGTCGAGCAGGGGTGGCTCGATGGACGCCTGATCACCGACGCGACCGTGTTCTGGAACCGGTACGACAACCTCATCGTGGCGATCGGGCGCGACTTCGCGAACGCGAGCCAGTACCGCACGGACAACATCGCCAACGCCCGGGCGAGAGGGCTCGAAGCCACGGTGTCGATGCGGGCGCAGACGTGGCTCGACCTGCGGGCGGGCTACACGTGGCTCGACACGGAGGTCCTCGCCGTGGACGGGCGACCGGGCCAGGCGCCGGCGCCGTTCGAGCCGGGCGATCCCCTGATCCGTCGGCCGCGCCACCAGGGTTGGTTCGAGCTGCTCACGTCGAGACCGCGATGGTCGGCCTTCGCGCGCCTGACCGCGCGTGGCGACGTGCTCGACGTGGATCCAAGCTACGGCGCGTTCGGCGGCACGGTGGAGGCGCCAGGGTTCGCGGTGGCGGACATCGGTGCGTCACTCGCGATCTGGAAGCCAGTGTCCCTGACGGCGAGGGTGACGAACCTGTTCGACCGCGCCTACGAAGAGGCCTTTGGATTCCCGTCACCCGGCCGCTCGGTGATCGTCGGTGTCCGCGTTGCTTCGCGTCCTTGACGTCGGGTTCGCCTACCGCGACGAGCCGGTCCTTGCCGGGGTGTCGCTCGACATCCGTCGCGGCTCGATGGTCGGGATCCTGGGGCCGAACGGTTCCGGCAAGACGACGCTCCTGCGGCTGCTGGCCGGCGTGCTGACGCCAGGCGCCGGGCACGTGCTGTTCAACGCGAGGGACCTGCGGACGATCGGCCGGCGATCCCTGGCGCGGCAGGTGGCTGTCGTGCCGCAGGAAACCCGCCTGGCCTTCGACTACCGGGTCCTCGAGGTCGCGCTGACCGGTCGCCACCCGCACCTGGGACCGTTCCAGATCGAGGGTCCCGACGATGTGGAGGCGGCACGGCGGGCGCTGGACGCGACCGGGACGCTCCATCTCGCGCACCGGTCCTTCGACACGCTGAGCGGCGGCGAGCGCCAGCGCGTGATCATCGCGAGCGCGCTGACGCAGTTCGAGGAGGTGGGAACGGACCGCGCGCCGCGCGCCGATCGCGACGCTCCAGGCGGGTTCCCGCCGGATCGCCTGCTGCTGCTCGACGAACCCACGGCGGCGCTCGACCTTCACTACCAGATGGAGGTGGCCGCGCTGCTGGCCCGCCTGAACCGCGAGCGTCACCTGACCATCGTCGTCTGCACGCACGATCTCAACTTCGCGGCAGCGTTGTGCGAGGAACTCGTGCTGTTGCGCGAGGGCCGCGTGCTGGGCTCGGGCCCGACGGCCACCGTGCTCACGCGCGAGGCCGTGCACGACCTCTATTCGGTCGACGCGGACGTGCGGTACCACGACGGGGCGGGTCACCTCACGGTGGTGCCGTTGCCACGGGGTCGTGTGCGATGAGTCTCACGCTGCGCCAGCGCGGGCTGCTGGTCTGGACCGCGTCTGCGGCGGTCGCGCTCGTCGCCTGCCTGCTCGCGCCCCTCGTCGGCTCCACGTCCATCAGCCTCGCGCGCGCGTTCGACCCGTCGCTGCCGTTTGCCGAGAACGTCGACGCGCAGGTGTTCTTCGTGGCCCGCCTGCCCCGGACGCTGGCGGGCGCGCTGGTCGGCGCGGCGCTCGCGGCCTCGGGGGTCGTCCTGCAGGCCCTTCTGCGCAACCCGCTGGCGACGCCGTTCACGCTCGGTGTGTCGGCCGGGGCGGCGCTGGGAGCCATGCTGGCGCTCACGCTCGCGCCGGCGGCCGTCGCAGGCGGAATCGCCGCCGTGCCGCTCGCCAGCTTCGCCGGAGCGATCGGGGCCGTCCTCATCGTCTACTGGCTCGCGCGCGTGCGGCATCGCGGGCTGTCCACCGAGGTGCTGCTGCTCGCAGGCGTGACCCTGAACGCCTTCTTCTCGGCCCTGATCCTGTTCGTGCAGTACATCGCCGACCAGGCGGATGTGCTGCGGACCGTCCGGTGGCTCATGGGCGACCTGGACGTGAGCAGCTACGGACCGATGCTCGCGGCACTGCCGCTGCTGGCCGCCGCCTTCGTCGCGTTCGCCTGGATGATGCGGTCGCTCAACCTGCTGGCCATGGGATCGGAAGCCGCGATGACGCGCGGCGTGGACGTGCACGCGGCACAGCGGCTCGCGTTCTTCTCCGCGTCGGTCGCGACGGGCGCCGCGGTGTCGCTGGGGGGGCCGATCGGCTTCATCGGGATCATCGTCCCGCACCTCGTGCGACTCGTGCTGGGGGCCGATCATCGGCTCGTGCTGCCGGCGTCGGCCGGAATCGGCGCCGCGTTCCTCGTGGCGTGCGACGTCGTCGCCCGCACCGTGATGGCACCTCTGGAGCTGCCGGTCGGGATTATCACGGCGGTCATTGGCGGCCCGTTCTTCCTGTGGTTGCTCGTGAGGCAATCGTGACACACCGGCAGGCGGCGCGCGGCGCGCGGCACGTGGCGATCAGCCTGGTCGTCCTGTGGCTCACGCTCGGGGCCGTTGCCGGGCGCGGCTCGTCGTCACCGTGGCCCCCGCCCGTGCCGTCACCGGAGGCGCGCCGCATCGTCTCGCTCGTCCCGGCGGCCACCGAGATGTTGTTTGCCATCGGGGCCGGGCCGAGGGTGATCGGCGTGAGCAGCTACGACCACTACCCGCCGGAGGTGGAGTCGCGGACGAGAGTGGGCGCGCTGCTCGACCCCGACCTGGAGCGCATTCTCGCGCTGCGGCCCGATCTGGTCGTCGTCTACGGGTCGCAGGACGACCTGCGGCGGAAGCTCCAGCGCGCGTCGGTGGGCGTGTTCGACTACCGCCACGGCGGCCTCGCGCACGTCATGGCGACCATGCGGGCGCTCGGCACGCGCGTGGGCCTGGCCGCCGACGCCGACAGGGTCGCTGCCGGCCTCGATCGCGCGCTCGCGGACGTCGGCCGCCGGGTGGCGGGGCGACCACGGCCGCGCGTGCTCATCGTCATCGATCGCGAGCCGGGCTCGCTGCGGCAGGTGCTCGCCAGCGGCGGCGTCGGCTTCCTGCACGACCTGGTGACGCTCGCGGGCGGCGACAACGTGTTCGCCGACGTCGCGCGCGAATCCGTTCACGCGAGCAGCGAGGCGATCCTCACGCGGGCGCCGGACGTGATCCTCGAGCTGCGGCCTGGCGCCTCCGGCGCCGGCGGAATCCCGTCGATCGGCGCCGGAGCGGGCGCCGACACCACCGCCTGGCGCGTGCTCGGTGCCGTGCCGGCCGTGCGCGCAGGCCGTGTCGTCGCCCTGGTCGGCGATGAATTCCTCGTCGCGGGTCCCCGGGTGGCGCAGGCGGCCGAGGGCATCGGGCGGGCGCTGCATCCAGGGCGGCTCTAGCCGTATGGCCGGCCCTCAAAGGGCCGGCCCTCCTGGCCGTACGCCGCCGCCGCCGTACGCCGTACGCCCTTCAATATCTGACTCCCACCGCCCGTGGGATCACGTCGAAGACCGCCGGCAGCGATCCGATCGCCTCTCCGTCGATGTCGAGTGGCACGTCAGCGTCAGGCGTGACCGGCGCGGCTTCCACGGCGCGGCCGCGCGCGATCGACACCTCGGGCAGGCCGATGTGGTCGCCGCGATAGACGGTCGGCAGCCGGCGGAGCAGCGTGAGCGGCCCGATGTCTCCGACCACGACCCACTCGAGCAGCCCGTCGTCGGCGACGGCGGACGGTCCGATGCGCATGCCCGCGCCGAAGTACTGACCGTTGCAGACCACGCCGAGCTTGACGCGCGACTGCTGCCAGTCGCCGGCATCGATCCGCCATCGGACGGGGGTGTTGCGATACACCACCATTGCCTGCAGCACGGCAACCTGGAAGGCCAGCTTCGGGGGGAGCCGGCGGGTCTTGTGGCGCGCCATGATGCGATCGGTGGCGCCGCTCAACCCGAAGCTCGCGACGTTGGCGAAGTACCGTTCGCGCGGCGCGCCGCCTTCGTGATACCTCACGCGTCCGACGTCGAACGGATGGGGGCTCCCGTCGACGACACGCGCAAGTTGCGCGCGCGGATCGGGCGGCAGGCGCAGCGACCTCGCGAGGTCCCGCCCCGTGCCGACGCTGATCAGGCTCAAGGTCAGGGCCTGGCAGCGGACGCACCCCGGCGCCATCAGCCCGTTCAGCACCTCGCCGAACGTGCCGTCGCCGCCGACGGCGACGAGCCGCGTCGCACGGCTGGCGGCGTCGCACGCCTGCGCCTGGGCCGTGCGCGGCCCGGTCGTGAAGACGACCTCTGCCGGCGTGCACACGCGGAGCGCCTCGGCTTCCAGCGCTCTCCAGGCGTGCAGCGCTCGCCCACCGCCGGCCGCTGGGTTGACGATGAACGCGGTACGCAACGGCGCAGGAGGGGTTCAGTGGACCTGGTCCCGGACGGGCGCCGCGCACAGGAGGCACACGCCTTCGTCGGTCATCGTCTCGGGGGGACGCAGGGTCTCGCAGGAGGGACAGGTGCGGAACGTCGCACGCCTGGCCGCGCGAGCAGCCGTCACGAGGGTCTCGACGACGGCCGTCGCGTGGTTCATGTCGAGGCGACGCCACTTCACATAGCCAACGGGCCGGGCGACGACCATGGCCTGGTTCGGCGAGGCGAACTGCACGGTGAACAGGGATACGGTGATCGTCGCCGGCGAGAGATGGACGATCACCTCACCGGGATTGCCCGAGCGGTAGGTGATCGACCCGTCAGGGGCCGCCGCCTGCTCGACGGGCGCGGGCAGGGCGTTCTCGAAGTAGGCCAGCCACTCTTCCCAGCCCTCGGGCCGGTCGTCGCCGTTCACTGCACGAACTCCACGCGCACCTCGTGCGGAATCAGCCGGCGTTCCCACGATTCGGTCATGAACCGCTCGACGGCCGCACGGCCGCGGGCGCCGTAGTCCAGCGTCAGGTCGTTGACATACATGCCGACGAACCGATCCGTGCGCGCGGCGTCCAGCCCGCGCCCGAACTGCTGCGCGTACGAGAGCCCCTCGTGCCGATGGTCCAGGCCGTGCGCGATGCTCGCGTGGAGCAGGTGACTCACGCGCGACATCAGCTCGGGCCCGAGGTCGCGTCGGATCAGGTTGCCGCCCAGGGGCAGCGGCAGCCCACCCGTCCGTGCGTACCACCACTCGCCGAGATCCACGACCTTGCGAAGTCCCTCGTCGGCGTAGGTGAGCTGGCCTTCGTGGATCAGCAGGCCCGCCTCGACCTGGCCATCGCGCACGGCCTCGAGGATCTGATCGAACGGCATCACCACGTGGGCGAGGCCCGGCTGATAGAGCTGCAGAGCCAGCCAGGCCGAGGTCAGGGTGCCGGGGATGGCCACGGTGACGCCGTCCAGCGCGTTCGGGCCATCGCGCCGGACGACGACCATGGGCCCGTAGTTGTCGCCCATGCTCGCCCCGTGCGGCAGCAGCGCGTAGCGGTCAGATAGATACGCGAAGGCATGGAAGGACGCGGCCGTCACCTCGTAGGTGCCGCTGAACGCGGCACGGTTGAGGGTCTCGATGTCCGCGAGGACCTGTTGCACCTCGAGCTCGCCGGTGGGGACGGCCCCGCACGCGAGGCCGTAGAACATGAACGCATCGTCGGAATCCGGGCTGTGGGCGATCGTGATCTTCATGGTCACAGGCTGAACGACGAGCCGCAGCCGCAGGTGGCCTTCGCCCGCGGGTTCTCGAGCAGGAAGCCCTTGCTGAGCAACGCCGTATCGTAATCGAGCACGGTCCCCTCGAGGAACTTCAGACTCTTCGGGTCGATGAACACCCGTGAGCCCTCCTCGCCCTCGAAGACGTGGTCGACGTCGCGGGGATGCTCGTCCCAGCCGAACACGTAGCTGAGTCCCGAGCAGCCGCCGGCCTTGACGGCCACCCGCAGGCCGCCCTGCGGGAACCCCTGTTTGTCCAGGAGCTTGCGGATCTGTCGTGAGGCGTTCTGCGTGATCTGGATGCCGGTCATGGCGTGCTCATCCTGCCAGGGCCGCCTTCTGGCGCCTGAGATTCTCGACGACGCGGGCGACCTTGTCGATGGCGAACTCGATCTCCTCGTCGGCGGTCCAGCGCCCGAGGCCGAACCGCACAGACGCGAGGGCGAGATCCATGGGCGTTCCGAGGGCGGCCAGCACGTGAGACGGTGTGGACGTGCCGGTCGAGCAGGCGGCGCCGAACGACACGGCGAGGTCGTCCAGGCCGATCCGCAGCGACTCGGGCTCGATGCCGGGAATACCCACGTTGAGGTTGTGCGGCAGCCGCTGCGCCAGCGTGCCGTTGACGTGGACGTCCCCGAGGCGCTGCCGGAGGCCGTTCAGGAGGCGATCGCGCTGCGCGCCGATGCGCCGACCTTCGTCGGCCAGTTCGAGGCGGCACAGCCGGGCGGCCTCGCCGAAGCCGACGATGCCGGGCACGTTCAGGGTGCCGGGACGCAGGCCGCGTTCCTGGCCGCCGCCGTGCAGCAGCGCCGGCAGGGACGCACCCGCACCCCGGCGCCGCACCACGAGCGCGCCAATCCCCTTCGGGCCATACAGCTTGTGCGCCGTGAACGACACCAGATCCGCCTGCACCGTCGTGAGGTCGAACGGCACGCGCCCGGCGGCCTGCGACGCGTCGGTGTGGAACGCCACGCCGCGGCGGGCGCAGAGGCCGGCGACTTCCGACACCGGCTGGAGCACGCCGATCTCGTTGTTCGCGGCCATGACGCTGACGAGCGTCGTCCGATCCGTGATGGCTGCCTCGAGTTGCCCGAGGTCGATCAACCCGGAGGGCTGCACCGGCAGCCTCGTCACCTCGCAGCCGAGCGTCTCGAGCACGCGACACGTGTCGAGCACCGAGTGGTGCTCGGTCGCCACGGTGATCACGTGGCGTCGCGAGGACGGCGCCGAGGCCACGACGCCCTTGATCGCCATGTTGTTCGACTCGGTCGCCCCGCTCGTGAACACGACGTCGCGGTGGTGAGCGCCCACGAGCGCAGCCACCTCCGCGCGCGCGCGATTCACGGCCTCGGCGGCGGCCCAGCCGAAGGCATGGTTGCGGCTGGACGCGTTGCCGAACCTCTCGGTGAAGTACGGCAGCATCGCCTCGAGCACGCGGGGATCGACCGGTGTGGTCGCGTGGTAGTCGAGGTAGACGGGACGCGGCACGGTGGGACGCATCACCGCTTGACGACCGCAGGTTCCGTGGCCACGCCGCGGCGAATGGACATCGGCACCACTGGCTCGGTGACTGAGTCGGTCGCCACCTCGAAGACTGTGCACGAGGCGAGCGCGGTCAGGATGCGGTCCTTGATGCGCCACAGCGGGTCGCGGACGTTGCACTTGGAGTACTGGTCGCACTGATCGTGGTCGGTCGCACACGCCGTCACGGTGAGCGGTCCGTCCACGGCCTGGATGACGTCAGCGACCGAGATCTGCGTCGCGGGTCGCGCCAGCGCGTACCCGCCGCGCGTGCCCTGCTGGGAAACGAGCAGGCCCCGGCGCACCAGACGCTGCAGGACCTTCGCGAGCAGCTCCACCGGGATGTCGTACGCCTCCGCGATCTCCCGCGCGCTGGTCGACGCCACGTCCGCGCGCAAGGCGAGGTGCTTCATCGCCATCAGCGCGTAATCCGCTTTCTTGGACAGCCGTAACATGTCACACCCAACTGCCGGGGAGCCGTGTCAGTACTTGGGCTGACTGGGATCGACGCGATCGATCCACGCCAGGATCCCGCCCTTCAGGTTGAACGCGCGGTCGAACCCCTGCTGCCGGAGGAACTGCACCACACGCCCGCTCCGTACCCCGGAGCGGCAGTAGACGATGAGGTCGCGCGTCGCATCGAGCTCCGCGGTGCGCTTCGGCACTTCACCCATCGGGATGAGCGTCGAGGGCTCGATCCGGCAGATCTGCACTTCATGCGGCTCCCGCACGTCGAGCAGGTAGACCTGCTCGCCGGCGTCCAGCCGCGACTTCAATTGTTCAACGGTGATGTCCTGCACGGTGGTCTCGCTCGCAGCGGCGGGGCCTGGCGCCTGGGCCGGCGCGACGCCGCAGAACTGTTCGTAGTCGATGAGCCCGGTGATCGTACGCTTGGGGCCGCACACGGGGCACTCGGGATCCTTGCGCAGCTTCAACTCGCGGAAGCGCATCCGCAGGGCGTCGTAGATCAGGAACCGCCCCACGAGCGGCTCGCCCACACCAAGAATGAGCTTGATGGCTTCCGTGGCCTGGATCGTGCCGATCACGCCCGGCAGCACACCGAGGACCCCGCCCTCGGCGCAGCTCGGCACGAGGCCGGGCGGTGGCGGTTCGGGATACAGGCACCGATAACAGGGCCCGTCCTTCGCCGCGAACACGGACGCCTGGCCTTCGAACCGGAAGATGCTGCCGTAGGCGTTGGGCTTCCCGGTCAGCACGCAGGCATCGTTGACCAGGTAACGCGTCGGGAAGTTGTCCGTGCCGTCGACGATGACATCGTAGCGCCGGAACAGGTCGAGCGCATTCTTCGACGAGAGCGCGGTCTCGTGGAGCTCGATCTGGATCCCGGGATTGAGCGCCAGCAGACGCGCACGCGCCGACTCGAGCTTGGGCCGTCCCACGTCCGGCGTCCCGTGCAGCACCTGCCGCTGCAGGTTGCTGAAGTCGACGACGTCGAAGTCCACGATGCCGAGGCGCCCGACGCCGGCCGCCGCCAGATAGAGGGCCGCAGGTGAGCCCAGGCCGCCAGCGCCAATGAGCAGGACGCTCGCGGCCTTCAGCCTGCGCTGCCCGTCCATGCCCACCTCGGGCATGATCAGGTGCCGGTTGTACCGCTTGACCTCGTCGCTGGAAAGCGAGGGCAGCTCGGCGGTGACGGCGCCATCCGGGGCGCCGCCCGCGACCGACGGAATGATGCTGAGCGTGTCGCCGTCCTTGAGTGGCGTCCGCTCCTTTTCGAGGTAGCGGATGTCCTCGTCGTTGAGGTAGATGTTGACGAAGGCTCGCAGTCGCCCTTCGTCCGTGTAGAGGTTCTTCCGCAGGTCCGGGAACCGGCTGGTGAGCTCCGCAAGGGCCTCACCGACGGTGGTGCCGCCGACGAGGACGGTGTCCTGCTTGTCGGTGAGGGGTCGGAGCGGCGTCGGAATCAGGATCGACGTGGGCATGATACGGGTCGGCCGCCGGGCAGGAAACGACCATCGTCAGCGCGCCGGCGCATATCCGACAATTATGGTCGGTATTCTAGCACGAAGGCCGGGACACGCGTTCATCGCATCGACGACGTCAGCGTCACGTGGGCGCGGATTTCGATCTCCCCGGGTGCGACCGGCGTCGACAGGTCGGCTGCCTCGGCCATCCGCGCCATGGCCATCGGGCGCGGGCCTGGCACAGGCGCGGTGCCCCCGTCGTCAATCCGCAAGACCCGCCCGACCTGGCGCCCGGCGCCCGCGGCCGCGGCCTCTGCCCGCGCGCGCGCCTGCTCGACCGCGAGCTTGAGAGCCTCCCGCTCCAGTTCTGCCCGTCGCTTCACGTCGAAACGCACGCCTGCGACGTTGGTCGCCCCGGTGGCCACCGATGCGTCGATGACCTCGCCCAGCTTCTCGAGAGGCTCGACGCGCACCTCGATCGCGTTCCGCGCGAGGTACCCGCGCAGCTGCTGCCTGCCGCTGGCGTAGTCGAACTCCGGCGACAGGTCGATGCCGACCGTCCGCACCGCGTCCGCGGGGATGCCGGCGGCCGCGAGCTTCTGCTGCACCGCGGTCATCGTGTCGGCGTTCTGCCGCTGGGCGTCGCGCGGCTGCCTGGCCCGCACCTCGACGGCCAGGGTCACGAACGCGCGGTCGGGTGACGCCTTGACGACGCCGTCAGCCGACGTGACCACGACATCCTGCTGGTCCGGTCGCATCTCGCCCTGTGCAACGGCCATCGCGGCACCTCCGAACACTGTGACCCACGTCCACATGACGCAAGCGAGCAGGGTTCCCTTCATGGCTCCATCCTTCGTGAAGAGGTTCACGTCGAGTATAGTCCCGCCGTACGGGCGCATGGGCGGCCCGTCCTCGCATGAGCGACGCCCCACTGGTGTTCAACCTGGTGCTCGTGGGATTTGGCCACGTCGCGCGGGCGCTCGTCCGCCTCCTGGCCGACCGCGCCGGGCGCCTCGAGCGCAGCCATCACCTGTCGACGCGCATCGTCGGGATCGCCACCGGGCGTCATGGTGCGCTCTTCGCCCCACGAGGTCTCGACGGAGTCGCCGCGGCGAGCGCGGTCGAGCGGGGTGAGCGACTCGAGTCATCCGCGCCCGACCAGGTGGCGGCCCGTGACGCCCTGGATCT
>CAYLZN010000127.1:0-13916 GCA_964387935.1 uncultured Vicinamibacteraceae bacterium | reverse complement strand
GAGCAGGAACTCGGCGGCCGCACCCAGCGCGAAGATCGGGCCAAACGGCGGGCACCCCATCTCGTAGCGGCTCGCCGAGCGCAGCAGGCGACAAGAGCGGTTGTCGAACCGGAACGGGTCCTCCACGCTCATCCAGCCGACCGCGCGCGGCGCGCGATCGAGCAGGGCGCGACTTACATACAGGAAGCCCGCGCCGAACCCCGCACACATCCACTTGTGTCCGGCCGACGCCAGCGCATCGATGCGCTCCGCGTGTACGTCGATGGGGAAGGCCCCCGCAGACTGGCTGGCGCAGATCACCAGGCGCCGCGAGCCCTTGAGGGAGCCGAAGGCCCCCAGGTCCTGCCGGCAGCCGTTCGAGAACTGCACGTGACTGATGACGATCGTTGCCGCCGGCGCACTGCGCGACTCGTCGAAATCGGCCGCGTCCAGGATCCCCGCCCGGGGTTCCACCATGTGCACCTGCACGCTCCGGTGGATCCACGGCAACGTGACGGTCGGGAACTCCAGCGTGTCGCTGAGCACGGCGCCGTCGCGGTCCAGGAGGTCCGCGATGAGATTGATCCCGGTCGAGGTGTTGGGGACGAACGCGATCTCGTCTGGTGCAGCCCCGATGAGACGCGCGACCGTGGCCCTCGTGCGTTCGCGCCGTGCCAGCCACGTCTCCCACTCCGCGTCACCACCCTCTTCCAGTTCGCGGAGGAACGACTCGACGGCGGCGCGCACGCTGCGCGGCGTGGGGCTCGACGCGGCGGCGTTGAGGTAGGTGCAGCGTGCCAGCGCCGGGAACTCGCGGCGCACGTCGTCCCACGGCTCGGACATCGATGCCTCAGAAGCGAAGGACCAGGCCCATGGACCCGCGCCAGAACGCCAGATAGCGCGAACCGATGGCAAGGCCGCCTTCGTTGCCCTGCCCCTTGAGCGATCGAAAGTAGCTGAGGTCCCAGCGCACGCCGACCGTATCGGTCAGGAATCCCGTGGCCCCCCCACCCAGGCGGAGACCCGTGAGGTTGGTCCGCACCGGGAGGGCGTCGAAGATGTCTTCCGCCGTCGCCCGCATGAGCCCGAGACCCGCGCTGGCGTACGGCCGCAGGGAATGGCCCGTCAGGCTCAAGGGCGTCGAGACGACCACCGACCCCATCACCGTGGTGACGCCGCTGGACGTGACGATCGAGAGCCCCTGGCGCTCGAAGAACGCATCGATGTAGCCCACCTCGCCTTCGACGCCAAGCCAGCCGTCGCCCAGCCACAGCACGCTGGCCTGATACGCGAGTTTCGAGCGGCCCTCGGCGACCTCGAGGTCGAGCAGGCTGTACTCGGACGCAAAGCTGATCCCGATGCCGGGAATCACGAACCAGTGTTGCGCCGCGGCCGGTGCCGGCGCCAGCACGAGCGAGCCCCAGGCCAGGCACGTGGTCACCAGCCGGCTGAAGGGCCGGCGGTCCCTCACGCGGCGAGGCCGATCACGAGAAGAGACGGATGAAGAAGCGCGCAAACGGGGACACCGACACGTCGCCGTTCGCGAGCGGAAACGGCGCCACCAGGCCATCGCTGTTCGCCAGGAGGATCAGGCTCACCCCACGCTGGGGCAGCGTGATGACGAGCGAGGAGTAGGCATCGGGAATCACGCCGAACTGCCAGACCACCAGTTGACCCTCGAACACCTGGACGAACCATCCGAGGCCGTGCGGGCCGACGCGCCCCTCCGCCAGCAGCGGAGCGACCCACGCGGAGTTCACGGTGTCAGGCTGCAGGAGAATCCCATCCTCCACGGCAATCTGAAACCGCGCCAGATCGCGTACGGTCGACACGATCCCCATCGAACCCGTCAGTCCCGACGTCGGCGCAAACGGGGTGAGCGTCGGCCTGCCCTTGCCGGTCGCCTTGTACGCACGGGCGAGCTGCGACATCACGCCCTGGAAGCGCTCGACCGTCTCCGGGGGGAACTGGTCGCGCGTCGCCTCCGACCAGGTGGCGAAGTCGTGCCCCGGCACGGACCGGGCCATGCCGAGCCGCTCGAAGATCGTGTCGTTGAGCCCGCTGCGGAGCGTCCGACCCTGACAGGTCTTCACCGCCGCCGCCACCACCTCGTAGCGGTCGGGCTCGTAGGTGAACCGGCCCGCTGGTGTCACGTGCTGGAGGATGTCGAGCAGTCGTGCCGCAGGCTCCACGAAGGCCGGGAGGAAGGAGACCGCGGGTGCGTCGAGGGACAGCGTCCCCTGCTCGACGCACTGAAGGAGCTGCACCGCTGAGAACGTGCTCGTGAGACCCGCGATGGGAAAGGGCGTGTCGGGGCTCACCGCCACGGTGCGCTCGACATCGGCCAGGCCGAAGCCGCGCTCCCAGGCAAGGGCTCTGTTCTGCACGATCGCGGCGGCGAGGCCCGGAATGCCGGTCTGCAGGCGCAGCGACTCGAGGTACTGCTCGAACCTCAGCGCGCTGAACGGCTCCGCGCGCAGCACGAGCGGGACAGCAGCCACTCCTGCCACAACGGCCAGCCAGCGCGAAGGCACGCGAATACGCATCGGGATGGCAGGCGTTCCGGAAACGCCTGTTGAACTTGTTACACTCTAGCGCCAGAACGACAAAACGCCAAGCGCTGCTTGTACATCGGCCCCGGTGTCGCCCCCCTCCATCGCCCGCCCGGAGGTCGGCCAGGGACTGGTAGAATCCGCCTTGTGCCTCAGTCCACCTCCCCGGCTCCGGCCGCGCGCCGGACCGCCCTGATCACCGGTGCGTCGGCTGGAATTGGCGAATCTTTTGCGAAGCTCCTGGCGGCCCGCGGGACCGACCTCGTGCTCGTGGCGCGTCGGCGTGAGCGGCTCGACGAGCTGGCCGAGGCGCTCGGCCGGCAGCACGCCGTGAGGACCCTGGTCGTACCCGCCGATCTGGGCGACCCGGCGGCCTGCGCGCACATTTGCGAGCGGCTCTGGGCGGCGGGGCTGCAGGTCGACATTCTCGTCAACAACGCGGGCTACGCCGTCCCGGGCAGCTACCGCGGTACCACCTGGGAGCGGCAGTCGACCTTCCTGCAGGTCATGGTCGTGGCCTACGCGGAACTCACGCACCGCCTGCTGCCGCCCATGATCGAGCGTCGCTGGGGTCGCATCATCAACGTCGCGTCGCTCGCCGGACTGGCCCCGGGTCTGGCCGGGCAGACGCTCTACGGCGCCTCGAAGGCGTTCCTGATCAAGTTCTCGCAGTCACTCGCCATGGAAGTGGAGCGCCATGGCGTGCACGTGCATGCGCTGTGCCCCGGGTATACCTACACGGAGTTCCATGACGTGATGGGCGTCCGGGCGCAGGTCAACCGGATCCCGCGGCTGTTCTGGCTCGACGCCGACGCCGTCGCGCGTGAGGGACTCGACGCGGTCGAGCGGGGGCGTGTGGTCCGCGTCCCCGGGGCGCCCAACCGGGCCCTCGCGGCGCTCATGCGCGCGATGCCCGAATCGCTGGTGTTCGCGCTGGCGCGTCGCTTCGCGGCGCGCACCCGTCACTCGTCCTGAGCGGTCAGCTCAGTACTCCACGAGCAGCCGCGCCGCGCGCGCGATCTCGTCCTCGCTCGGGAGGAAGTACTCCTCGAGCGGAGGCGCGTAGGGGACCGGGGTGTCGAGCGCGCCGACGACACGCACCGGCGCGTCGAGCCACTCGAAGGCCTCTTCCTGGATGATCGCGGCGAGGCTTTCGCCCAGTCCTCCGCGGCGCGTGTCTTCGTGGACGATCAGGACGCGCGCGCACTGCCTGGCGAGCGCCATCACCGTGGCCGTGTCGAGCGGTGCCAGGCTGCGCAGGTCGAGCACCGCCGCCTCGATCCCCTCAGCCGCGAGTCGTTCCGCCACCCTGACGGCCACGTGGACGAACGCGCCGTACGAGACGATCGCGAGCCGATCGCCCTGGCGGCGCAGCGCGGCCCGTCCGAGCGGGACGGGCGCCGGCGGCTCCTCCATGAGTACCTGCTTGATGCGCGGATCACGGTAGAGCGCGATGTGCTCGAAGTAGAGGACCGGGTCCGGGTCGGCGACCGCCGCGGCCATGAGGCCACGCGCATCGGCGGGTGTAGACGGCACGACGATCTTGAGACCCGGCGTGCGGTAGAACCACGCTTCGGTGTTCTGGCTGTGATACGGGCCCGCATGCCGCAGCCCGCCCCACGGCAGACGCAGGACCATGGGGACCGACGCGTCCCACCGCCAGCGGAGTTTCGCCGCGTTGTTGACCAGTTGATTGAAGCCCGTCGCGACGAAATCGTTGAACTGCATCTCGCCGATCGGACGCAGGCCCGCGAGGGCGCTGCCGACACAGACGCCGATGACCGCCCCTTCGGCGAGCGGCGAATTGACCAGGCGATCACCAAAGCCGTCGAGCAGCGGGCGCAGCAACAGGAACGCGTTGCCGTACCGGCCGCCGACGTCCTGCCCGTAGACGAAGGCGCGGGGGTCGGCGGCCAGCGCATCCCGCACGCCGAGCATCACGGCCTCGAGGAACGTCCGCCCCTGCCGGTCGAACGGTGGGGCGGGTTCGACCTCCAGGACCGGGGCCGCGACGTGCAGCCGGGCGCGGACCGCCGGATCCAGCACCTCGAGGCGCGTGCGGGGCGCCTCGCCGGCCACCACGCCGGCGCCCGCGGACGCCGGCGCCGGCCAGGCGGCGTCCAGGACGCGTCGGGCCGCCTCCTCGACCATCGCCTGCGCCTCATCCCTGAAGCGGGCGGCGTCGCCGTTCGTGATCACGCCCTCGCCTTCGAGGGCCCGCGCGTATCGCTCCAGGGGATCGCGCGCCGCCCAGTACGCGTGGCGCGCGGGATCGGCATAGGCGCCCTCGCTGAGCGGGGGATAGGTCCACGACGGCTGGGGATCCTTGCCCAGGTACAGCATGTCGTCGTGGTGAGCATGGCCGCACATGCGCATGGCGACGAGTTCGATCAACGTGGGTCCCGCGCCGTCGCGGGCGCGCTCGGCGGCCCAGGTGACGGCCGCGGCGATCGCTTCGGGGTCCGTGCCGTCGATCGTCAGGCCTGGAATGCCGTAGCCGACGGCCTTGTCCGCAAAGGCCCGCACGGCGGACTGCTCGGCCACCGGCGTGGACAGCGCCGTCTGGTTGTTCTCGAGGCAGAACACGATGGGCCAGCGTCGCACGGCACACGCGTTGATGGCCTCGTGCCACTCGCCGAGCGACGAGCCGCCTTCCCCGATGAACGACACCGCGACGCGCCCCTGGCCTTCCCGCTGGAAGGCCAGGGCCATGCCCGCGAGCGTCAGGGTGGCAATCGCCAGCGGCGCGGTGGCGGGCAGGACGCCCCACGTGAAGTCGCCGATGTGCAGGTCCTTGCCCCGCATCGGCCCGTCGGCCCTGGCCATCTGCGCGGCGAGGACGAGACGGACCGCCTCGACATCGGGGCGCATCGCCAGCGCCACGCCGAGGTCGCGGATGAGCGGGGCGACGACGTCACCGGTCCAGCGGCTGTGGGCATCGCGCCAGGTCGGACCGCGTCGCAGCCGCAGGGCGGCCGCGTAGATGGCTTCCTGGCCGAGCGAGCGGAAACCCTTGCCCTGGAATCCCGTGTCCTTGTAACGAATCTCGCCGTTGGTGAAAAACGCCTTGAGGCGGAGATCCGTGGCCCTCGTCAGGATCATGCCGCGCAGGAGTTCGCGCTTCTCGTCGGCCGTGAGCGAACGCGCGATCGCCTCGCGGCGGAGCCAGCCGTCGCACGCGTCGAGCACCTCCTGCCGGGCCTGGGCCCACCGGGTGTCTGCCGTCACTCCCGGCGTCACTTCGGCGGTCTTCAGCCCCGCCGAGGGAGTGACGAGCCGCGCCGAGAGCGCCTGCCGGAACGGCGCGACGAGCGCGTCGAGGTCGGCGGCGGCCGGTGATGCCGGCAGTGCCGCGCTCACCGCTGCCCAGGCGTCGAGGACGACGTCCGCCGCCAGGGGGTGCCTGTCGATGATGAAGGCCGCGAGGCGCTGTCCCAGGGTCACTGGCACTCCGCGGTGCTACGCGCGGTTCCGGCGTGCGCCAATCGCTTCGGCCACGCGCCGGCCGCGCTCCACACCTTCGTGCGACCAGCGACGCACCACCGCCCCCGACGCACGCTTTCCGCCCTGAGCCCAGGCGGCGACTGCGCGTCCAATCGCGAAGGTCCCGGCATAGGACACGGCGACCTTGGGCGCCAGACCGATCACGGGGAGGAGTCCGACCAGTTCGCGCGCCATCTGGCGGAACAGCAAGCCTCCGCCGAGGACGCCGATGATCTCGGGCATCAGGCGTCGCGCGTGGCCGTCCACGCCAGCGGCGAGCGCGATGCGGTAGCTCATCATCAGTTGGTTCTTCGTCAGGATGATGACGTCGCCCACGTTGAGTGGAGCCGAGAACAGCGGGACCATCTCGGCGAGACCGGTCGCGAAGGCGTAGCTCGCGTTGGCCTGTGACGTTTCTTCGATGATGGCCGTGATGATGGCGTCGCGCCACGCGGGGATCTGGCGCGCGAGCGCCAGGCGCCCGTCGGCGCCGGTCGCCGCGGCCACGCGCAGTCCCAGGTCGCGAGCGAGGCGTGAGTCGATCGCCGGCGCGAAGACCGGCTTCGTCCCGCCTTCGACCGCATCGCCCAGCGGTGCGTCGACATCACCGAGCACGACGTCTATCGCGCGTCCGCCGCGCGCGATAACGTCGTCGCGCAGGGTGGCCAGGGGGGCGATTAGCTGCGGCTGCCGGGACAGGAGAATGGCCACGAGCGCGCCGCCGGCTTCGTGAGCCGAACCCGACCCGGCTTCAACCGGAACGATCCAGGGATGGTCGGGCGTTCCGGGCGGCGTGAGCAGCTCGCGCAGGTGCGTCGCATCGTCGAGGGTCTCCCCGGCGATCAGCAGGGTGAACGGTGCGGTCGCGGCGTCACGAATCGCGTCGAGGTCGACGTCGCGGATCGTGCGCCACACGTGGGCGAGCTGCTTGACGGGTGCGAGCATGGTAACGGACGCATGGTAGCAAGAATCGGGCTCAGGGCACATGGCACCCAGCACCCGGCACCAAGCACCACAGCGTAAGATCCCCTGCGCATGACTGATCGTCGCCGGGGACAGGTTGAGCGTGTCGAACCGGCCGCTGCCGGCGAACGCCTCGACAAGTGGCTCGCCGCGCCGTCCCGGCTCGGCTCGAGGAAGCAGGCCAGCGAGGCCCTGCTGCGCGGCCGCGTCTGGGTCGACGAGGTGGCGCAGGCGCTGGGAAATGGCGCGCGCCGGCTGCAGGGTGGGGAGCAGGTCCGGATCTGGCGCGACAGGCCGGGCAGCGGCCATCGCGTCGGGGCACACCGTGCCGGCACGCTCGACATCCTCTTCGAGGACGACGACCTCGTCGTCCTGGTGAAGCCGGCAGGGCTGTTGACGGTGCCGCGTGCCGATCAACCCGACGCCCCATCGCTGGCAGATGCCGTCCAGGCTCGCTGGCGATCGCATGGGCAGCGCGAGGCGCTGGCCGTCCATCGCCTCGACCGCGACACTTCCGGGCCGGTGGTCTTCGCGCGGTCGCCATTCGCCTGCCACGCCCTGAAGAACCAGTTCGTTCGTCGAACCCCGGAGCGCCTCTACCTCGCGGTGGTGCACGGGACACCGGATCCCGCGGAAGGCACCTGGCGTACGTGGCTGTCCTGGGATCCGCTCGCCAGGGTGCAGCGCCCTGTGCCCGCGCATCGGCCGCGGAGCTACGAAGCCATCGCCCGGTTCACGTGCGTCGAGCGGTTCGCCGGGGCGTCGTTGCTCGAGGTGCGGCTGGTCACCGGCAAGCGGCACCAGGTGCGCGTGCAGGCCTGGCAGGCGGGGTGCCCGCTCGTCGGGGAGCGCATCTACTGCGACCCACCCGCGGGGTCGCCCGGGGGGCACCTGGCATTCCCTCGGCAGGCCCTGCACGGGCGACGGCTGGGCTTCGCCCATCCCCGCACCGGAGAGGCCCTGGTCTTCGACGTGCCGCCGCCAGCGGATCTCCTGGCGCTCCTCGCGCGCCTGCGAACGCCGTAGAATCGTGTCGTCATGGCTGTTGTCGCCCGTGCCTCGAGCCGCTTCCGTCTGCTGCTCCGCGTTCTCGCTGTCGTCTCCGCGGTGCTGCTCCTGCTGATCGCGGGCGCCGGCGCGTACGTGCGCCTGCAGCTCGGCCGCAGCCTGGCGCAGCTCGACGGTGAGCAGAGCGTGCCTGGCCTCTCGGCGCAGGTGGTCGTCGAGCGGGATGCGTTTGGTGTGCCAACTATTTCCGGGGCGTCGCGGGTCGACGTGGCGCGCGCGACCGGCTTCGTGCACGCGCAGGAGCGATTCTTCCAGATGGACCTGCTGCGGCGCCGCGCGGCCGGCGAACTGGCCGAGCTATTCGGACGGGTCGCGCTGGCCACCGACCGCGCGAGCCGCCTGCATCGGTTCCGTGCACGGGCCCTCGGCGTCGTGGAGGCGGCGCATCCCGACGATCGCGCGCTGCTCGAGGCCTATGCCGACGGGGTGAACGCCGGGCTGGGCGCGTTGCGGGCCGCGCCCCCGGAGTATCTGCTGCTGCGGGTGGCGCCGCGCCCCTGGCGGCCAGAGGACTCGGTGCTCGTGGTCGCGGCCATGTTCTTCCAACTGCAGGACAGCGGCGGCGTGCGCGAAGCTCGTGCGGCGCTCCTCCACGAGGCCCTGCCCACGCCCGTGGCCGCGTTCCTGCTGTCGTCAGCGAGCGACTGGGACACGCCCCTGGACGGCCCGCCACTGCCGCCTCCGGCGGTGCCGGGCGCCGACGTGTTCGATCTCCGTGGGGTGGCGCTCCCGCGCGCCGCCGAGCGGCGTCCGCCCTCACCGGCCGCGGAGACCGACTTCGCCGACCCGGCGTTCGCGGCGAGCCTGGGCCTCGACACCGACCGCGAGGCGTTCGTCCTCGGCAGCAACAACTGGGCGCTTGCCGGCACACGGACGGCCGACGGGCGGGCCATCCTCGCCAACGACATGCACCTCGGCATCAGCGTGCCAAACATCTGGTACCGCGCCTCGCTTGCCTGGACGGACAGCGAAGGGCCGCATCGCGTCACGGGCGTGACGCTTCCCGGCGTCCCCACCGTCATCGTTGGCAGCAACGGCGTCGTCGCCTGGGGCTTCACCAACACCACGGCGGACTGGACCGACCGCGTGCTGATCGAAGTCGTCGCAGGCGACCCCTCGAAGTACGTCAGCCCAGCGGGTCCGCGCTCGTTCGACACATTCCAGGAACGCCTCCTGGTGAAGGGGGCTGCCGACGACCTGCTCGAGGTGCGCGAGACCGTGTGGGGGCCGGTGACCAGACCCGACCATGGCGGACGTGTGTTCGCGCTGCGGTGGGTCGCGCACGATCCCGAGGGCCTGAATGTCCGCCTGGGAGGCGTCGAGCGCGCTCGCTCCGTCGAGGAGGCGTTCGACGTCGGCAACCGCGCCGGCATAGCTGCCCAGAACCTCGTCGTGGCCGATGCCGCTGGCCACGTCGGCTGGAGCGTGGCGGGCCGTATCCCTCGCCGCGTCGGGTTCGACGGCACCCTGCCCGTGTCCTGGGCAGACGGATCGCGCGGCTGGTCCGGCTGGTACGACCCATCGGAGTACCCGCGCACCGTCGACCCGCCAGACGGGCAGATCGTCACGGCCAACAACCGGATTGCCGGCCTGCCGGTCCTCGCCATGCTGGGGGACGGCGGCTACGACCCCGGGGCGCGGGCGCGCCAGATCCGTGACGGTCTGCGGACCCTGGCGACGCCGACCGAGCGCGACATGCTCGCCGTACACCTGGACGACCGCGCGCTGTTTCTGGAGCGCTGGCGACAGGTGCTGCTCGACACGCTCACCGACGCGGCTGTGTCAGCATCAGAGGCCCGCCGTGAGTACCGTCGACTCGTCGGCGAACAGTGGACGGGACGCGCCTCGGTGGATTCGGTGGCGTATCGCCTCGTCCGGCAGTTCCACGCGAAGGTCACCGAACTCGTCATGGCCCCGTTCGTCGCACGCGTGCGCGCACTGGACCCCGAGTACCCGGCCACCACGCGGGCCCCCGAAGGCGTGGCCTGGGCGCTGGTCTCGGAGCGGCCACCGCACCTGCTGGATCCGAAGTACGCGGACTGGCAGGCGCTGCTGCTCGACGCCGTCGACCAGTCGCTCGCGGCGCTCACCGAGGGCGACCACCGCCTGTCCCAGCGGACGTGGGGCGACGCCAACACCTCGCTCGTGCAGCACCCGCTCTCGCGGGGCGTGCCCTGGCTCGCCTGGTGGCTCGACATGCCGAAGCACGCCCTGCCGGGGGACGCGCACATGCCACGCGTCCAGGGGCCCACCTTCGGCGCGTCCGAGCGACTGGCCGTGTCGCCCGGGCACGAGGCCGAGGGCTACTTCCACATGCCGGGCGGGCAGAGCGGTCACCCGCTGTCCCCGCACTACCGCGACGGTCACTCCGCGTGGGTGCGGGGAGAACCGACCCCGTTTCTGCCGGGCCCGACCGTCTCGCGCCTCGAGCTACGGCCGCACGTGGAGCGGTGATGTATGGTGTTGGCAGAGGAGTGAGTCGAGAACGATGAAGCTTGGAGTGGATTTCGGAACGACGCGCATCGTGGTGGCGGCCGTCGATCGGGGCAACTACCCCGTGGTCGCCTTCGAGTGTCCCGACGGGCTGACGCGGGACTGGTTTCCGCCGGTCGTGGCGGTCAAGGGCCCGGACCGGCGATTCGGGTTCGACGCCTGGCAACTGCAGGAGGACCCGTCCTGGACCGTCGTGCGCTCGCTGAAGCGCCTGCTCGCCGAGGCCGGGCTGGACACGCAGGTGGCGATCGGCAATCAGGTCGTGCCTGTCCAGCAATTGCTGCGCGAGATGGCCGAGGCACTGGCCAGGAACATCCGGACCCAGTCCACGCTGCCCGTTTCGGCCTCGGAGCCGCTCGAGGCGATCCTCGGCGTGCCGGCCAATGCCAACAGCAACCAGCGCTTCCTGACGACCGAGGGCTTCCGGCAGGCAGGGTTCACGGTGCTCGGCATGCTCAACGAGCCCTCGGCCGCCAGCATCGAGTTCGGGCATCGGGCGCGCACGGGCGGAGAGGCCGAACGGCACCGGATGCTGCTCGTGTACGACTTCGGCGGGGGCACGTTCGACGCGTCGCTCGTGGCGCTCGACGACCGTCTCCACGAGGTGGTCGATTACGAGGGCGTCACCGCGCTGGGCGGCGACGATTTCGACGAATTGCTGGCAGAGATGGCGCTCGACGCGGCGCACCTGTCGCACGATGAGCGCGACGCGCTGCCACAGGACGTCGTCTTCCGGCTGTACGAGATGTGCCGCACGCAGAAGGAAGCGCTTCATCCCAACACGCGCCGGCTCGTCATCGACCTCGACTCGGTGCGTGCGGGGTGGCCGACGGTCACCATTCCAGTGGCCGAGTTCTTCGAGCGGTGCCTGCCGCTGGTCGATCGCAGCCTCGCGACGGTGGAGGCGCTGCTCGAGCGACAGGGCATCACCGATGCCGACGAGAACCCGCGCAGGAAACTCGACACGCTGTACGCCATCGGCGGGGCGAGCGACCTGCCCCTGGTGGGGCGTCGCCTCCGCGAGCGGTTCGGGCGTCAGGTGAAGCGGTCGTCGTACGGACGCTCGTCCACCGCCATCGGCCTCGCCATCCAGGCCGATGCGTCCGCGGGATACGTGCTGCGCGACCGGTTCACCCGCTACTTCGGCGTGTGGCGGGAGGGCGACTACGGCGCCACCGCCGTGTTCGACCCGCTGTTCGTGAAGGGAACGCCGCTGCCTCGCCCGGGGGAACCTGCGCTCTCCGCGGCCCGATCGTACCATCCCGCGCACAACCTCGGACATTTCCGCTTCCTCGAGTGCAGCCAGATCGCGCCCAGTGGCCAGCCCGCGGGCGACATCCTGCTGTGGGACGAGATCCGGTTCCCGTTCGCCCCGGACCTGTCCACGCGCGCGGACCTGGGCTCGGTGGTCGTCGAACACGACGCGGACGCGCCCAACCAGGAGATCACGGAGACGTTCGCGTGCGACGCGAGCGGCGGCCTGGTAGTGACCCTCGCCAACACCACGGCAGGCTACAGCCGCAGCTACCCGCTGGGCCACTGGGGAACCCGGACGGCCCCCGTCAAGCCGGGCCGTCGTAGAAGCCCCGCTGGTCGGCGCTCGTGACGACGCCGTCCGCGTTCACGACGAACAGGTCGAAGCACCGGCCGTTGTCGAGGTGGAGGGTCAGCGGCGCCGCGGTGCCGAGCAGCGGCTCGAGGGCGTGCGGCGGCGCGTGGAGGTGTCCCTCCACCAGTTCGCCGCGCAGCGACAGGTGGCCGTCGCGGACGTCGAACTCCTGATAGCGCGACAACTCGTACCCGGCGCGCAACATTCGCGCGCCGAGGCGGGAGAGGACACCTTCTCCCATGGTCCGTTCGACGAGTCGCAGCATGCTCATGCTGGTCATCTCCTGCCGGGGGACGGCCTGCTATCCTGAGGCATGGCCCGGCGCTTCCTGTCCGGTGTGACGATGGTGGCCGTCGCGTGGTCCCTGGGAGCGGCACCCGCCCCGACGGAACAGGCAGGCGTCGAGTGCACTCTGCCGGACGGCCGTTCGTATCGCCTCGCGCCGACCGCGGCGGGTGCTTCGCGTTACACGTTGAGCTTCACACCGGGAGCCAATCGTCGTCGTATCGACCTCGCCGTGGGGCCTCCCACCTACCGGCGCGCCGCGCACTGCGACGAGGCCTCGCCGTGCGGGCAGGGCGGGTTTTCCTTTCGCAGCCCGAACGGCGGCGTCATCGTGGAGATCGATGCGGCAGGCGCGCGCAGCACGGTGGACATCTTCGTCAGCTACGAGCTCGAGGTCAACGTGGACGTGAGCTTGTCGCCGGACATCGACGCGTTCAACACGCACGGCCAGCAGGCGGCGTCCTGCCGCGTGATGGACGCCCCGTGACATGCCCCTGATCCCCGTCAGCAACGTCGAGGACCCGAGGCTCGCGTGGTATCGCGGCGTGGCCGATCCGGTGCTGCTGCGGCAGGGAGGGCGGTTCATCGCGGAAGGCCGCCGGGTCGTGGAGCGGCTGCTGACCTCGCCGCGCTGGAGGGTGGAGTCCGTGCTCGTGTCGCCCGCTGCCGCGGCGGCCCTCGACGTGGTCCTCACGCCGCACCTGCCGACCCTTCCCGTGTTCGTTGCCGCGCTCGACCGGCTCGTGGCGCTCGCGGGCTACAACATCCATCGGGGCTGCCTCGCGATCGGGCTGCGAACACCGACGCTCGGGGTTGAGGCGGTCGTGCCGGCACCCGGCGAGCCGGCATGGCTGCTGGGGCTCGAGGGGCTGGCGGATGCAGACAACGTGGGCGCCTGCTTCCGCAACGCGGCTGCGTTCGGGATCCAGGCGGTCGTCCTCGACGCCGGATGCGCCGACCCGTTGTACCGCAAGGCGATCCGTACCTCGATGGGCGCCACGCTGCAGGTGCCGTTCGCGCGCGTCACGGACTGGCCCGGGACCTTTGCGCGCGTGCGTGAGGGAGGCGGCGTGGTCGTCGCGCTCACACCGTCGGCCGATGCGGAGGACCTCGGGCCGCGCCGCCCGTCGTGGGCGGAGTCGCGTCGGCTGCTCGTGCTGGTGGGCCGCGAAGGCTCGGGACTCGACCGGGCGACGATCGCCGCGTGCGACCGGCGGGTGCGCGTGCCGATGGCAGAGGGCACCGATTCGATCAACGTGGCCGCGGCCAGCGCGGTGGCCCTGCACGGGCTCGGCGGCGCGTGCCGACTCACGGGCCGCGATGACTGACGCGCACGCCTTCGAACGCGTCGCCCTCGCGCTCGCGCGCGTGCCGGGCGTCGGTCGGCGGCGCCTGCGGCAGTTGACGGCTGCGGCAGGCGAGTGGGCTGGCGGCGAGGCGGTCCGCAGTGCCGCAGCGCTGCACGCCTTCCTGTCGCAGACGGC
>CAYLZN010000126.1:2026-14028 GCA_964387935.1 uncultured Vicinamibacteraceae bacterium | reverse complement strand
GCAGCGGAACTCGACTGACGGGCATGGAACACTCCTGGAGAGGCGTCGGCCGACAGTCTAATCGAGCGAGGGCAGCACGCGCTCGAACATGTCCACGTACACCAGGACGTGACCCGCCGACACCTCCCAGAGCGGAAACAGGGCCGACCGCGAGGCGCGGCACGGTCGCCACACGAGCCTGAGGGCCGCGCGCGCATCGACCCCGGCCAGCCTCCGCGCCCGCTCCTCGGTGACCGGCACGATCGTCGCGGGGTCGGCGACGCGGGCAACCTGCTGCACGTCGCCACGGGCGTCCACGGTGCACACGCGCTTCTGCCCGCCGCCGAAGGCGACGATGAAGTACGCCCGATCGGGAAGGTCGAGACGTTGGACGAAGAACACCTGCGCGGGGTCATCGCGAGTCGCGCTCAGCGCTGCCCGCGCGCGGGCGACGGCGTCCGATTCGGCCATCCTGTCCATGCGTGCCACGAGCGCTCAACGCAGACGCAGTGGGGGGTTCGAGAGCGTCGCGAACACGCGCCGGTCGAACAGACGCACATACGCAGGCCGATCGCCGGTCTGGAACTCGGCAAAGGGGAACAGCGGCGAGCGGGATCCGACCGAGGGTGTCCAGACGAGGCGCGGCCCCGGCGGCGCTGCCGCCTGACTGGTGCCCGGTGGCTCTGGCAGGGGACCGAAGAGGCTCGCTCGCAAGACCGGGGCCGGGTTCAGTGCTGCATGCAGGAGCGCGGCGCGCGCGGCGTCGAGACCGACAATGACGCCGTGTCCCTGCTCGGACAGGAGGCCCACGAGGAAGTACCCGCCGCCGCGCGGCAGGCGATGCACGAGACGCACGGCCGTCGTCCTGCCCGCCTCGTACGCGCGCGCCCACCTGTCCAGGTCCAGAACTCCCGACCGCTCGAGTTCGTCACGGGCCACGCGTGCCGCGTCCGATGGCGCCATCGCCACGCGATCTGTCTGAGCCGGGGTCGACGGGCCAGACCACGAGCCTCCAGTCTGCGGGCCTGGCACGACCCCGCCTCCGGGTGGGCCCAGGACGGGAATCGGTCGTGTCGAGGGACAGACGACGACGAACTGCCCCTGCCAGGCGGTGAACTGCTCGAGCCACCCGGCCCACGTGTAGAACTCCTCCTCGATCGTGGCCACGCCGCAGACGTCGCCTGCCTGATGCGCGGGGGGCGGCGCGGCGCCGATGCTGCCGTTGCTCCGGAGCAGCCCGAGGTCCGGATACGGGTTTCGCACGAACACCTTTTTGAGGTTGAAGCCGGGGTCCGACGGACCGGCGGGTGCGCGCCCGGCGCTGAAGCCCTCGATGACCATCCAGTGGCCGCCGTCATGCACGAGCGCCACGGCCGGCTGCCCGTGCTGGTGCATCAGCCATCCGGCCCGCCGCATGGACTTCTTCGCCGTGGCCAGTGCCACCTCCGCGTAGGCCACGCCGCCGGTCGCCTGGCCATTGATCATGGCGGCCAGTTCGTCCGGGTACACTTCGCCGCCCGGGCCGACGAACGTGCCCGCCAGCACGGCCTGATCGGGCAGCGGCACCTGCGTGTGCAGGATCATTTGAGCGGACGCCGGGCCGCAGTAGTACTCGGTGTCCTGCAGGTGCAGCGGGGCGCCGGTCCGCAGCGTGAACGGCATGGGCGGGGCCGCGTCAGTCGACCGTGCAGAAGTCGCCCTGGCCCACACGCTTGGCCGCCTTGCAGCGCTGGTTCTTCTCGACGGCCTTCGAACCCTTCCTGGCGTGCGCGACCCTGATCACCACCGATGCGCCGGGCCTGGCCGACGCCACCGCGGCTTCCGCGGCTTCCACGCCGAGCAATTCCGACATCTCCAGCACCGTCGCCCGGGCCACCGACCACTTCGTCTTCCGCAAGCCCTTGGGGATCGTCTTCGAATACCGCTCCGTCCAGAAGGCGCCGGCTTCCGGGCTGATCTCGATCATCAGCGGCACCGGCGGCCCGCCGGCCGGAGGTGGTGACGCGTGTTTCTGGGACACGCGCTCGACACCCCGTCCGACCGAAACACAGCATTCGCCGAACACCAGCCGAAACGAAGGCTTCGCAGGCATGGCTACTCCTTGGTGAGAGGCCGTCGGCACGCGAATGGATCGTGGGGAACGCGGCGGAGTCTAGATCGAAAGGAGGGATCCTCGCAAGGCCGCGAGGAGCTGTCCGTATTCGAGCGCCGTCGCAGGGCGTGCACGACGGTCGCCGGCCAGGGTCCGCCGGAAGAACAGCGCCAGATCGGCCGGGCACGTCGACAGGTGCGCGTGCAGGTCCGGTGGCACCCCGGCCTGGATTTGCGCGAGCGTCGCCAGCAGGGTCGCGCCCTTGAAGGGATTCACGCCGCTGGCCGCCTCGAACAGCACGACGCTGAGGCTCCAGAGGTCGAACGAGGGACCGGGCGTGTCGTTGCGCACCGCCTCGGGCGACATGTAGGGCGGTGTGCCCACCACCGATCGATTCGCAGACGAACCGTCCACGATGCCCGTGGCGTCTGTTGAAGCCGGCGCGGCCGGCGCCGTCCTCGCGGCCGTGTCCAGTTCGCCACCCACGAGCCGCGCCAGGCCGAAATCGAGAAGCTTGGGGGTCCCTGCGACGGTGAACCCGATGTTGCTCGGCTTGATGTCGCGATGGAGCAGGCCGGCGCCATGCAGGGTCTGCAGGACGTCGGCCAGCGTCGTCCCGAGCGCGAGCACCTCGTCGACCGGCATCGGGCCGCCCTTGAGGCGGCGCGTCAGAGTTCCGCCCGAGAGGTACTCGACGACCAGAGCGGGCCGCCCGAGCCAGGACTCGGCCCCGTAGATCAAGGCGAGGTTGGGGTGGGTGACGAGGGCCATCGCCCGCGCCTCGCGTCGCAGGCGCCACGTGTGTTCCGGGCTCACCCGTGGCAGGACCTTGATGGCCACGCTGCGGCCGAGCGTCAGATCCTCGGCCCGGTAGACCACGCCCATGCCGCCGGCCCCGATGCGCCGGTCGATCCGGAACTTGCCCGCGAGCACCTCGGGCAACAGCGCTTCCACCAGCGTCGCGCCGCAGCCGCACGTCGTGCGATGCCGGGCATGCACCAGACCGCACGAGCGGCACTCGCGCGCGGGCTCGTCGATGGCTGCCGGGGTGATCGGGGCCGTCGCCGCCAGGCTGGTGAGGGTGACCGTCCGCGGTGAGGCGTCCCTCGTGCGGCGGTTCTCGAGGCACAGGCCGCCGGAGGCGCCGACGGCGGCCAGCAGGCGTCGATCCTGCGTCGTGTAGGGGAGCCCGCTCAGTTTCTCCCCCACGCCGAGCACCCCGATCAGTTCGCCCGCCGCGCCCCGCAGCGGGACCAGCAATGCAAATCCGCTGTCCGAGAGCCACGCGCGTTCGTCCACCGGGATCCGGTGCAGCGCCGATCGGGCATCGAGGTCGACGTCGAGCGGGTGATCGGACCCGGAGAGCAGCCTCACGAGCATCGTGGCAGCGGGGAGCGGTGGCGCTGTGCCCTCCCGGACCGCGAAGCAGGCCGACGCATCGTCGAGCACCAGGACGCAGGCCCGATCGACGTGCAGGGCCCGGTTCACCTCGGCCTCGAGCAGGTCGGCGAGGCGCTCGGTCGAATCCACGCGACGGGAAGCCTCCACGAGGCCGCTCAGGATCTGCTGCGCGTCGTACTGCTCCCGGAAGAACCGGCGGTCGATGGCCCGCAGCGTGGCCTTGCGGAGTGCGAGGGCGACGGCGGCCGCGATGAGCCCCACGAGGAGGGCCGCCGCGACGGGCCCGGTGAGCAACTGCTGCACCGTCGCTCCGCGGTTCGCATAGACGAACACGGCCACCCAGAGGAACGGCAGGCTGACCAGCGCCAGGACCGTGTAGCGTGCCAGCGCGTATTGCAGGGCCGCCCGTACGAGCAGTCGCACATCGACCACGAGGTCGACCAGGACTGCGTAGGCCGTCGTGAACGGCACCGACAGCAGCGAGAAGACGACGACGGCAGCCTCGATGAATGCGGGCCCGGGTTGCCTGACGAACGAGGCCCACCACGGGCTCACCAGGCGTGCCACGATATCCACCGAGATCGGGAGCAGACCGACGAGCACCGAGCTGACGAAGAACGTCAGGCGGCGGCCGTCCGCCGACTGCAGGCTCGCACGCTGGACGAGCACGGCGCCGGCGGGGATCATCATCACGAAGAGCAGCGGCCAGTACAGCCCGCCGGAGAGATGCCGGGAGAACAGGCGCACTGGAGACGCCATGCCGATCGCGCCCAAGTCGATGGCGAGGTTCACGCCACAGAGCAGGACGCCGCCAACGAGGGACGCGGTGGCGGCGTGTTCGGCGATCGCGTGTGTCCGGCCCATCGGGATGGGCACGGGGAAGTCCCGGACGAACGCCCACAGGAAGAACGGCAGGAAGGCCTCGACACGGAGGCTGGCCACGAGCGCGGACACGCCGCCGAGCGGGTGGCCGGTCCGGGCGAGCACGTCCGAGAAGGCGGCGGCGATGAGCAGCAGGAACGCGCCGAACTCGCGGGCGCGACGGTCGGACCGACCCGCGACGACGAGCGTCAGCCCCACGCAGCCGTACGCGAGGACGAGGGCCGCGGTCACCCAGGGCGGGAGGCGAGTTGGCGCCAGCGTGCCCGTGGCGAGGCCGACCGCACCGGCCAGCAGCGCGATGGCCACCTTGGCTGCCGCGAGCGCAACCACTCCCCGTGCCCAGAGCGCCATCGTCGCGTCAGGGGGTCTCTGGCGCGTGAGGCGCCGTGTCATGTTCAGGAGCAGATGATCGCGCTCGCCGGGCAACGTGTCAATTCCGGGCGGCCGCCCGCCGCAAGCCGCTGGCCGCAAGCCGCTGGCCGTTCTGTCCGCTCACAGTCAGCGCCGGCGGGCCAGGCGCGGCGCGTACTCCTCCGCAGACTGCACGACCATGCCGTGGCGCAGCAGGCCCGTGAAGTGGCGCCGATTCTGCGTGAGGACCGCGCTCGCCCCCGTGGCACGAGCGACCTCCGCGATGTGCAGGTCGTAGATGCGGCCGCCGGCCACATGGTCCGAGACCGCCGTCGCGAAGAGCGCGCGCCGGTCCGACCTGGGCAGGTCCCGCACGTCGAACCGCGCGAGAATCTCGTCCTCGACGAGCTGCCTGGCGTCGGCGGGCGAGAGTCGGAACTCGGCGGGCAGCCGGGTGGCAACCGAGAAGAACTCGAGGCAGCAGTGGAAGGCCGTCGCAGGCCGGGCGCGCCCGTCGGCCACCGCCTGCATGATGGCGTGGGCGGCGGGATTCGGCGGCTCCAGCTCGATCATCCCGGCGAGCAGGACGCTCGTGTCGATGAAGAGCACCGGGCCTACAGCGGCCATCGATCGCGTTCCTCGTCGATCATCGCCGCCACATCGACCGCGGGCAGGGCGGCCTTCGAGACCGAGGGACGCGCCACCAGGCGCTTGCCGATCCGTACCAGCCGGGGACCGGCCGCCGAGCGAGCCAGGTGCACCCCGAACTCGTCCACGCGGACGTCCAGTTCGGTGCCAGGCTCGAAGCCGGCCCTGGCGCGGGCCTGGGCCGGAATGACCACACGACCTGCCTTGTCAATGGTAGCTTTCATACCATCAAACTACCACGGCTCGCGAATCCTCCAGTCGGGCCGCCAGCCGCCAGCCGCCAGCCGCTCGCCGCTGGCCGCGAGCCGCAAGCCGCTGGCCGCGAGCCGCTGGCCGCTGACCGCAAGCCGCTGATCAGGGTGCCCTGTACACGTAGATCTGCCCGGTGGTTGCCGCGTCGGCGAAGTTGCGGCCCTGCTCGGTGACGAGGACCAGCGGCGTGCCGTCGACGCCGACGACCCAGCGGCCGTAGCCGGCGAAGTCCGCGTCCGCGGACGGCGCGGCCAGGCGGTACGAGGTCATGGTGCCGTCGCCATTCGAGAGGAAGGCATAAGCGACGCCAGGACTGATGCACGCGTTCGTGTGGGTGGCGTTCATGGCGCCGATGAACACGTCCGGATCGCCATCGTCGTTCACGTCGGCACAGGTCGGTTCGCCGGTACCCCAGCCACCGCCAAGGCTCGTGTCCGGCCTGAGGGCAAGAGACGTTGCGGGGAGTTCACCGTTGGTGACCGGGCCGAGCGTGATGTCGAGTCGCGTGTCGGGACCGCCCCAGCCGGTCGTGGCGATGACGTCCCGAGTGCCATCGGCGAGGTGACCATTGGACGCGTTGCTGCTGCCCAGGTCGCCGATGGCCACCCGGTAACCGTAGCTCTCGTCGGCGAGCGTGGCGGCACGCAGTTGGGAGGGGGAAGCCGGCCACGTACCTGACGCGCCCTGACTGTAGATATACACCGCGCCCGCGCCTTTCACGCCGGCCACGGTTTGCGACATTGCCGACGCCACGACATCCGGCAGGCCGCCGTCGGCGACCTCGCCGATGGCCACGGAGTAGCCGAAGTTCCAGTGCGCATCGTTTGGCGGGGCCTGCAGCGTCGTCAGGTGAGTGAACGCGGTTCCAGTGAACTTGTAGAGCATGATCTCCCCCGGTGCGGGCGAACGCTTGCTCGAGCTGCCCGGAGCGCCGATCGCAATCTCATCGCCGGTGCTGCCATCGAGGTCACCCACCGCCGCCGAGTAGGCGAAGGAGCCTCCGGTGTCGCTGGCTGGCCGAGGGATCGCGATTGCGCCGCCGTAGGTGATCGTTCCGGCGGTGCTCCCTGCCACATACGCCCAGGCCTGCTGCGAGTAGCGGCTCGTCGTGACGAAGTCGGGCACCTGATCGCCATTGATGTCGCCGAAGTCGATCGTCCACACCGTGTTTTCGCCGTTGTTCGACAGCGTTGGCACTGGCAGGGCGAGTGGCGGACAGTTGGGGAGCGGTTGCCCGGTCGTGGGATTGAGGAAGAAGACCTCCACCCGCGCCTGGTCGCTGCTCGACGCCCAGGCCGATCCCGCCGCAACGATGACGGCGTCCACGGATGCGCTGCCGCAGGAGATGGTCGCACGAGCCGCGGCCAGTGACAGCCCGAGCCGCTTGCCCGACCCGGCCACGTTGAGCGGTGTGACCAGCGTGAACGACGAGGCGTTCGCACTGGCCAGTCCGGTCAGCGAGCAGGATCCGCCCTTCTTCTGCGCCCACGCGGGCGGGGCGACTCCCAGCGCGAAGACCATCGCGAGTGCCACCCACCCCGCGCCGAACCGCGCCGCCCGCCGATCGTCATATCCTTCCATTTCGGCCTCCCGCCCCTCGACGAGCACGCCACGCGCGATCCCGCATCATCGGAATCGTTGCTGCGGAGGAAGTCGAGGAACTGCCCGGATCGTAGCGACCAGCCCGGGGCGGGATGGTGGGCTGGCAGGGAGGAATGTGGAGAAACGTGAAGAGCGGGGCCGGGTGGCGGCGGTCGCCGTGGGCGCGGGCGGCAGGAAGTGCTCGATCACCCACACCTCGCGCGTTGGCCATCCCGCCGTGAACGCGACGTTCCGGCCATCGGGCGCGACGCTCAGGTCGCGAAGGCCGGTCATCTCGACACCCACCGGGGACACCGCACCCGTCCCGACCTCCACGCGCCACAGCCGCACGTTCAGCGGCTGGCCAGTCACCTGCGGCCCGGACACGCGCGCGACGATCACGTGCGTCCCGGGTGGCTGCCAGCCCACCGACATGAAGTACTCCGGCGGAGCGGTTTTCCAGACTTCACGCAGCGCACCGTCTGGCGTGCGCACGACGACGGCCTGCGACTGGTCGCGGGCCTGGATGAAGGCGATCGCGCCGTCGCGGCGCACGCTGAACGAGGGCGACCCGGCAAACCACCAGTCGTCTGCGGCGGTGAGCAGCACCTGCTCGCTGCCGTCATCGAGTCGTCTCGACACGAGCGCACTCACGCCGCCCTCCGGCCGCACGTAGATCACCGAGTCGCCCGTGGCACTCCACCGTGCCTCGCCCAGCGTCGACTCGTCCCTGGCCGGCACGGTGAGGATCGCCGAGGTCTCGCCCGTCGAGAGGTCCAGGGCGTGAAGCCCGTAGCGACCCTGCGCATCGCGGCCCTTGACGAGCAGGCGGCCGTCCTGTGGCGACCACTGCGGCGCGCGAAGAAGGCCCATGCGCGTGCGCACGGTCCGGGCAGTGTCGGGGCCCATGCCCCGCACCGCGACGGACTCCTGCGGCGCAAACGCCATCTGCGTCAGATACGCGAGACGCGTGCCGTCGGGAGACCAGGTCGGCATCATGTTCGAGCCCACGAAGCGCTGCGGGGCCGACACCGGGGCCCCGACGGCCTTGCCATCGGTCTCGAGAGCCACCGTGAAGACATCCACGAGGCCGGTCTGCCGAAAGTAGTAGAAGGCGCCCCCCGGCGTCAGCGCGATCGGCTGGACGATGCGGCCGATGTCCTGCTGGAGGAGGCGAGGCTCGCCGCTGAGACGGCCGGCGGTGAGCGCCTGCAGCCAGAGGCCGGGCGTGCCGGTGCGATCGCTGACGAACAGGACCGAGCGCCCGTCGTGCGTCCAGACCGGCATCAGATCGTTGGCCTCGCTGGAGGCCACGGCCAGGGGCGCGCCTCCTGCGACCGGCGCGATGAACACATCCGTGTGGGAACCGTCGCCGGCCGCGGGACCGCTCCAGGCCAGCCACCGCTCGTCCGGGGAGAGGGTCGGGGAGCGGAGATCGGACGGCCCGGCGATCTCGCGTACCGTCGCTCCCGTGCCGGGATCGATCAGCGAGAGACGCGTCGGCCCATTGGCGGGCACGGCCTGAACGAGGAGATGACCGCGGGCGGTCCAGCGTGACGCGGCGAGCCACTCGCCGACAGCGGCCCGTCGCAGGGCCCGCGTCCTGGAGCCGTCCGTGTAGGCCACCCGGAGCTCGACGCTCCCGTCCGCGCCCTGCCACGTGAAGGCGAGGGAGCGGCCGTCCGGCGATGGCGCCGGCGACGGCCACGGACGACCGTGTTCGCCGGCCACCGAGAGGCGCGTGACGGGAATGGTGGAACGGCGCTGCGCGCTGCCGAGATCGAGGGTCACGAGGTCGCCGTTTCGGGCGACAACCGACATCCACCGCGCATCGGCCGAGACGCCGCCCACGCCCGGCAGGTCCGGGGGCACGCGTTCCCAGGCGCGTTCGAGGCGGACGGTGCGCCGTGCCGGTACCGCGCGTGCGCGCTCGAGCGTGGCGAGCCTGCTGCGGGCCTCCGCGACGGCGGCGCGCTGATCGGCGAATTGCTCGATGACGCGCCGATAGGCCTTGCGGGCCTCCTCCCGACCCATCCGCTCGTAGCAGACGCCCTGGTAGACGAGCGCCCGGGCGGCGAGCGTCCGATCCGCACCGCCGGAGATCTCGTCGAAGATCCTGATCGCGGCGGCATAGTCGCCGCGCGACTCCATGAGCGTCACGGCTTCCTGGAAGCGCTGGCCGGGGGTGGTCGGGGCCTGGCCGTCGGCCCCCGCGCCGGACACGGCCAGCACGATCGCGCCAGCAGCCGCCAGGCGGATCCAGGTCTGGAGACGCATCGCGCGTCCCAGCCTACCCGCACGCATCCGGGTCACGGCGGGCCCGCGAGGAGAAACGTCAGGAATCGTCAAGACCTGCACTCCGGCCGGCGCGTGGCCCACGCGATCACCCGGCGAATCGATAGCCCTCCCCGTACGCCGACAGGATGAACTCCGGGGCGGCGGCGTCGCGCTCGAGCTTCTTCCGCAGGTTCATCACGTGCGTATCCACCGTGCGCGTCGCCGCAGCCGACGTGTCGCCCCAGATCTCCTCGAGCATCGCCGTGCGCGAGACGACTTCGCCCCGGTGGCGGATCAGCAGGCGGAGGATGTCGAACTCCTTCGAGGTGAGCTCCACGGGCCGGCCGGCCCGCGTCACCGAGAAGTGCGCGAGATCGACCTCGACATCGCCGAAGCGGTGGCGGGCCAGGTCCCGGGTGCCCACGGGGCTGTCGCGTCGCAGCCGCGCCCGGATGCGGGCCACGAGCTCCCGCGGGCTGAACGGCTTGGTCACGTAGTCGTCTGCGCCGAGCTCGAGGCCCAGGACGCGATCCACCTCGTCGCCCCGCGCGGTGAGCATGATGATCGGGATCTGGATGCCTCGTCGCCGCAGCTCCCGGCACACGTCGAAGCCACCCATGCCGCCGGGGAGCATGACGTCGAGCGTGATGACGTCGGGGGCGCAACGGCCGGCCAGCTCGACGGCCGTGTCACCGCGCCGGGCCCGCACGACGTCGAACCCCTCGCGTGTCAACGTGACTTCGACCCCGCGCGCGAGGTTCTCATCGTCTTCGATCACGAGCACCCGTGGCATCGGATTCCTCCATCGCGCCGCTGCTCGCCCCCTTGTCCGTCACCGAGGGGAACACGAGGCGGAACGTGCTGCCCCGGCCCACGTCGCTGTCCACCTCGATCCTCCCGCCGTGCGCGTCCATGACGTGGCCGACCAGGTACAGCCCCAGGCCGTACCCGCCACGCCCGCCGGTGCGGGCCCCGCGATAGAAACGCTCGAACAGACGCGCCCGGTCCTCGGGAGCGATGCCGAGCCCGCGGTCCTCGACCTCGATCAGGCTCGTCTCCTCGCTGGCGAGGGCGCGCACGGCGACGTGTCGCTCGTCCCCGGAGTACTTCACGGCGTTCTCGATGAGACAGATCAGCGCGCGCGACACGGCGTCCTCGTCGGCGAGCACCTCACGTCCACGGTCGCGGACATCGACAACCAGCGTGAACCCCTGCTGTTCGAGGTAGGGCCGATAGCCCTCTGCCACCTGCGTCACGATCGGCCCGACCCGCGCCGGCCTTCGCACGTACTCCTGGCGTCCGCGGGACACCCGCGAGAAATCGAGCACGCGCTCGATCAGGTGGGACAGACGCAGACTCTCGGCGGAGATGACCTCGTAGAACGACCGGCGCTCCTCGCGCGGAGCGTCCGGATCGCCGGCGAGCATCTCGGCGTACAACCGGATGACGCTCAGCGGCGTCTTCAGCTCGTGGCTGACGCCGCCCACGAGGTCGGTGCGCAACTGTGCCGTCGCGCGCTCGCGCGTCACATCGCGCAGCAGGAACACAACGCCGAGGACGAGGAGGCCGAGGACGGCGGCCACCGTGGCTCCGAAGATCAAGGCCTCGTGCCGGGGCCCGGCCGCCGGGCCCTCCAGGGTCGTCACGCCCCAGAAGGGCAGGACCGACCGGAACGACGTGCCGCCCTCGTCTGCGGAGACGAGCGTCATGAGGGGAGCGCCCGGCACGCTCTCGACCACCGCCGGAAACACGATGTGCCGGACGAGGTCCAGATTGGCGTCGAGCCCCACGAGCAGCGGTTCGGCCTCTCGCGCAGGAAGACCGTCGACCCGTGTATAGAACACCTGGTGGCCGTCGACGCTGGCGCCGTACACCTGACCGGCCGCGAGCGGCCCATGGTGGCGGAACGAGGTTCGCAGGGTGTGCGCGAGCGCGGCGCGCCTGGCCACGATGGCTGGCTGCGGGCGCGTGTCGCCCCCGGCGGCGGACATGCGAGGGACTCGCGCGTCGAAGTACGCCCACTCGTCCTCGGTGAGGTCCCACACGCCCTCGTCCATCGCCCGCCGCAGCGCAGCGACGACGTCACGCGCCGCTCCGGGACGGGTGCCCGCGAGCCGGGGATGACCCGGCGCATCGAGTCGCAGCAGTTCCACGCCGGCGACCAGGGCGTACGGCCGGCCGGCTGCATCGAAGGCGTCGGGCGCTCCGGCCGCCAGCGCGAGGTGCGCCTGGCGTGCGGCGTCGAGGTCCCCGAGATGCTCGTGCACGCGCGCCAGACGAGACTGGATGAGGGCGCGGCGCTCGACGGTGTCGGCGAGCGGACGGGCCTGCCGCAGCGTCCGCAGCGCCAGGTTCCAGCGACCGGCTCGTTCGAGCGCGGCGCTCTCCGCGAGGAGCTGCCCGAATCCCGGACGCGGCGGCGACGCCTCTCCTTCCGCGGCCGCGAACTCGATGGTGGGCAGGAACGGACTCGAGCGCGGCAGGTGCACCACCTCTCCGGTGAGCGCGAAGAACTCCCCGGCCAGCGCATGACGGGCCT
>CAYLZN010000126.1:0-2016 GCA_964387935.1 uncultured Vicinamibacteraceae bacterium | reverse complement strand
ACGGGCCTGCACGCGTCGCAGCCCGACACGCGCCGCGTGGATGGACGCCGGCGACGACCAGTCCACGCGGCTCACGATTTCGAGCAGCTCCGGATCCTGCAGACAGGCACCCGCAAGCACCGTGACGCGCCGCTCCACGAGATCGACGACCCGCTGTTCGGTCAGGCGGCGATTCGTCGCCGCGAGTCCCTCGATGGCCGCCCGCTGCTGCTGCACCGCCCGCAGGCCGAGCAGCAGGAGGACGAGCGTCGGCCCTGCCAGGAGCAGGAGGTAGAATGCCAGCGCGCGACCCGGGCTCCACCGGGTTCGCACGCCACGAGCGGCAGCCGAGACAGCCGGCGGGGGCATGAAGCGCTCGCGGTCGAACGAGACGGTGATCGGAGTGTAGCATCGACGCGAGCCGCCACCACGTGGACCGCGCGTCGCCATCATCGAAGGTGACCGTGTGGTGTTCCTCAATTACGTGCGCGCGACGATGCTCATCCTGTCGGCCGGGCTCCTGGCGCCGTCACTCGCCCGGGCGCAGGCGCCCGCGTCGCCCCCTTCGACGTGGCGATGGAGTCTCGCCAACCTCACGCGCGTCGAGGTGTGGAACTACTTCGAGCCCCGACCCGGCGGCGGCGATCCCGACTACGCCTTCCTCGCCAATCAGCTTCGCGTCGATCTCACGGGCACGTGGCCTGCCGTGGACGTCGCCGCCGGTGTCCAGTACGTGCAGTTCGGCGGTCTGCCGACCGATGCGAGCGGTCCCGGCGCGCTCGGGACGGGCGCGCTCTACTACGATCACAGCGGCCGACGCGACAGCCACCAGGTGTATCTCAAGCGACTCGACCTGCGCGCGAAGCTGCCCGGCGGTCTCCGGCTCCAGGTGGGGCGGTTCGGCTACGCGTCGGGCGGCGAATCGCCGTCGGGCCGGCCGAAGATCGAAGCCGTGAAGCGCGCGCGCCTCGACGCGCGCCTGATCGGCGAGTTCGAGTGGTCGCTCTACCAGCGCGCGTTCGACGGCGTGCGCGGTGACCTGCCGCGAAAGACGTGGCAGCTCACCGGCACCTGGTTCTGGCCCACCCAGGGAGGATTCGAGGACGCGGCGGGCGTCGGCATCGACGATCTCTCCGTGGCGACCGGCACCCTCACCCTCCACCCGGGCACGCTCCTTCCGGCGACCGACGTCGCGGTCTTCGCGTATCGCTACGACGACGACCGCGCGGTGACCGGACGGCCAGACAACACCGGTCGGCGCGCCACCCAGGTGGACATCGGCATCACGACCTTCGGGGCGAGTGCGGTCGGCTCCGCGAAGGTGGGCGGTGGAGAACTGGACTGGCTCGGGTGGGCCGCTGTTCAGACCGGCTCGTGGTACGAGCAGTCCCACGACGCGTGGTGGCTCGCCGCCGAGGCGGGGTATCACTGGAGCGGCGTCCGCTGGCAGCCCTGGCTGCGCGGCGGCTACAGCGTCGCGTCCGGCGACGGCAATCCGTCCGACGACCGGCACGACACGTTCTTCCAGATGCTGCCCACCGGCCGCCGGTATGCGTACACGGCGAGCTACGCGCACATGAACCTGAAGGACGCCTTCGCGGAAATCGTGCTGCGGCCGTCGCCAGCCGTGACGGTGCGCGGCGACGTGCGCCGGCTCTGGCTCGCCGATGCGGCCGACCGCTGGTACGCCGGCAGTGGCGCGACGCAGCAGCGCGGGACGATCTTCGGGTTCGCCGGCCGCCCGTCCGGGGGTTCGACGGACTTCGGGCAGGTCTTCGAGGGCTCGGCGGCCGTCACGCTGTCCAGGCGCTGGAGCGTCAACGGCTTCCTCGGCACGATCCACGGCGGACGCGTCGTCCGGTCGCTCTTCGCAGACGACTGGCTGACCTTCTTCTACGTCGAGCACGTGGTTCGCTTCTGATCGCGCACGCGACGGCCACCCATTCGAACGCGGCCACTGGCCACGTGTCGAGGGGCCGTGCTAGTACTTGAGGAATGACCATGGCTCCAGCCGTTGCGCTCGGCCTGGCGCTCGGC
>CAYLZN010000125.1:3278-14399 GCA_964387935.1 uncultured Vicinamibacteraceae bacterium | reverse complement strand
AGCACCTGCCGACGATGCACGGCTTCGACGAGTTCTTCGGCAACCTCTACCACCTGAACGCCGAGGAGGAGCCCGAGGATCCGGACTACCCGAAGGACCCTGCGTTCAGGAAGAACTTCGGGCCGCGCGGCGTCCTGCACTGCTGGGCCGACGGCAAGGGCGGGCAGAAGGTCGAGGACACCGGCCCGCTCACCAAGAAGCGGATGGAGACGATCGACGAGGAGGTGACGGATCACGCCCTGCGCTTCATCGACGACGCCCACAAGGCGGACAAGCCCTTCTTCGTCTGGTGGAACACGACCGCGATGCACTTCCGGACCCACCCGGCCGAGAAGCACAAGGGCAAGAGCCACGGACAGGGGGACTACAACGACGTGATGGTCGCCCACGACGAGGCCGTCGGGCGGATGCTGAAGAAGATCGACGATCTGGGCATCGCCGACAACACCATCGTCATGTACTCGACCGACAACGGCGTCCACTACAACACCTGGCCCGACGCGGGCATCACGCCGTACCGGTCCGAGAAGAACACCAACTGGGAGGGCGGCTGGCGGGTGCCGGCCTTCGTCCGCTGGCCGGGCAGGATCAAGCCCGGCACCGTTCTCAACGGCATCGTCACGCACCAGGACTGGCTGGCGACGTTCCTGGCTGCGGCCGGGGAGCCGGACGTCAAGGAGAAGCTGCTCGAGGGCCACAAGGTCGGTGACCGCACCTACAAGGTCTGCATCGACGGGTTCAACATGCTGCCCTACCTGCAGGGCGAGGTAAAGGAGAGCCCCCGGCAGGGCTTCTTCTACATCAGCGATGACGGCGACATCCTGGCCCTGCGCATGCAGGACTGGAAGGTCGTGCTGATGGAGCAGCGCGCGCAGACCCTGCAGTGCTGGTTCGAGCCGTTCGTGAAGCTGCGGGCCCCGAAGATGTTCAACCTGCGCCGCGACCCGTTCGAGCGGGCCGACCAGAACTCGAACACCTACTGGGACTGGGTCATCTCCCACGCGTACATCGTCTACCTGATGCAGGCGGTGGTGGCCCGCGAGATCGAGAACTTCAAGAAGTTCCCGCCCCGCCAGAAGCCGGCCTCGTTCAACCTGGACGCCGTGATGCGGACGCTGGAGGATGCGGGCGGCGGCGCCAACCACTGACCTGCCGTCAACTGGTGAACTGAGCCACGGGGCCGTGTCCGGTGTGTGCTGGGCACGGCCCCTTTTTCTTGCGGCGGGCTGCGGCACCGGACGCTGGCGTCTGCCCGTGGGTCCGATCAGTCCGCAGAGCGGCCAGGCTGATCCAGCGTTTCGAGCCAGGCCTCGGCGGCCTCGAGCGCCTGGTTGGCGGCGGCGCCCAACTGGGGCTGCTCTTTGAAGACGTTCTCGCGGCCGATCAACCGGAGCAGGCCGGTACGCTCGATCTGCTGGAACACGCCCTCGCTGACCCCGGCCAGCATCAGCCGGCCTCCGTTGCGCTGGAGCGTACGGGCGTAGCGGTCCAGCACGCCAATCATGGTGCTGCCGAACTCGTCGTAGCCCCGCAGCAGGAAGATCACGACGGCCTGCCTGGCGTCGTCGGCGACGGGCAGGTTCTCCTCCAGCGTCTTGGCCGCGGCGTAGAACAGGCTGCCATACGGGAGGAGCGCAGTCGCCCTGCGGCTGGCCAACGTGCGTGGCGCGGGCTGCTCGGTGGGGAAGCCGCCCTTGACGAGCACCAGTTCGACAAGCCGGATGCGGTTGGCACCCTGGAACACGTAGAGCAGGATGGCGGTCGCCACGCCCAGCATCACGGCATACTGCAGCGGCATCATCAGCGTGCCGACGAACGTGATGAGCATCACCACGCGCGGGACCCGCCCGGTCTGCCAGACCGACCTGATGTTGGCCGGCTTGATGGTCTGGTACCCGACGACGATGAGCATCCCGGCGAGCGCCGGCATGGCGATGAGTTTCACCACGCCGGCAAACAGGAGCACGGTCACCGCGATCAGCACGCCGCACAGGAAGTTCGCCCACCGCGATTTCGCGCCGGCGCTGACGATGAGCGCCGTGCCGGAGAGCGATCCGCCTGACGGCATGCCCTGGAAGAAGCTGGCCGACATGTTGGCGACCCCTTGCCCCAGGAAGTCCCCGGACGCGTCGGGGAACTTGCCATCGGGATTGGGGTAGCCCTGGCTGATCCCCGCGCCCTGTACCAGCCCGATGATGGCCAGGGCGAAGGCGGGCACGATCAGATCGAGGACCAGCGCGAAGTCCGGGAACGCGAACCCGGGCAGGGCCCGGGGCACGGTGGTGACGTCGCCGACGAGCGGCACCGCGTCGAAGCTGCCGAGTGCCGCAAGCGCCGACGCGCCGATCATCGCCAGCGCCAGCGACCACTGGCTGACGCGCTTGATCCGACCGAGCGTGATCATCAGCAGGATGCAGGTGACGCCAACGATCAGGATTGGCGGGATCATGTTCCGGACGTTGAGCAGCGTATCCAGGGCCCGCGCCACCGCGGTCGCGTTGGGGCTCCGGTATCCGGTGAATTGCGCGAGCTGGCCGACGATGATCAGCACGCCGACCGCGTTCAGGAAGCCGGTCATCACCGCGTGCGGCACGAAGCGCACGAGGAAGCCCATCTTGAACAGGCCCATCACCGTCTGGATCGCGCCCATCATGAGCGCCAGTGTGAACGCGGCCGGCAACTGCTGGTCGGTGGGCAGGCCGTACAGCGCGCTCCCCACCGCCAGCGACAGGGCGCCGGTGGTGGAGATGTGCATCATCTGGGAGCTCGTGAACAGCGCCCCGATCGGGGTCGCGACGATCATCGTGTACAGCCCGGTCAGGGGACTGATGCCCGCGAGCATGGCGGAGGCCATGCTGTCGGGGATGGACGCCACGCCCGTGATGAGACCGGCGGTGAAGTCTGCGCCCAGGGTCTCGCGATCGAGGGGGAATCGCCGCTTCAGGGCGTCGAGCATCTTCATGGGCGGGCCGTCCTCACCGGACGTCGTTCGCCGACCGACGGGCGTGCCACCAGCCCGCGACACGCGCCGCCGGGCCTCGCAGCAGGAGGTAGGGCACGAAGGCGAGCAGGACCGAGATGATCGCCGCCTCGCCCGGGTGGAACGTCTCGAACACGATGTTCTGATAGATCACGTCCATGCCCAGGCCCAGCAGGAGGATTCGCGCGGTGGCGATCACCCCCTCGTGCAGGCGGTCGCCCGCCTTCGCGCGGTTCGTGAGCATCGTCCAGAGATAAGGCGAACGTCCCGTTCGAGCGTCCCGCACGCCGTCGCGCCACGCGACGAGCGACGCCATGATGGGCTGGAGAATGAACCGGAAGGTCATCGGCCCGCCGGGACGCTCGATCAGGTTCTGCCAGAGACGCTGGCGAACCTCCGCCGACAAGCCGTACCACGCCAGTCCGACGAGGGCGAAGGCGACGATGAGCGCGACGGCCAACTGGGCCAGCAGGATCTGGGTTCTCGACGGCGTCTCTGACATAGGCCTGACGGGCGAAGACCGTCGGAACTTATCACGCGGATATACCCGGTTCAAAGCGCCCACGACCGGTCGTGGGCGTGTGCCGGTGCTACCTGCCGTAGTGAGACCGTGGTCTCGCGCCGGGGTCTGGCGAGGCCCCCGCAGAGCGCCCGCCGGCCACGACGTGGCCGCTGGTTGGATTGCGTTTAGTTCGTCCAAATGCAATACTAATGGCGTGATCGCAAGAACATCCTGGCTCCGGCGCCTCGAGCGCGCGTGGCGCGTGCGCTCGGTCGTCTGGCTCATGGGCGTCCGCCGCGTCGGGAAGACGGTGCTCGCGCGATCCCTGCCCGACCACCTGTATTTCGATTGCGAGCTGCCGAGCACCCGCCGGATGCTCGAGGATCCCGAAGGCTTCCTCGACGCACACCGCGGCCGCACGATCGTGCTGGACGAGGTGCACCGCCTGGCCGATCCCGCCGGCATCCTCAAGATCGCGTCCGACCACTTCCGCGAGACGAGGGTGCTCGCCACCGGCTCCTCCACGCTGGGCGCGTCGGCGCGATTCCGCGACACGCTGGCCGGACGCAAGGCCGAGGTCTGGCTGACACCCATGACGCTGGCGGACCTGGCCGACTTCGGGGCGACGGATCTCAGGCACCGGCTGCTTCGAGGCGGACTCCCGCCCTTCTTCCTCGCGCCGTCGGCGCCGGAAGGCGAGTATCAGGAGTGGGTCGACGCCCACTGGGCCAGGGACATCCTCGAGCTGTTCAGACTCGAGCGCCGGCATGCATTCGGCCGTCTGTTCGAGCTGCTGATGATGCAAAGCGGAGGCATCTTCGAGGCGACGCCGCTGGCGAGAGCCTGCGAGGTGAGCCGCACGACGATCGCCAACTACGTCTCGGTCCTCGACGCCACCTTCGTCGTCCACCTCGTGCGACCCTACGTGGGCGGCGGGGCGTCGGAAATCGTGGCGGCTCCAAGGGCCTACGCCTTCGACACCGGCTTCGTGTGCTTCTTTCGAGGCTGGCACGAGCTTCGTCATGACGACCTCGGTCTCCTGTGGGAGCACGTCGTCCTCAACGAGCTCCACGCCCACCTGGGCCGAGGGCCGGTCCACTACTGGCGTACGAAGCACGGATCCGAGGTGGACTTCGTCATCGTGCGTCGCGGCTCGGCTCCGGCGCTCGTTGAGTGCAAGTGGTCGGCGGACGAGTTCGACCCTGCGGGTATGGCCGCGTTTCGCGCGCGGTACCCCGGCGGCGAGAACTATGTCGTCGCCAGCAACGTCAGGCGTCGCTTTTCGAGGACCCACCGGGGTTTGACCGTGCACTATCTGGCGCTGGCGGACCTGGGCGAAACGCTGGCGGACAGACCTGGGCGCGCGAACGCAGGCTGACCCGTGCTTCGTGTCAGCGAGGAGCCCGGCGCGGGCGGCCCCGGCGCTACCGCCCTGTCTCCTCCCCGAGCCACGCCTTCCGTCGCGCCACCTGCTCCGGCGTTGCCCCGGGATCGATCTCCACGCGCCACGCCTCGGCCGGCTCGGAGCCCAGCGTGGCCTCGAGTCGCAGGAGCTCGTCGCGCCGGGCGACGAGCACGCTGACCTTCTGCCCGGGCTGGTGCCGTTCCAGCCGCGCCGGCCACTGGTCGGCGCGCACGCGGAAGTTGTCGACCGCCAGGATCTCGTCGTCCACGTTGAAACCCGCGTCGTAGCCAGGCGTGCCCCGCCGGACCTGCGTGACGACCAGCCGCCCGTTGTCACTGCGCGTGGTGAGGCCGAGCCAGGCCTTCGCACTCCGACCGTTGGTGGCCGCCGGTCTGAAGCGGAGTCCCAGCCACGCGAGCGCCTCGGCGTAGTCCACCTCGCCGGTGCCATCCACGAACTCCGTGAACCACGGGCCGAGGTCGGCGCCTGCCACCTCGCTGGCCGCCGAACGGAACTCCGCCGTCGTGAAGCCGCGCGGTCCCGCAAAGCGCGCGTACGCCAGCCGCATCAGGTCGTCCAGCGACTTGCGCCCCGCGGTCACCTGTCGGATTTTCGCATCCAGGAGAAAGGCCACGACCGCGCCTTTGGTGTAGTAGCTGATGCTGACGTTCGGCGAGTTCTCGTCCGGACGGTACTGGCGGATCCAGGCGTCGTACGACGCTTCGGAGGCCGACTGCACGAGCCGTCCCGGCGTGGTCTGCAGCCCCCTGATCAGGTTCGACAGATCGTTCAGGTACTCCTCGTCGGTTGACAGGCCGGCCCGCCGGACGATCAGGTCCCCGTAGTAGTCGGTGAAGCCTTCAGAGACCCAGAGGTTCGCCGTGTAGACCTCGTTCTCGTAGTCGAACGGTCCGAGTTCGACGGGCCGCAGGCGCTTGACGTTCCACGCGTGGAAGAACTCGTGGCTCACCAGGCCGAGCCAGGCGAGGTAGTCCGAGTGCGACGCGGTGACCCAGCGGTGGGTCATGAGGAGCGTCGAGTCCCTGTGCTCCAGGCCGCCCCCCTGGCCGGTGATCATGTTGAGGAACACGTAGCGCGGGTAGGGCAGCGACCCCCAGAGGCGCTCGCTGGCGCGCACGATTTTCTCGACGTCGGCGGCCGAACGCGCGCCATCCCAGACCCCGTCTTCGCCCTCGTTCACGAGCAGGTGCCGCGTGCCCGACACCTCGAACGCGTAGACGGCGGGATTGCCGGCGACGATGGGCGAATCGACCAGGGTGTCGTAGTCCGGCGCCACGTAGTGGTGGGGCGCGCCGTCGGGGGCGGCTGGCAGGGCCGTTGCCGAGGTTTTCCAGGCGGATGGGAGGTCCAGGCGGACCTCGTGCGGGCGCGTCGCCTTCTCGAGCAGCGTGATGAAGGTCGGCGCGCCGTTGAGCATCGCGAAGCCCGCTTCGACCCAGTTGGTCTGCACGCGCATCTCGCGCGCGTAGACGCGGTAGCGCACGGTGACCGCGGCGGCGCCCTTCGTCTCGACGCGCCAGCGGTTCTTGCGCGTCTTGGTGACGGGGAGCGCCCTGCCGTCGGGGCCGAACGCCGTCAGGTCCTCGACGTGGCGCGAGTATTCCCGCACGAGGTACGACCCGGGCGTCCAGACCGCCATCTTCAGGTCCACGTCGGGACGCCGCCCCGTGGGATAGACGGCCTCGACTTCGACGTAGTGCGTGTGGGGCTCGGGGAACCGGAGCGTGTACCTGATGGGTTCCAGGGGCTGCGCGCTGGCGTCCGTGCTCAGCGTGCTGCCCAGCATTACTGCCCCGAGGGCGAGCCATAGCGGCATCGACGGAGTATAAATGGGGTCGGGAGTCCTTTTCGCACTTTCTGCGATCTCCGCCCGGTCCGCCTACAATTGGAGCGTGCTCACACCGGGATCCGTGCTTGACAGCCGCTACGAGATCCTGGGTCTCCTCGCGTCCGGAGGCATGGGCCAGGTGTATCGCGCGCGCCGCGTCATGCTCGGCGACGAGGTGGCCATCAAGGTCATCCTGCCCGGCTCCGCCGAAGGCGACCTCCCCCGCGAGCGGTTCCTGCGCGAGAGCCGGACCTGCGCCCAGCTCCGGCACCCGCACATCGTGTCCATCCTCGACTTCGACGTGGACGCGGAAGGCCGGCCGTTCCTCGTCATGGAGTACCTCAACGGCCCGAGCCTGCGCCAGGACCTCGCCAGCAAGCGCCGGCTGGACCTCCAGGCGACGCGCCAGCTCGCGACCGTCGTGGCCTCCGCGCTCGAGCTCGCCCACGATCGCGGCATCGTCCATCGCGACCTGAAGCCCGCCAACATCGTCAGTCATCGCTACGACACCGGCGAGGTCGTGCACAAGCTGATCGACTTCGGCATCGCGAACCTGCGCGACCCGGACGAGACGCTGGCGACTGGCCGCCGCGAGTTCCTCGGCACGGTGACCTACGCGTCGCCCGAGCAGCTGCGTGGCGACCACGTAGACGCCCGATCCGACATCTACAGCCTCGGCGCGGTGGCCTTCGAGCTGCTGACCGGCCGCCCGCCCTTCGTGCAGGACGATCCGCTCGCCCTCGCGATGCAGCACCTGAACGCCTCGCCGCCCAGGCCGAGCGAGGTCGTCGCAGGAATCCCTGCCTTCGTCGACGAGACCGTGCTCAGGGCGCTGGCGAAGGATCCGGCCGATCGCTGGACCACGGCTGTCGAGTTCGCGCGGGCCCTGGCGGGTGCGGATCGCGAGGTCACCGGCACGTCGCCGGTGTTTCCCGGGGAGGCACCCGGCTGGCTGGGCACGTACGAATTGCGGGAGCGGATCGGCCGCGGCCGGTTCGGCAGCGAGATCTACGCGGCCGTGCATCGGGCGCTGGGGCATCCCGTGGCCATCCGCGCGTTGCGCCGTGGCGCCCACCCGAAGTGGGACGTGGGCCGCGACCGTTTCCTCCGCGAGGCCCGCCTGCTGCAGGCGTCCCATCCCTCGCTCATGCAGGTGCGCGACTACGGTGAAGACGGCGATGTCGTCTACGTCGTCACCGAATTGTACGAAGGCTCGAGCCTGCGCGACCTGCTGATGCGCGAAGGCTTCCTCCCGTGGCCGCGTCTGGCGCCGCTCGTGCGCCAGCTCGCCTCGGCCGCCGGTGCCGTCCACAAGCGCGGCGGCCTCCTGTGCGGTCTCACCCCGGACATGATCCGCATGACCCGCGACGACGAGGGCGAGCGGCTGGTGGTGTCGTCCGGGGGCGTGTGCGAGATGCAGGACCTCACGGCGATGCTGAGCGATGACGCCGTGCGTGGGGCGGGCCGGCCGGACCAGGAGCTCTACTACGTCGCCCCGGAGCTGCACCTCGGACAGGCGCCCGACGTGCGGTCCGACGTCTTCACGATTGGCGCGATTGCCTATGAAATGGCCACCGGTCGCCGGCCCTACGAGGCGGCCACGGCGCCGATGCTGCTCGGCGCGATGCTGCGCACGCGGCCGACAGATCCGCGCCACGAGCAGCCCTCGTTGCCCGCGGCCACAGCCGACACGTTGCTGCGCGCCGTTGGTGCGGATCAGGCGACGCGACCCGCAAGCGCCGCCGAGTTCGGGGCCGCCTTCGCCGGGTAGGGAGTCGCGCCTGTCGCCCGAGTGCGGGGGGCCGCACGGGTCCGAGACGCCGCTTTTGCTATCCTGTCGCATATGCACGCGGGGCCGGCATTTGCCGGCGAGGTCGTCACCGTCGTGGGCCGGCTGCTGACCGTGACGCGCAAGCGGGCGGCCGAACTCGTCGCTCAGCACGGAGGCAGCGCCGATCCCGAGCTCTCCCCGCGGACCACGCTCGTCGTGGTGGGCGCCGACACGCGAGCGCCTGGCACCGCCGCGGCGGACGCGGAGACGGATCGCCGCGTGCGCCGGGCCCACGAGCGGGCCCAGGAACCCGACAGCGGCCTTCGCGTCATCGACGAGGACGCGTTCTGCGGTCGCCTCGGCCTGGTCACGCCGTCTGCGCTGCGTCAGCAGTACTACCCGCACCAGGCGATCCGCGGCATGTATCCGGCGGTGTCAGACGAGCACCTGCGGTACCTGCACAAGTGGGGGCTGCTGCGGTCCGTCGTGCGAGCGGCCACCGACACCTGGTACGGGTTCTCGGACCTGTCCGTCATTCGCCAGGCGAACGACGAATTGACCCGCGGGGCCGACGTGAAGGCCGTGCTGCGCGTGCTGGCCGCCGCACGGGAGGGACAACTGGCGCTCGATTTCCAGGCGCGCGCCGACGCCGACGCGACGCGCGTGGTGCCCCTCCGGGCGCGAGCGGGCCGCAGCACGCCGACAGACGGCGGCGGCCCGCCGATGGTGAACGACGCCGACTTTGCAGCCGCCGAACGGCTCTTCGCCGAAGGCTCCGCCCTCGACACCGGGGAGGTCTCGTCGCGCGCCGCCGCGACGGCCGCGTATCGGCGAGCCCTGCTGCTTGCGCCCCACCTCGTGCCCGCGATCGTGAACCTCGGCAACCTGCACTACGCGGAGGACCACTTCCCCGAGGCGCAGGCGCTCTACCTCGAAGCCGCCCTCAGCGATCCCGACTGCTTCGAGGCGCACTTCAACCTGGGGAACCTCCTGCACGACCTCGGCCGGTTCGGCGAGGCCGAGGGGTCCTATCGCGAAGCCCTGCGCGTGGATCCTCTCTGCGCCGACGCGCACTTCTACCTGGCCGTGACGCTGGAGAAGCTGCGGCGATCCGCGGAAGCGCGACCGCACTGGAAGCGCTATCAGGAACTCGCTCCGGACGGCGAGTGGGTGGAGCTGGCGCGGGAGTTCTCAGAGTAGGGCTGGCGTACGGCGTACGGCGTACGACGTACGGCGGCGTACGGGTAAAACATGGCGTACGGCCGGGGCGTACGGACAAGACACGGCGTACGGCCGGGCCGCGCGATCAGGCGGGTTTGCGCACCACGCGCCGCACCTTGAAGTGCGCGCAATCCACGCACCATGAGTCGGGGCTGAAGCCGTGGGCACCCGCGAGCGACAGCACGTCGCGCTGGATGCAGTGGGCCGGCAGGTCGGCCTCGGCGGGCTTGTGCCAGCGGCAGCTCGCGAAGCGCTGTTCGCCCGCGGTACCTTCAGCCGCCGGGGGCTGAGGGTCCGGTGCACGAACGTCCAGCACGGGGTCGTTGAACATCGGGGGTCGTTGCGAACGGGGGCGGGTGGCGCCAGCCCCGGCGTGAACGCGGAACCGCGGCGGATCAGCGCGCGCGGAAGGTGATGATCCCGCGCTGGGGATCGTAGGGCGAGATGCCCACGGTGACCCGGTCGCCGGGCACGACCTTGATGCGGAAGCGGCGCATGCGTCCGCTCAACTGGGCGAGCACTTCCTGGCCCGCATCGACCTTCACCCGGTACAGCCCACCGCTGTGGACGGCCACAACGGTGCCTTGCACATCTATCAGATCGTCCTTGCTCAATCCGTCTCCTCGCCGGCGGAACCTCGTTCCCAGGTGCGATCGGCCCGGCAAGCGCCCGTCACGCGCGCCCCAAGCCGCCGCTGCCGACCTGCAAGTGTGCCACAACGGGCAAGGTAGGGCAAACGACGGGCTCAGGGCGCAGGGCTCAAGGCTCAGGGCGCAAGGCTCAGGGCCCTGACCGCGTCCTCCACCTGCTTCGCCTGCGCCGGGTAGTCCTCGCCCTCGAGCCGCATCGGCGCAGCGAAGCGGACCGTGGCCCGGCCCGGCCGCGCCCACCGCCAGGAATGGTGCAGGATCCGGTCGAGCCCTTCGAGCCGGACCGGCACGACCGGCATCTCGAGTCGCGCCCCGATCATCCCGATCCCCGACCGGAACGGGTTGATCTCACCCGCGTCCGTCCGCTTGCCCTCAGGGAAGATGAGCAGCGAGTGGCCGTCGCTGGCCAGCTCGCCGATGTAGCGCAGGGTGTCCCTCGCCCCGGCCTCCCGCTGCGGCAGGGGGAAGGCATTGAAGAAGAGCGACGCCAGGTAGTAGTTCAGGCTGTTGGTGAACCACGCCAGCCGCCCGGCCTCCCGGGGAAAGAAGTGCGCGCGGAAGAACTCCTTGGCCATCGCGATGGCCACGCGATGGCGCCACCGCGGCGGCAGCGCCGCGAGAATGGTCGGCGCGTCGAGGTGACTCTGGTGGTTGGCCGCGAAGACGACCGGCCCCTGCAGGCCCTCGAGGTGTTCCCGCCCCTCGACGCGCAGCCAGACGAACGCGCGCAGCAGCGGCAGCAG
>CAYLZN010000125.1:0-3268 GCA_964387935.1 uncultured Vicinamibacteraceae bacterium | reverse complement strand
GCCCCGGCTCCATCGCGGGAACTCCACCGTTTCCCCCGCGCCGGGACCGACCGTGGGCGCAGGCCGCACCTCGCCTGGGCTCGAGGTCGCCAGCGGCCCGCCGGCCGCCAGGTCCCACCCTGCCGCGGCGCCTTCCACCACCCGACGCAGTTCTCCGAGCGTCCGGGCCGACGCGAAGGCCGATTCGTCGATGGTCGCCTGGTAGCGCTCCTCGAGCGCCATCAGGAGTTCGACGCGTTCGAGTGAGGTCAGGCCGAGCGCATCGAGCATGGTCTCGTCGTTGAGCGCTCGCGCGCCGCGCGCAAACCGGGTCACCAGCGATTCGAAGGTGGCACCCTCCACACCCGCGGCCGTCGCCACCGCAGCGTTCCCGTCCACCCACGCTTTCACCGCACGCCGCTTCAGCTTCCGGGTGCCCTCGGTGCGCGGCAGTGCCGCTGCTGGCCAGCGCGATACCCCACGGATGCGCTGGTGATCCGCGAGCCGGCGGTTCGCGTCCTCCACGGCCGCCTCGAGGTCGAACTCCGGTCCCGCCACGAGCACGGCGTGCACGCGTTCCTGCCCCTCCACTATGTGCCCGACCACCGCGGCCTCGCGCACGCCCGGGATCTCCAGCAGGACGCGCTCCACGTCTTCGGGGAAGACGTTCAGCCCCTCAGGGGTGACGATCATCTCTTTCTTCCGCCCCCGGATTTGCACGCGGCCGTCCTCGTCCACGCTCCCGATGTCGCCCGTGTGCAGCCAGCCGTCCTCGACCGCGGCGGCCGACTCCGTCGACGCCCCGAAGTACCCGCGCGTGACGTTCTCGCCTCGCACGAGGATCTCGCCGTCCGGCGCGACCTTCACCTCGACGCCCGCGATGGGCTTGCCCACCGAGCCCTTGCGCGCCGAGAACGGGTGGTTGAGCGTCACGATCGGCGCGGTCTCGGTGAGGCCGTAGCCCTGGATGACCAGGTAGCCCAGGCGCGACCAGCACTCCTCGAGCTGCGGCTCGAGCGGGGCCGCCCCCACGACGAAGGCCCAGAACTTCCAGCCGAACACGCGGTGCACGTCGCGATGGCGCCACCACCGACGCCACCATCGCATCGGCCGATCGTCTGCCTGCGCCGCCGTCGGCGCCTGGCGCAGGACGAACTCGCGCAGCACGTCCAGCAACTTCGGCACGCACACGATCACCGACACCCGCCGCTCGCGCACCTGGCGCGCGATCTCGTGCGGGTTGTATCCGCGCATGAAGATCACGGTGCCCGGCAACATGGGCGGGATGAAGGTGGCCATCGACTGGCCGAACATGTGCGAGAGCGGCAGCAGATTGAGGAAGCGCAGCGGGAAGAACGGCCGGCCCCATCGCCGGTACTTCAGGATCTCCCGTTCGATCGGGACGATGTTGGCGAGCAGGTTGCGGTGGGTGATGACGACCCCCTTCGGATCGGCCGTGGCGCCCGAGGTGAAGATGATCTCCGCCACGTCGTCGCGCACGATCGTCGCGGCGGGAGGCGCAGGGCGCGCGGGTGGCCCCGCCGGCGGCGCGATCAGCAGATCGTGGAGCGGCCAGACCTCGAGATCCGTCGGCCACGCGGGGGCCTGCACGTCCTCGCCCACCACGACGAGGCGCGCCGAGACAATCGCCCGGACGCGGAGCAGGAACTCGCTCGACGAGCGGAAATCGATGGGAACGGCGATGACCCCGCGCAGCAGGCAGCCCCAGAGCGCCACGAGCCACTCGGGCCGGTTCTCGCCCCAGAGCAGCACCGTGTCGCCCTTGGCGAACCCCGCCTCGTGCAGCCGGGCGGCGAAGGCCCGCGCGGCGGCCGCCACCTGGCCGTAGGAGTAGCTCCAGCTCCGGAACCCGGCGTCGAACACCAGGAACTCACCCTCGGCCTGCGCCAGGTCGTCGAAGAAGTCGAGCAGCGTCTCCCGCGCCATGTGTCCACAGTATGATAGGCGCCTCGGATGACCGTTCCCGCAACGTTCGCTGCCGGAGCCCTCTACGACGACCTGCTGCAGGCCGCGCTCCGACGCTTCTTCCCGCGCGCCGTGCTCGAGACGGAGTCGGCCCTGTCCCTGTCGTCGGCCGGCCGTCTGTCGATGGACCCGACATCGGATCCGGCCGCGCTGGCCGTGCGGTGGTTCGGGACGCGCCACGTGCTGCGCGTGCCCGAGAGCATGCCCTTCACCGTCCACGAAGTGCGCCTGGCGCGGACGATCGGGGCCGTGCTATCCACGCGCTACCGGGCGATGTTCGATCCCTCGCTGATGACGCAGCGTCCGGACCTGTTCCAGGGCGCGATCGAAGACCGCTACATCGGCGCCTTCCTCGACGCGACGGCCTACGGCTCCACCGACGAGCACTCGTCGCGCGCGGATCGCATCGCCTCGGCCATCGAGGTCCTGCGGGTGGCCGCGCTCTCCAGCTACGAGAACCGGCCCATCTCTTCTGGCCTGCTGTTGCTCGACGCCGACGACGATCCGTGCGCCCATGCGGCGACACCGGCCTGGGCGCTCGACTACTCGCAGCAGTTGACGCGCATCAAGGCGTTCTACCGGCTCTGCGACGGGTTGCGCACGCTCTTCCTCGTGGCGCGCGACGGGCGGCTGCTGTCCACCGTGGACGTGGACCGCTGGTCTACGGAGCTGCGCGGCACGTCTTCGGTATCGGTGCCCTGTGCCCGGGCCTACGAGCCGCACGCCAGGGCCACCAAAGGCAACCGGCACGTGTGCGTCGTCCTCAGCCCCTCGCACGAGATCAAGGTGTTCGCGGAAGGCGCTCAGATGTTCGCCTTCAGGAACGCCCAATGGCACCTGCTCGATCTCGAGGCGCGCTACGAGATGTGGGCCTCCGCCGTGGGGAACCGCGGCATCGCGGAACGGCTGTTCAAGGCGGCGGTCGACCTCGCAGACGCCCGGCAGGGCGCGCTGTTCGTCGTGCTGCACGACCCGGCTGCGGCGCTGCCGCAGCTCGTCCAGCCGGAGGAGCGCATGCTGGAGGCCGGCGAACGGGTCGTCCACGACCAGCGCGCGCAGCGCCGCGAACTGCTGTCGCTGCTGGCGGCACGTGACGTGCTGGCCCTGGACCTCACGGTGCTCGAGGCACTCGCCAGCCTCGATGGAGCCATCGTGCTCGACCGCGAGGGGCGCGTGCTCGCCGCCGGAGCCATCCTGCGCCACCCCGCCAGCGAGGGCCGCCCGCACGACCGGGTAGAGGGTGCGAGGACCACGGCCGCCTTGACGGCCAGTTGCACGGCCTTGGCGTTCATCACCGGCAGCA
>CAYLZN010000124.1:6060-14449 GCA_964387935.1 uncultured Vicinamibacteraceae bacterium | reverse complement strand
GGTAGCAGGCGCCGCAGCCCGCCTCGTCCCAGGCGGGGTGCCGGCGGTACCCGAAGAGCAGTTCGGCGCAGATGCGGCCCACCTCGCCGGCGGCACTGGTCGACTGCACGTGACAGAGGTCGGTGAAGAAGTTCACCAGTCCCGGGACGGCCTCGGCAAGGGCCGCGTCCTCCCGGCCGCGTGCCGAGAACTCCAGCACGTCGACGATCTGGAAGCGCGAGGCGAGCAGCCAGCAGAGCGCATCCGCCAGCGGGAAGGTGACGCCCTGCCGTCCGCTCTGATACAGCTTCGTCCCATCGGCGTCCGTCGCGCGCTGCAGGTGCAGCAGCGTCCACAGCCACATCTGCATCGCCGACCCCAGCGTGCAGGCACCCGTGCCAGGGTGGCTGGACGCGATGCGGCGCATCTCGTCGATCCAGACGCGGAATTGCGCGAGGAAGACCTCGTTGGTCATCGTGACCGACAACTGCCGCCGCTGCACGGCCTCCGGGCCCTCGTAGGTGGCCTCGAGCTGCGAGTCCATCCACTTGTGGCCGAGGAACCCCGGACAGTCCTCGGTGATGCCGTAGCCGCCCATCAGGCTCACGGCCTCGCGCATCATCGTGGCGCCATGCCCCGTGTTCCAGAGCTTCACGGCCGGGCAGAGGACGTTGGCCACCGCGTCGAGCCGGACGAACCGAACCAGTTCGTTGGCCTCGAGCTCGGCGAACCGACCGGCCTTGCGAAGCTCGGGCGGCTTGGCGGCGAGCTGGATGCACTCGATGGCGTCCTTGCCGATCTCCGCGAGGGCCTTCATCTGCGCGCGGCCGGTGAGCGTCCGCTCGGCGAACCAGGCGTCCTTGCGGCGCTCGAGCGGATCCAGTTCGTCGAACAGGCGCGCCGCCGCAAAGCCCACCGAGGCGCTGGCCTCACCGCAGGCCCAGATGTCCACGAGCCGATGCGCGGCGTCCTCGCGCTGCTGCAGGCCCAGCTCGTAGCGCACCGACCCGGGCGACACGGCGTCGCCTCCGCGGAACCGCCCCCGATGGTAGCGGATGACGGGTTCGACGGCGGACAGGAGCTTCGCAGCCGTCATCAGGCCCACCGTCACGCGCGTCCGGCGGAACACGGCCTCGATGACCTCGCCGTGGCTGAAGTTGGGGACGATCGTCCCGTCCTTGACCGTGTAGCCGCCGACGATGCGATCGGCAGGCACGCGGAGCGAGAACACCGGGTCGCGCGTCGAGGAGAGCTGGTGCACGAGCTTGCGCGTCGGCACGCCACGATCGAAGGTGCCGGGGTCACCCTCCTCGAGGATGATCATGCAGCTGCCCTTGATGCGCTCGTCGGCGGAGTCCACCGCGGCGGTCACGAAGTTGGCGAAGGCCATGTTCGTGATGAAGCGGCCCCGCTTGTCCACCTGGAGCAGCGGCGTTTCTCCCTCGCGCCACTCGGCCACGCGCACCTTGCCGCCGAGCAGGCCCGTCTCGACGCCGACGTATGGAATGGGCTCGGTCAGGCAGAACGCGCCGCGCCAGTGCGGCCGATCCTCACCCGGGCCCGGCGGGACCATGCGGCTGAGGTATGTCTCCCGCTGGGGCGGCGTGCCGCGCTCGTGAATGGGGGCCACGGCGAGCACCTGCGCGAGGCTGCAGGTGGCGGCCCCCGCATCGACCCACGCCAGTTCGAAGGCCACGAGCGCGAGCGCGAAGTTCTTGGGGCCTTCCAGGAACCCGCCGTGCGCCGGGTCGGCGAACATCGCCGTCAGGCCCGCAACGTCGAAGGCCCGCAGCAGGCCCGCCTTGGCGTCCGTCCATTCATGGGAATCGCGGGCGCCCTCCGCCACGAGCCTCGCGACCGGGCCCCTCGCCACCGCCCGCGCCGACTGCACGAGCATCTGCAGGTCGTAGCGGTCCTGGAAGCGCCACAGCACCTGGCGCACGCTGTCGTCGGGGAGCGTGCGGATCGTATCGGACTCGGAGGCAGCCTGGGCACGCATAGGGCCGCCAGTATATCGCGGGGTGACGTCCGTTCCGGGCTTGCCGAGGGCCCCTTCCAGGTTCATCATGAAGGAGACTGCCCAGGCCCCCGCCGCGCCAAACCAGCCCCCGGGTGCGCTCTGCCACCCGACCCTCCACGGCCATGGCGATCACGACCACGCTTCGCGAACCGGGTGTCTGCACGACGACCAACACACGCCTGCTGTCCTTTGTCGAGGAGACGGCCACGCTCACTCGTCCCGACCGCATCTGGTGGTGCGACGGCTCCCCGGCGGAGAAGGAGATCCTGACCCGTGCGGCCCTCGTCCAGGGGGTCCTGATCGAGCTGGACCAGCAGAAGTGGCCCGGCTGCTACTACCACCGCTCCGATCCCAACGACGTCGCGCGCGTGGAGCACTGCACGTTCATCTGCACGCCGGACATGGAAGAAGTGGGCCCGACCAACAACTGGATGGACCCGAAGCAGATGCATGCCACCCTGACGACGCTGATGGACGGGTGCATGCGGGGACGGACGTTGTACGTCGTCCCCTATCTGATGGGGCCTGAGGGCTCCGACCTGAGCAAGGTCGGGATCGAGATCACCGACTCCATCTACGTCGTCCTGTCGATGGGCATCATGACCCGGATGGGTGAGGTCGCCCTCGGGCACCTGGGCGACGGCGACGAGTTCAACCGCGGTATCCACTGCATGCTCGATCTCGACCCGCACCGGCGCATCATCGCGCATTTCCCGCACGAGAACGCCGTCGTCTCCGTCGGGTCCGACTACGGCGGCAACGTGCTCCTCGGCAAGAAGTGTCTGGCCCTCCGGATCGGCTCGTGGCTCGGCAGGAAAGAAGGGTGGATGGCCGAGCACATGCTCATTCTCGCCATCGAGTCTCCGGCCGGGCAGAAGACCTACGTGGCGGCCGCGTTCCCGAGCGCCTGCGGCAAGACCAACTTCGCCATGATGGTGCCGCCGGCGCGGTTCGCCGGGTGGAAGATCACGACGATCGGCGACGACATCGCCTGGATGCGACCGGGGCTGGACGGGCGCCTGTACGCCATCAACCCCGAGGCAGGCTACTTCGGCGTGGTGCCCGGGACGAACGAGCGGACCAACCCGATCGCGATGCGCACCATCAGCCGCGACACGATCTTCACGAACGTGGCGTTGCTGCCCGGTGGGGACCTCTGGTGGGAAGGCAAGGACGGCCCGCCGCCCGCCGAGTGTCTGGACTGGAAGGGGCAGCGCTGGACGAGCGCGTCCGGCACCCCGGCGGCGCATCCCAACAGTCGGTTCGCGGCGCCGATGCGCAACAACCCGAACCTCGCGCCCGAGGTGGACGATCCCAAGGGAGTGCCGATCAGCGCGATCATCTTCGGCGGCCGGCGCGCCACGACCATGCCGCTCGTCTTTCAAGCCTTCGACTGGGTGCACGGCGTCTACGTCGGCGCGATGATGGGGTCCGAGACGACGGCCGCGGCGGTCGGGGGGGTGGGGCAGGTCCGACGCGACCCGATGGCGATGCTGCCCTTCTGCGGCTACAACATGGGCGATTACTTCCGCCACTGGCTCACCATGCGCAGGCGCATCACGTATCCGCCGCGCATCTTCCACGTCAACTGGTTCCGGAAGGACAGCCAGGGCCGGTTCTTCTGGCCCGGCTATGGCGAGAACATGCGCGTGCTCAAGTGGATCGTGGACCGCAGCAGCGGATTCGCCGGCGCGGCCGAAACTCCCGTGGGCTGGGTGCCGCGTCGCGAGGACATCGACCTCGACGGCCTTCCCGAACTCACCGACGAGATCTACGAGCAGTTGATGACCATCGACGCGGACGAGTGGCGCCGCGAGGTCATCTCCCAGGATGAGCTGTTCCTGAAGCTGTACAGCCACCTGCCGAAGGAGATCATCTTCGAGCGGGAGTTGCTCGTGACGCGTCTCTGAGCTGGTGTTCGTGACCAGAGGGTATTGGCCGCGCCGCCAACCGGTGGGCCTCCCGCGGCCGTGCTAGGATTCCCGCCTGCTGCCCCTTCGGGGCGCGTTGAACGACCTGTGACTGCAGCGAACCCTGGCCGTCGGCATCGCTGGTGGCGCGAGCCGCTCCTGCACTTCCTCCTCATCGGGGCGGGCCTGTTCCTCCTCTTCAACTGGCGCGGCGCCGGCGGGCCGGGCTCGAACCGCATCGTCATCACCCCGGGCCAGATCGATGCGATCGTGGCGGGGTTCACCCGCACCTGGCAGCGCCCGCCGACCGAGCAGGAACTCAAGGGGCTCCTCGACGAGTACGTGCGCGAAGAGATGGCGACGCGCGAGGCGATGGCTCTCGGGCTGGACCGCGACGACACGATCATCCGGCGACGCCTGCGGCAGAAGCTGGAGTTCCTGGTGGAGGACACCGTGGACTCCACGACGCCCGCCGAGGCCGACCTCCAGGCGTGGCTCGACGCGCACGCCGACGTCTTCCGTAGCGAGCCGGAGGTGGCGTTTCGCCAGGTGTATGTGAGCCCGGACCGCCGTGGCCCGGCGGCGGAGGCCGACGCGAAGGCGCTCCTGGCCCGACTGACGGCTGCGGGGCCCACGGCGGACATCGAGGCGCTCGGCGACCCCCTGATGCTGCCGCGGGAAGTCGAGGGCTCGACGCGCTCCGACGTGGGGCGGCAGTTCGGAGAGGAGTTCGCCGACGAGATCCTCGCGCTCGAGCCCGGTCGCTGGGCGGGCCCCATCCGCTCGGGGTACGGCCTGCACCTCGTGCTGCTGCAGGAGCGGCAGGCGGCGAAGATACCGACGCTCGACGAGGTGCGGCCGCTGGTCGAACGCGAATTCCAGTCCGACCAGCGGAAGCGGCGCCTGGATGCGATGTACGAGACGATGCTCGCGCGCTATCGCGTGACGGTGGAGCAGCGCGTGGCAGCGCCTCCGCAGCCGGCGGGCGGAGGCACGCCGTGACGCGGACCTGGCTCCGAGGGCTGCTGGTGGCGGCGCTCGTCGTCAGCGGGGCCGAAGGGCTGCGCGCCCACGAGCTGCGGCCAGGGTTCCTCGAACTGCGCGAGACCGGGCCCACCACGTACAGCTTCCTCTGGAAGAAACCGTCGGGCGGCGAGATCGAGATCTACATCGCCCCGATCGTGCCGAAGGAGTGCCGACTGGCCAGCCAGCAGCAGCTCACGCCCGGGGCCCTGGTCGTGCGCGGCACGCTGACGTGCGAGGGGGGCATCCAGGGGAAGACGTTCGTCATCGACGGGCTCGACTCGACGGTCACCGACGTCATCGTTCGCGTGCACCACGCCGACGGGCGGCTCGAGAGCCACCTGCTGAAGCCCGTCAACCCGTCAGTGACACTCGGTGCGCAGACGTCTGGCTGGCAGCGGTCGCGCGCGTACCTGCGGCTCGGCATCGAGCACATCCTGCTCGGCATCGACCACCTGCTGTTCGTCCTCGGCCTCCTGCTCATCGTCGACGACCGCTGGATGCTGGTGAAGACCATCACGTCGTTCACGATTGCCCACAGCATCACGCTGGCCATCGCGACGCTGGGCTACGCGAGTGCGCCCATTGCGCCACTCAACGCGTCGATCGCGCTCAGCATCCTGTTTCTCGGCCCCGAGATCGTGCGGTGCTGGCGTGGTGAGACGAGCTTCACCATTCGACACCCGTGGGTCGTGGCGTTCGCGTTCGGGCTGCTCCACGGCTTCGGCTTCGCCAGCGGTCTGACGACCATGGGGCTGCCGCAGGCGGAGATCCCGCTGGCGCTGCTGCTGTTCAACGTGGGCGTCGAGATCGGCCAGATGTTCTTCGTCGTGCTGATCCTGCTGCTCGAGCGGGCGTTCCGCACGCTCGAGATCCGCTGGCCGCGGTTCGTCGAGGCGCTGCCGGCGTACGCGGTGGGGTCACTCGGCGCGTATTGGACCATTCAGCGGACGCTGGCGCTGCTGGGAGGGCTGCGATGAGAGGGCGACGAGTTCGGATCGCCGGCCTTGGCTTCGGAGCGCCGGCCCTTCAGGGCCGGCGTCCTGTCTGGCTCGCCCTGCTCCTGGTGATCGCCTCGACAACGCCCGCGTTTGCGCACGTGCAGCAGGGGCAGGCGCAAGGATTCGTCACCGGCCTGAAGCACCCGATCTCGGGGCTCGATCATGTGCTCGCCATGATCGCGGTCGGCCTGTGGGGCGCGCAGCTGGGCGCGCCCGCGATCTGGCTCCTGCCGGTGACCTTCCCGATGGTGATGGCACTCGGCGGGTTCCTTGGGCTCGTGGGCATCCCCCTGTCCGGAGTCGAGGTGGGCATCGCGCTGTCGGCCGTGTTGCTTGGCGTGATGGTGGCGCGCGAGGCGAGACCGCCGCTCGCGGTGGCGGCCGCGCTCGTCGCGTTCCTCGCGATCTTCCACGGGCATGCGCACGGAACCGAACTGCCACCGGGGCAGAGCGGGCTCATGTACAGCATCGGGTTCGTCATGGCCACGGGCTGCCTCCACGGCGTGGGGATCGCCATCGGCCTCGTCCACGCCTGGCCGGCGGGGAAGCTGGCGCTTCGCGCGGCGGGTGTTGCCGTCGCGCTGGCAGGCGTCGCGTTCCTGTGGAGAGCCTTCGCATGAGGTCCCGGTGGATGTCCTCTCGACGCGGCGCAGCCCTTGCGGGGGCGTCACTCGGGTGCCTGCTGCTGCCGTCGCCAGCCGATGCGCATCTCGTGACGACGGGGTTGGGGCCGATCTACGACGGCATCTCGCACGTCCTCATGAGCCCGGATGACCTGGTGCCGATCCTGGCCATGGCGCTGCTGGCAGGGCAGAACGGGCCGGTTGCAGGCAGGCGGACGCTCTTCATGCTGACGACCGCGTGGGTGATCGGGGGACTGGCGGGGTTCGCGGTGGGCCGTACCGTGCTTCCGGGCTTCACGACCGCGCTGTCGTTCCTGCTGGTCGGAGGGCTCGTGGCCGCCGACCGGCGACTGACGCCGACGGTGGTGACGTCGCTCGCGTTCGCAATCGGGGGGATGCACGGCTGGCTCAATGGCGCGGGCATCGCCGAATCGCAGCGGGAAGCGATGGGCCTGGTGGGCATCGGCGCGACGGTCTTCGTGCTCGTCGCGCTCGCGGCGGCCTTCGTGGTCTCCCTTCGGCGGGAATGGACGCGCATCGTGGTGCGCGTGGCGGGAAGCTGGGTGGCGGCGATCGGGCTGCTGATGCTGGGGTGGAGTCTGAGGGCATAGTGGCGACGTCCCGTCGCGCCCCCAGAGGTCCTTGCCGCCGAGCCTATGCAATGAGCATAATGCGCAGATTCGACCTCGAACGCATCCTGCGCCACGGGGTGCTTCCCCAGGTCCGGGCCGAGCCGAGCGACGCGGTCGACATCCTCGAGGCCTACGTGGCCAACTACGTCCGTGAGGAGGTCCTGCAGGAAGCGCTCGTCCGGAATCTCGAGGCGTTTGCCCGCCTCCTCGAGGTGGCGGCCCTGGTGAACGGGCAGGTCGTCAACGTGGCCGGTGTTTCGCGTGACGCCGCGGTGGCGAGGCCGACGGTCCAGGGCTACTTTGGCACGCTGGTCGACACGCTCATCGGGGCCTGGCTGCCTGCGTGGCGTGCGCGGGCGAAGGTGAAGGAAGTGGCCAGCCCGAAGTTCTACTTCTTCGATCCCGGGGTGGCACGCGCACTGGCAGGACGCCTCCGCGAACCCCTCGAGAGCGGCGAGCGGGGATTCCTGCTCGAGACGCTCGTCCTGCACGAGTTGCGGGCCGCGCAGGCCTACCGGAGCCTCGGCGGGCAGCTGCATTACTGGCGCACCCCGCACGGCCGCGAGGTCGACTTCGTGTGGACGCGCGGTCGGCGCGCCATCGGCATCGAGGTCAAGGCCTCGCCCGTCTGGAGGCGAGAACACGGGGCGGCCTTGAAGGCGCTCGTCGACGACCATCAGCTCACTCACGGCCACGGCGTCTATACGGGCTCCAGCGAGTTGAAGGACGGACCGCTCCGAGTCTGGCCCGTGCGACGGTTCTTCCACGCCCTGGCGGCTGGCGAGATCCTGGGGTGAGCCGGCGCCGGCGCACGCGCAGGGAATCCCGTCCCGCAGGTGCTACTCTTCTGGGCCTGCGATCGTCCTGCAGTCACGGAGGCTCCATCGGCATGAAGACCTACACCCTGATCGCCATCGTCATCGTCACGCTGGCGCTGTTGTGCTACACGGTCGGGATCGTCGCGCAGCAGCGCTCCCGTCGGGTCAGTCCTTCCTCGCTCGGATTCCTCACCGCGGGCCTCGTGTTCGACGTGGTCGCGACGGTCTTCATGATTCTCGGCTCCGGGCAGTGGATGTCCCTGCACGGGGTGCTGGGCTACTCGGCACTGGCGGGCATGCTGGCGGAGGTGGCCCTGGTGTGGCGCTGGTGGTTGAACCACGGTCACGCGCCGGTGACCGACGGGATGCGCCGTTACGCCCGC
>CAYLZN010000124.1:0-6050 GCA_964387935.1 uncultured Vicinamibacteraceae bacterium | reverse complement strand
CGTTCATCTCGGGCGGCCTGCTCGTCGGCATGGCGCGGCAGGCGGCCCGGACGGCGGCGCTGCTCGACCGCGCGCTTCTGGGCTAGGCGTCGGCCAGCGGAGCCCAACCCCCCCTCGGCAGCCGTCACGGCCCGATGTTGTCTTTCCGGCCGCGGGGCAGCCTATAATCGCAACCGTCCATGTCGATTGCGCCGGGCACACGGTTCGGCGTGTACGAGATCGTCGCGCCGCTTGGCTCCGGCGGTATGGGTGACGTCTACCGCGCCCGGGATACGGAGCTCAGACGCGACGTCGCGCTGAAGTTCCTGCCGGCGTCGGTGACGACCGATGCCGACCGCGTGGCCCGGTTTCGACGCGAAGCGCAGATGCTCGCAGCGCTCAATCATCCGCACATCGCGCAGATCTATGGACTCGGTGCAGCGGACGCCGCGCAGTTCCTGGTGCTGGAGCTCGTCGATGGCGAGAGCCTGGACAAGCGCATCGCGCGCGATCCGATCCCGATCGACGAGGCGCTCGGCATCGCGGCGCAGGTCGTCGACGCTCTCGAAGCCGCGCACGACAGGGCCATCGTCCATCGCGATCTCAAGCCGGCGAACATCGCGCTGACGCGCGGCGGTGAGGTCAAGGTGCTGGACTTCGGGCTTGCGAAGGCGGTCGAGGCGGCCCCCGGGTCGCCGGACGCGAGCAACTCGCCGACGCTCACGTCGCCGGCCATGACCGCGGCGGGCGTGATCATCGGAACGGCGGCGTACATGTCGCCCGAGCAGGCGAAAGCCCGGGCGGCGGACCGCCGGTCGGACATCTGGGCGTTCGGGTGCGTCGTGTTCGAGATGCTGACCGGACGCCGCACCTTCGCCGCCGGGGATGTGGCAGAGACGTTGGCGCGCGTGCTGACGAAGGACCCGGAGTGGGACGCGCTGCCCGCGGCGACACCGCTGCCCGTGCGGCGGCTGCTGCGACGCTGCCTCGAGAAGGACCCTCGTCGCCGCCTCGATTCGGCCGCGGCCGCTCGCCTCGAGATCGAGGACGCGCTCTCGAACCGAAGCGATGCGGTAGTCACGCGACGCAAATCACCGCTCGCGCTGCTCGCGGCAGTCGCCGCGAGCGCTCTGGCGCTCTGGATCGTGGGCACGCTCGTGCTGCGCACCGGGCAGCCTCCCGGCGCACCCGCCCTCCGCTTTGCCATCGTTCCCTCGCCAGGCCAGCAGTTGACGGCGTATCCCGGACGCTCCAACCTGGCCATCTCTCCAGATGGGCGCTATCTCGTGTATCCAAGCGTTGCCGGGCTGTTGGTCCGCTGGCTCGATCAGCTGGACCCGCAGATCATCCCGGGGACCCAGGGAGCGTCCAGTCCGTTCGTTTCGCCGGACGGCCGGTGGATTGGCTTCTTCCAGCGCGGCGACCTGAAGAAGGTGGCGGCCTCCGGCGGCTCCCTGATGACCGTCAGCCAAGGGCTGGTCGCGCCTGTCGATGGCAGCTGGGCTGACGACGACACGATTGTGTTCAGCAGCGAGGTAGGCCCACTGAGTCGCGTGTCCGCGAGCGGCGGACGTCCTGAGGCGTTGATGCAGCCGGACACGGCTCAACGCTTTCGCGATCCATTCGTGCTGCCCGGCGCTGGCGCGGTCTTGTTCACCGTAGGGACCAGCACCGAAGAAGCCGCCGAGATCGCGGTCTTGAACCTGAAGAGCGGCCTGGTCAAGAGCGTCCTCCGTGGCGGCGTCGATGCGGCGTATGCAGGGACCGGCATCTCCTGTACCGGGCGGCCGGCAATCTGTTCGCGGTGCCCTTCGATCTGGTGCGACTCGAAATGGCGGGCGAGCCGCGTCGCATCCTCGATGCGTACATCGGCGGCGACGAGGCCGGCGGGAGCTATGCCATGTCCCGCTCGGGCACACTCGCCATTCTTCCGAGCGATCCGCGCCGCTCTCTCGTCTGGGTCGATCGAAGCGGCCGCGAGGCCGCGATCGCGGCGCCCGCGCGCCCGTACACTGTGGTGAGAGTCTCACCGGACGGAACGCGCGTGGCGATGCTGGCCGACGACGAGGACACCAACATCTCGGTCTGGGACTTCAGCCGCGAGGTGATGACTCGACTGACGGTCGGCGCCGCTGTGAGGTGGGTGCCCGTCTGGACGCCGGACAGCCGGCGGATCATCTACACGGCGAACCGGACTGGCGCGTTCAACCTCTACGCGCGCAATGCGGACGGCTCGGGCATCGAGGAGCGTCTGACGACGAGCGACCATCAGCAGGTGCCGAACTCGATGCTTCCGGACGGAACCGCCGTCCTCGGCGCCGAGCTCAATCCGAGCACGGGATGGGACATCTTCAGGCTGTCGCTGTCCCCGTCGCGAGTGGAACCGCTCGTGTCGACCTCCGCTTTTGAGTTTGCCGCGAACATCTCGCCGAACGGACGCTATTTCGCGCACAACTCGTACGAAACGGGCCGCTCGGAGATCTGGATCCGACGATACCCGGACGCTGCACGGGAGCGATGGCAGGTCTCGACGGGCGGAGGCACGGCGCCCGTGTGGGCCCGCAACGGACGGGAGCTCTTCTACTTCGCGCCCGATTCCGGCGCGCTGATGTCCGTGGACATCGATGCGTCGCGTCCGGACCTCCGGGTTGCCAAGCCGACACCGCTGACCGGGACGAAGTACTTCGGCAACCACTACACCTACTTCTATGCGTACGACGTGTCGCCCGATGGACAGAGATTCCTGTTCATCAAGGAGCCGGCGTCGACGGGCTCGATCCTGGTCCTCGTCAACTGGGCCGAGGACCTGCGGGCGGACACGGCGACGAGGTGAATCCGTCGCGCGTCGCGGAGTGGTGCCTCCGCGGCGGCCTGCGTGGCGCGAGGCGCCCATTGCCTGGCTGGCCGGGGTGCGACGCGCCGTGGTGCGATCCCTCGAGCCTCCTTCGGCCGCCACATGGGCCTGATTCTGCACTTCGATGACTTGGTGCGGCAGAAGCTCCCTGGGCGGAAGTGAAGCCTGCCAGCCCCTGTCGGTGTCGTGTGCCGCGTTCCTGGCCAGGCACGGTGTGTCCGGGTCCCGTCTCAGCGGCGCGGGTAGACGGGCGAGACGAGGTTGGGCGTCGGCTCGTGACGGCTGCGGCTCGCCCACAGCATGCCGCGCTGCATGATGGCCAGAGCCTCCGGGATGTCGAACACATCGCGCGTGTGGCCGAGCGAGGTGTAGAAGACGCGGCCTCGGCCGTAGACCTTCTTCCACACGACCGGCATCGTGTAGCCATCGATCCACGGGTCGTGGGCCCCCGAGAACGTTGTCGTCGCCAGCACCTTGATGTTCGGGTTCACGTGCATCAGGTACTGCTCACTGCGGACCTTGAAGTGGGAGAGCCCGGCGGTGACCTCGTCCTCGTGGTCGATGATTTCGACGGAGTAGTCGATGATGTTGCCGGGATGGGCCACCCAGTCGCCTCCCACCATGTATCGATACTCGGCCTCGTTGCGGTAGGCGTCACCGAGGCCGCCGTGCCAGCCCGCGATGCCGACGCCGCGCTTCACCGCAGCCAGGAGGCCTGCGAGCGGTTCGACGGCGATCGTGCCCATCGTCCAGACCTGGACGACGAGGTCGAGCGAGTCCATGAGCGTCCTGTCGGCATAGGGGGCCTGGCTGTCGGAGACGACGACTTCGAAGCCAGTCGCCTGCAGCCACGGCACGAAGAGGTCGCGGCACTTCGCGGGCTCGTGTCCGTCCCACCCGCCGTGAACGAAGAGCGCCTTCTTTCGCGCCGGGCCAGGCGGATGGCCCGGCAGGGGCTGGGCCGGTGCCGGCGCCGCCGTTCCGCCGGACTGGGCGCGCGCGAGACCGGAGAGCGTGGGCAGCGCGAGCGCCGGCGCCGCGACCTTCATGAAGTCCCGCCGTGCCCGCCTTCCGCCTTCGTCCATGGTGTCTCCTCGCTCGAGCGCCGCGCGACGCGGAGATCAGGTGCGAGCCGCCGCTCAGAGGTTCGCCTTCCTCATTTCCTCCAGCAGGTAGTCGGTGGACCGTACGGCGAGCGCCATGATCGTGAGCGTCGGATTCTGACAGCCCCCGGACGGGAACGACGATCCATCCATCACGAACAGATTGGCGACGTCGTGAGCCTGCTGGAACTGGTTGAGCACCGACGCGCGCGCGTCGGTGCCCATGCGCGCCACGCCCAACTCGTGGATGCCGTAGCCCGGCACACGATCCGGTACGGCGTAGGGCTGGATGTTCCTTGCGCCGGCCGCCTCCATCATCTCGGCGGCCGAGGCGGCCATGTCGGGGATCATCGCTCGTTCGTTCTCACCCCACATCATATGGATCTCCAGCGCGGGAATCCCATAGATGTCGGTCGTTGCCTTGTCGATCTGAACGAAGTTGCCGTGGTACGGCAGGCATTCGCCGAACCCGGCAAGCCCGAGGCTGACGACCGGCTCGCGCACGGCCCGCTTCCACTCGTCGCCGAAACCGGCAGCGGCCCAGTTGAAATCGGTGCGGTCCCCGCCCTGGAACCCATAGCCGCGCAGGAACGCCTTGTGTCTCGGTCCCCGCGTGGTGTTGCGGAAGCGGACCACGTAGATGCCGTTCGGCCGCCGGGCCCGACTCTTGACCCTGGGCTCGGCCAGATCCGAAAACTCGGCACTCGCGCCACCCGCTACCCAGAGGTGATCCATCAGGTAGTGGCCGAGCACGCCACTCGAGTTGGCCAGCCCGTTGGGCTGCTGCCGGGTCGAGGAATTGAGCAGGATCCGCACCGACTCGAGCGCCTGGGCGCAGAGCACGACGACGCGCCCGCGGAGTTCGCGGGTCTCGCGGGTCGTGCGATCCACGTAGCGAACACCGGTCGCGCGGCGGTGGTCACCGTCCATCAGCACCTGATAGACCATCGCGTTGGTGACCAGCGTGCAGCGCCCCGTGGCAAGCGCATCGGCCACCGTGGTGAAGGCAGAGTTGAAGTAGGAACGGGTGGCGCAGCCGCGTTCGCACGGCCCGCAGTAGTGGCACGGCGCGCGGCCGTTCAGCTCGCGGGTGAGGGTGGCCGCGCGGCCGATCGTCACCGTGCGCCCGAACGCCTTCGACACGCGCTCGCGCAAGCGGGCCTCCGCGCAGGTGAAGGGCATCGGCGGCAGGAACCGGCTGTCCGGCAACTCGGGCGCACCCTCGGCCTGACCGGTGATGCCGACGTAGTCCTCCACGAGTTCGTAGTACGGCACGAGGTCCGCGTACGAGAGCGGCCAGTCCTCACCTGCACCGTCGAACGACTTTCCCTTGAGGTCCTGCTCGCTCAGCCGATAGCTTTGCCTTCCCCAGACGTTGGTGCGTCCTCCGACGATGCGAAGGCGGCCCTGCCAGCTGAAGGGCTTCTCCTTGGGAGTGGTGTAGGGCTCTTCGAGATCGTTCGCGAACCAGTCGCTGGTGAACTCCGTGCACGCATAGCAGTCGGCTTGTCGAGGTCGGGTCTGGCGGAGCAGCCCGACCGAGAGGTTGGCGTATGGCAGATCGAAGGCGCGGTGGTGCTCGCGGAAGTCCCCCTCGCCGTGCGGGCGGCCGGCCTCGACGAGCGTGACCCGCACGCCAGCTTCGCTGAGTCGCTTCGCCACCCAGCCGCCGGAGGCGCCCGACCCGATCACCAGGACATCCGCGGACGTGTCGTGTTGCCGTGCCCTCATCGCGTACACCCCGGCAGGCCACCCCAGAACTCCGCACCGGTCCAGCCAAGCTCGGTCCAGCCTTGCTCGGTCGCGTAGTACGCGCGCGCCACGACGTCTCGCAGGTGATCGACGTGGTCGCGCAGAGTCGGAGGAGGCCCTGGCGAGGTGCGCTCCTCCCGCACTACGGGATCGCCCCGTTGCCACCCGGCCGGTGGCGGCACGGCTGGCGCCGCGCCGGCGGCCTCTCGCAGAAGTGCCGTACGCTGCTCGCCACTCAGGCCGAGCCACGGCCGGCCGTGGCGTGCGCGGGCCTCCCGCTCGAATGCGCCGAGTGCATTGCGGAAACGGCGAAGCGCCTCCGCCGGCTCCACGGCGAGCACGCGGTCGACCAGATCGGGGAC
>CAYLZN010000123.1:0-14470 GCA_964387935.1 uncultured Vicinamibacteraceae bacterium | reverse complement strand
GTTCTGTGCCCCATTTTTGATTTCTCCCAAAAACTAACTCCCGACCCCATTTACACTGCCATCCATGCTGAACCCCCTCGACGCCGCCTGGCTCTACGTCGATTCCCGCGAGACGCCCATGCAGGTGGCGACGCTGCACGTCTTCTCCCCGCCGCCTGGCGCCCCGGAGGACTACCTCGGGCGCATGATCGCCGAGTTCAAGGCCGTCCGTCGCCTCGCCGCCCCGTGGAACAAGAAGCTGGCCGGTGGCCTGCTCGGGCGCCTGCTGCCCGCGTGGATCGAAGACGAGGGGATCGACCTCGACTACCACGTCCGCCATTCCGCCTTGCCGCGCCCCGGGGGAGAGCGCGACCTCGGCATCCTCGTCTCGCGGCTGCACAGCTACCCGCTGGACTTCACCCGCCCCCTCTGGGAGTGCCACTTCATCGAGGGGCTCCAGGGCAACCGCTTCGCTGTCTACTTCAAGATGCACCACTCGCTCATCGACGGCGTGAGCGGCATGCGCCTGCTGCAGAAGATGCTCTCGACCGATCGCCACGCCCGGGACATGCCGGCCCCCTGGGCTGGCGCCCCGCAGGATCACCGGCAGCGCGCGGGACGGCCAACAGAGAGCAGTCCGACAACCGATCCGCTCGGCGCCGCGGCCGCGTTCATCGCGGATCAGCTCGAATCGCTCGGGCACGTGGGCCCGGCGCTCGGCGAGATCGTCACCGCGCGCTGGCGTGAGGGCGACACCCTCGTCGGCCCGTTCTGCGCGCCAGGCTCGATCCTCAACGGCCGCATCACGGCGCAGCGTCGTTTCGCGACGCAGAGTTTCGCGCTCGACGATCTCCGCCGCCTCGCCAAGGCCGCCGAGGCCACGCTCAACGACATCGTCCTGGCTATCTGCGCGGGCGCCTTGCGCCGGTTCCTCCTCGAGGCCGGCACGCTGCCGGCCGACCCCCTCACCGCCGGCCTCCCGGTCAACGTACGCGCGGAGGACGATACCGAGACCGGCACGGCCATCACGTTCATCTGCGCGAACCTGGCCACGCACGTGGAGGATCCGAGACGTCGGCTCGAAGCGATCACGGCGTCCACACGGCGCGCGAAGGCGCACCTGCAAGCGCTCCCGCAGGCGGCACTGACGCAGTACACGATGGCCTTCATGGCGCCGTACATCGTGCAGCTCCTGACCGGGCTCGGCGGGCGCCTGCCCTCCGTGTTCAACCTGACGATCTCGAACGTGCCTGGTCCTGACGAGCCGCTCTACCTGAACGGCGCACGCCTCGAGGCGATGTACCCCATGTCGCTGCTGTCACACGGGCAGGCCCTGAACATCACGTGCCTGAGCTACGCGGGCGCGCTGCACTTCGGGTTCACGGGATGCCGGGATACGCTGCCCCACATGCAGCGCCTGGCCGTCTACGCGCGCGACGCCATGGCCGAACTGCAGGCGGCCTGGCTCACTTCGGCAACGTCGGCTTCGCGATCGCGGGCAACGTCCCGGTCAACGACTCGAGGAACGCGACGAGGTCGGCCTGCTCGGCGCCCGTGAGGCGCAGCGGTCGCATCCAGGGATCGAGATTCGGGTTCGGCACGCCGCCGCGGTCGTAGAGCGCGACGACGTCGGCCAGGGTCGCGGCCGACCCGTCGTGGAGATACGGCCACGTGAGGGCCACGTTGCGCAGCCCCGGCGTCTTGAACCTGCCGCGGTCGGCGGGGTTCTTCGTCACCGCCTCCCGCCCTGCATCGGGCGTGGCCTTGTCCATCCCGACACCCAGGTTGTGGAACGACTGATCCGACAGCATCTCGCCGTCGTGACAGAACGTGCAGCGCGCCCTGCCCTCGAAGAGGGCGAGGCCCCGCCGGGCTGACTCCGACAGCGCGGTCCTGTCACCGGCGCGGTAACGATCGTACGGCGCGGGGCCGGTGACGACGGTGCGCTCGAATGCGGCGATGGCCTTCGCGATCCCGTCGGTCGTGACGCCCGTGCCGAACACGGTCTTGAACTGGTCGCGGTAGCCGGAAATGGCCTCGAGCTTCCGGACCACGTGGTCCAGTGCCTCACCCATCTCCACGGGGTTGTGAATCGGCCCGAGCGCCTGTTCCTCGAGCGAGGCTGCGCGCCCGTCCCAGAACTGGAACTTCATGTAGCCGGAGTCCAGGATGGTCCCTGAGTTGCGGTCTCCCTTGCGTCCGCCGATGCCCGTATCCACGGGATCGTGGTTCGCCCAGGCCGTGTCGGGGTCGTGGCAGGTCGCGCAACTGATGGTGTTGTCCGCGGACAGGCGCGGATCGAAGAAGAGCTGCGCGCCGAGGGCGATCTTGGCAGCCGTCTGCGGGTTGTCGGGAGGGACGGGCACTGGCGGCCGGTGAGGCGGGGCCGCGCCGAGCAGGAGGGCCACCGAGCAAGAGGTCGCCGCAAGAACGCCAGCCACCAGGATGCGCGGGTGCATCGCGACTCCAGACCGGGGGCTGGGGGGAGTATAGCTGGCGTACGGCGTACGGCGTACGGCAGGGCGGGCAAGACGCGGGAGGAAGGCGCGCGGACCGCGGAGGCGTGCCGTACGATCCGTCGCTGCCGACCGATGGCCGATGGCCGACGACCGCCTTCGTAAACGGCCGCTTTGGCGGTAGGCTGGTAGCGGAGGTCGCCTGATGGCTCACCTGACCGCCCGGTCCGGGTATGCCTCGCTCGTCGAGCGCCTCAACAGATTCCCTCAGGGAGCACCCCCGTCCGACCTGCTCTACAAGATCCTCCAGTTGCTCTTCAGCGAGCGTGAAGCAGGTCTGGTCGCGCAGTTGCCCATCAAGCCCTTCACGGCTGACGACGCCCGCCGGGCCTGGGGCGTGCCGCTCGCCGAGGCGCAGGCGGTCCTCGAGGCGCTCGCGTCGCGAGCCATCCTGCTGGACATGGACGATCACGGCCAGCAGCGCTACGTGCTGCCGCCACCGATGGCGGGTTTCTTCGAGTTCTCGATGATGCGCGTGCGCGGCGACGTGGACCAGCACGTGCTGGCGGAGCTGTTCTACGAGTACCTCAACGTCGAAGAGGACTTCATCCGGGAGCTGTTCACGCGAGGTGAGACGCAACTGGGCCGCGTGTTCGTGCACGAGCCGGTCGTGCCCGCGACGTCAACCCTGGAAGTACTCGACTACGAGCGCGCCAGCCACGTCGCCCGCAGCGCGAAGGCGATCGGCGTTGGCATGTGCTACTGCCGTCACAAGATGGCCCATGTCGGCCGGGCCTGCGAGGCGCCGATGCACGTCTGTCTCACGTTCGGGACGACGGCGGCGTCGCTCGTCAAGCACGGCTACGCGCGACGGATCGACGCGGCCGAGTGCCTCGACATCCTCGACGAGTGCCGTGGTCGTCACCTCGTGCAGTTCGGCGAGAACGTGCGTGAGGGGGTCAACTTCATCTGCAACTGCTGCGGGTGCTGCTGCGAGGCCATGATTGCCGCGCGCCGGTTCGGCTTCCTGCACCCGGTGCACACGACGAACTTCCTGCCGCAGCTGCAACCCGAAGCCTGCATCGGATGTGGCAAATGCGCGTCGGCCTGTCCCGTGGACGCCATGAGCCTCGTCTCCGCCCACGATCCGCGGCGCGACAAGAAAAAAGTCGCGCGCCTCGAGGCGGACGCGTGTCTCGGGTGCGGCGTGTGCGTGGCCGTGTGCCCCCGGCAGGCACTGACGCTGGTGTCGAGGGCGGAGCGCGTCATCACGCCTCTCAACTCCGTGCACCGCGTCGTGATGATGGCGATCGAGCGCGGTCGCCTGCAGGACGTCGTGTTCGACAACCGGGCGTTTGGCAGTCACCGCGCGCTGGCGGCGGTGCTCGGCGTGATCCTGCGGCTGCCGCCGGTGAAGCGGGCGCTCGCGTCGCGGCAGTTGAGGTCGCGATATCTGGAGGCGCTGATGGGGTCAGGTCTTTACTTTTAGCGTTTTCGGGGGTTCGCCCGAAAACGCTAAAAGTAAAGACCTGACCCCACGGTCTTAGAACCGAATTCCGACCGAGAAGCTGAACTCCCGCGGGCCCTGATAGTCGCCCGTGCCCGTCGGCTTCCCGAAATCCGGCCCGTAGGCGTAGTTCACGCCCTCGACCGGCGTTGTCGTGAACGGGTTGAACAACTGGTACGCCGAGTTGTTCGTGCGCGTGAAGATCGTCTCGTTGCCAGACGTCTGCGCCGAGTTGTTGAAGAGGTTGGTGACGACCCCGCGGAAGAACACCTCCGTGCGACCCAGGGCCGGAAGCGGCTTGCCCCAGGACAGCGACAGGTCGCTTCGCCACACATTGTCGTAGCGGATATCGCCGCGTGGGCCGAAGTAGTACGTCACGGTGGACGGCACGGACTGATAGCCCGGGTTCGTCACGTACGGCCGCGGGTCGATCGTGCCGTCCGCACTCGACGCGTCCGACGAGTCGTAGCGCTGCACGAACCCGAGGTCGAACCGCCCCAGTCCGTCTGGCGCCGGGATACGGTACTGGACCCAGCCCCGCAGTTTGTGGCGTTGATCGTTGAAGTACCCGGTCGGGAAGTTCCAGCGCTCCTCGCGATATTCCGGCTGATCGTTGCCGCTGAAGCGGACCGGCCCGCTGCCGGTATCCTCGCCCTCGAAGTTGCCACGCAGCCACGACAGCGTATAGTTCCCGCCGAACTGCCAGGCGGTGCCGTAGCGATAGCTGCCCTGGAACATCAGGCCCTTGTAGTTGCGCCGGGCCGTGTCGGTGTTCCGCACGATGGTCTGGTCGTACACACGGCCCGTGGGGTCGGTGACCTTGCCCGTGCTCATGTCCCGGAAGTCCCCGTAGAAGTCGGCGAACTCCCGGTAGACGTAGTCGACCCTGACCATCGCGCGACTGCCGAACTGCCGCGCGACGCCGGCCAGCCACTCGTTCGAGTTGGGTGCCACCAGGCCGTCGCCCACCTTCGTCGTCACGCCCGGGATGTTCGGCGCATTGCGCGTCGTACGGCTGGTGCCGCCGTTGGCGTTGAACCAGTCGAACAGGATGGGCAACGCCTGTTCTGCCGTCAGGTACGGTCCCGTCGCCCCCGTGTTGACGGCCGGCCCCTGGTAGAAGTAGCTGAACGTCGCCGTCCGGCCGCCCGCGGACCCCGCGTCGACGATGGCGGTGCTCATCCCGGCGACATACCGCGCGAACGAGGCGTTGGCCAGCCACTGGCCGTCGCCCGCGATATCCCACGTCACGCCCGCCCGCGGGCTCCAGGCCGAGTCCTTCACCACCTGCGCGCCGGCCTGGTCCTTCGAGTTGTTCCGGTCGTAGCGAAGGCCGAGGTTGAACGTGAACCGCTCGTTGTACCGCCACGTGTCGTTGGCGAAGAAGGAGTAGGTCCTGATGTCGTTGCCCTCCGTCGGGGCGACCAGCGGCAGCCATTCCACGTAGGTCGTGTTGTCGTTCCTGAACACCGGGTAGATGCTGGTGCCCTGGATGATGGCGCTCGTGGCCTGGATGCGGTAGCTCGTGCCCGACTGGTAGTTGTCGTTCCGGCGCATCTCCTTGTAGAAGTCCACGCCGGTGACGATGTTGTGGGAGCCCGTCCGGTCGGTCGAGAGGAAGTAACTGGTCTTGAACAGCGCGTTCCAGTTGTTGCGATCCTCGACCCCGCTGCCGCAGACCGCGCAGAACGTCGGCGCGTTGAACCGGGCCTGCCCGCGCGACCGATCCCAGATCGGCGTGCCGTTGGGCAGATCCGTCTTGGTGCCGCCGGACCCGATGATGGCGTAGCCGCGCTGCGAGTACTGGCCCTCGACGAACAGCTTGCTCGTGAGCACGCCGGTGTAGTTCACCGACGTGAGTTCCTCGTCGTTGGCGTTGTTGTACAGGGAGCGCGCATCCATGATCGTGCCGAAGCTGTTGTTCAGGGTGTCCAGCTTCCGCTTGATGTAGGAGAACTTCGCGGTGTGGGCCTGGGTGATCGCGTACGTCAGCTTGCCCTCGTACCGCTTCTCATCGTCCACGCGCGTGTAGTTGAAGGCCGTGTAGTCGGTCGTCCGATTGTCCTCGTTCTCCTCGAAGCGCCCCGCCGCGAAGAACCAGAGTCGGTCCTTGAAGATCGGCCCGCCTGCCGTCATTTCGTAGGCGGGAACGGTCTTGTCGATGTTCTGGTCGCCCGGGTACGGCGTGAGCGCGGCCCACGAGTCGTTGACGAAGGAGACACGGAACGACCCGCTGAAGCGGTTGCCGCCGGACTTCGTGATCATGTTGACCACGCCGCCCTGCATGCGCCCGTACTCGGCCGAAATGCTCGCTGTGGAGATCTTCGTCTCCTGGATCGCATCCTCGATGAACAGGTTCCGTGCCTGGCCGCGCAGGTTCTCGTTGACGACCACGCCGTTGATCAGGAACAGGTTCTCGAACGACATCGCGCCCGACACCATGATGTTGCCGCTTGGCCCGTTGTCCTGCACGCCTGGCGCGAGCAGGACGGCGCTGTTCAGCGTCCGGCCGACGGGCAGCAGCTCGAGGTTCTCCGACTTGAAGGTCGTCGCCGCCGTCAGGTTCGGCGCGATCTCGGTGGACGAGCTCGCCGTCACCTGGACCGTCTCCGTCACGCTCGCCAGGCCCATGCGGACGTTCACCTGCATGGTCTCGCCGATCTGGACCACCTGGCCTTCCTGCTGCGCGGTCTGGAAGCCTTCCAGCTCGAAGCTCACGGTGTAGGTGCCTGGCGGCAGGAACGGGATGATGTAGTCCCCGTTCTCCGAGGACACGGCCGTGCGTGCCCCCTGGAGGGCCGGCGAGGTGGCCGTGACGGTCACGCCAGGCAGCGCCAGGCCGTCAGGGTCGGTGATCTTGCCCGACAGGCTTCCGGTGGGATTGCCCTGCGCGAAGGCGGTGCCGCCGAGTGCGGCGACCAGCAGGGCGATGGCGATGACGAATCGACGCATGTGTAGCCCCTTGCGTGAATGATGATGAAGACGGCGAACGCGACCGATGAACTGGCTTGGTGCGAGCCAGTGCCGGATCATACACGGCCCCAATTCAGGTAGTCGACAGATCTTCTTTCGAGCGTGAACGTCGGCGTTGGCGGTAGGCTGGAAGGGCACTCCAGCCGATGGCGCATCCCTCGACTCCCCGCTGGTCCAAGCTCGTGTCCCTCGCGGGCGCCGTCCTCGTGATGGCGCTCGGTTGGTGGCTGTACCCGACGGACGCACGGCGCGTCCGCGCCGCCTGCGACGACCTCGCGCAGGCCGTGTCGGTGCCGCCGCGCGAACCCGACCTCGCCCGCGCCGCACGGCTCGCGACGTTCGCGAACCGCCTCAGCCCGGACGTGGTCGTCGAGGTCGAGGGGCTCGACGGGCGCGTTGAAGGACCGGACCAGGTGGTCGCCATCGTGCGCCGCCTGTCCGCCTCGCCGCGCGGCATGATGGTGACGCTCGAAGACCTCGACGTGACCATCGGCGAGGATCGCCAGTCAGCCGAAGCGCGCGGCGTGGCCACCGTCCGCGAACCCGCCCCCGACAACGAGCCCGACATGACCGAACAACGCCGCGTCGTGCTGAGGTGGTCCAGGAGCGACCGGGGCTGGCAGCTCGTGCACGCGCTCGTCCAGGACGCCGTCTCCCTGAGACGATGACCCTGCAGCCCTTGTTCCCGGTGACCCTGGGACCCCGGACTCCTCGTGCCTGAGTTCCCCGACATCGAGCTCTACCTGCACGCGCTGAGGCCGCGCATCGAGACGCGCACCCTGGAACGCGTGCGGCTCGCGAGCCCGTTCCTGCTCCGTTCCGTCGAACCGCCGCTCGACGCCGTGTACGGCCGGGAGGTGATCGGCCTCCGCCGGCTCGGCAAGCGCATCGTGTGGGCGCTCGAGGGCGACCTCTTTCTCGTCTTCCACCTCATGGTCGCGGGCCGCTTCCGGTGGAAGCCGCCGGGCATGGCGATTCCCAGGCGGCTGGGCCTTGCCGCCTTCGATTTCGCGTCGGGTACCGTGCTGCTCACCGAGGCCGGGTCGTCGCGGCAGGCCTCGCTCTCCGTCGTGCGCGGCGAGACGGACCTCGCGGCACACGATCCCGGCGGCCTGGACGTCTTCACCGCCAGTCCACGCGCATTCGCCGACACGCTCCGGCGCGAGAACCACACGCTCAAGCGCGCGCTCACCGACCCGCGCCTGCTGAGCGGCATTGGCAACGCCTACTCCGACGAGATCCTCTGGGCGGCTCAGCTCTCGCCGCTTGCCCTCACGAGCCGGCTGTCAGACGAGGAGATCGCCCGAGTGCACCAGGCCGCGAAGGCCACATTGATCCACTGGCGCGACACGCTGATTGCCGAGATAGGCGAGACGTTTCCAAACAAGGTCACCGCCTTCCGGGAGGGCATGGCGGCGCACGGCCGCTTCGGCCAGCCCTGCCCCGCGTGCGGCACGCCCGTCCAGCGGATCCGCTACGTCGCCAACGAAGCGAACTACTGCCCGCGTTGCCAGACCGGAGGCACGCTCCTGGCGGATCGCGCCCTGTCGAGGCTGCTGAAGGAGGACTGGCCACGCTCGCTCGACGACCTCGAGCGCCTCAAGAGGGCCCGCCGGGCGTACTGAGCCTGCGCGGATGTCGCAGATTCTGCCGTAGTACACTCGGGAGCATGAAGGGCGTCATGCTGCGCGTGCCGGAGGAACTGCTGGCCCACCGCCGCAAGACGGGCGAGGACCGCTGGGACGAGATGTGGAACGGGGTCTTGCATATGACCCCCGCTCCTTCGTTCGAGCACCAGCGCATCGTCGACGAGTTGGTCGCGTTCCTCCTGCCCCTGGTCAAGCGTGCCGGACGGGGCCTGCTTCGATCCGGTGTCAACGTCTGTGACGCGCCAACCGGCTGGGAGAACTATCGCGTGCCGGACCTCACGTTCGTGGCGGCCGGTCACGAGCACGTCGTGGCGCCGGACGGCGTCCGCTTCGGTGGCCCCGACGTCGTCATCGAGATTCGTTCGCCGGACGACGAGACGTACGAGAAGCTGCCGTTCTTCGCCGCGCTCGGCGTGCGCAACGTGGTCGTCATCGATCGGGACACGAAGCGGGTCGAGGTGTTCGCGCTCGCGGGACTGGAGTACCGCCAGACGTCAGGCGACGCCGAGGGCTGGTTGGTATCGGAGGCGCTCGGCGTCCGCTTCAGGACCGCGACCGACGGTCCACGTCTGCAGGTCCAGGACCTCGCCGAGTCTGACGTGTCCGTCGAGATCTGAGCGTCCCCGCCCGCGGTCGGCCCGTGTCAGCTTGACATAGCCACATGGCTATGGCCATATAGCGCCATGAAGACGATGGCCGCGGGGAAGTTCAAGGACGTGTGCCTGAAGGCCCTGGACGAAGTGGCCTCGACCAAGACGTCGATCGTCATCACCAAGCGCGGTCGGCCCGTGGCCCGCCTCGTCCCCTGTGCGGCGTCGGCGCGGCGCGAGAGCCTGGCCGGGAGCGTCCTCGAGGACACCGGCGATCCGTTCAGTACCGGCGAGGCCTGGCATGCCAGTGCTTCTTGATACGCACGCCTGGCAATGGTGGGTCACCGAGGACCCCAGGCTCTCCAGGGTGGCTGGCGCCCGGATCGCGAGGGCTCAGCGAGAGGACGGGCTATGGCTCTCCCTGATCTCCGTGTGGGAGGTCGCCAAAAAAGTCGAGAAGGGCCAGCTCGTGCTGGATCGGCCGCTGGACAGGTGGCTCGACCTGGCGACCGCCATGCCGGGCTTGCACCTGGCGGACATGACGCGCCCGATCCTGGTCGAGAGTTGCCAGCTGCCGCAGCCGTTCCACGCAGACCCTGCCGACCAGATCATCGTCGCAACGGCCCGGCATCATGGCGCCGTGCTGGTCACGAAGGACCGCGGGATCCGCGCCTACCCGCACGTGCGCAGTGTGTGGTAACTGCTGGTCACCGCACGTCGATGTCGCCGCTCGCCGTGCGAAGCTCGAGGCGCGGGCCCCCGCCACGCACGTCGCCGCGCAGCGCCTTCTTCGACAGCTCCCCGCTCATCGTGACGGGCGCCGCCGTCTGGATGCGGCCTGACGCGGTCTGTGCGTCGAGGCTGAAGCCGATCGCCTCGCCGAGGCGCACGCTGATGTCGCCCGAGCTGCTGTGCAGGGACCACGCGCCTCCGGGCACGCCGTCCACGACGATGTCGCCGCTCGATGACTGCGCGGTGAGGGAGCCGCGGGCACCGGTGACACGCACGTCCCCGGAGGAACTCGTCGCCGACACGCTGCCGCTGCCCGTCACGTCGAGGCGCACCTCGCCGCTGCCCGTCTTCGCGTCGGCGGAGCCGCTGACGCCGGTGGCGGTGAGGCTGCCGCTGCCCGATCGCGCCTTCAGGTCGCCGCCGACGCGAGCCACCGTGATGTCGCCGGAACCGGTGTTCACCTCGAGCGAGCCGCTCAGGCCGGTGGCGTTGACCGACCCCGAGCCGGCCGAGATCGACACCGCCCGGCCGAGGCCTTCGACCTGCACATCGCCGGACCCGGCCTTGACCTGCAGATCCGTGGCGTCCGGCACCGTGACGTCGTAGCTCACCGTCAGCCGACGCAACTGCTCATCGTCAAGGCGGCCGATCGTCACGGAGTTGCCCTGCTGGGCGATGGGCGGCTGTGCTTCGAGCTGCCGGATGAGGGTGCTCACGTTCTGGGCGGGCATCCAGCCGTCGCCGGCGGTGATGCGCCCGCGGACGAGGACCGTGCCGGCCGCGCCCCGCCGCACCACGACATCGCCGGCACCCGCGAGGATCGACACGGTGGCAGGTGCGCCCACGGTCAGCGTCTGTTCGAAACGACCCTCGTCAGCCGCCGCCACTGCTCGGGGGCCGGACAGGGCGGCAACGGCAAGGGTCGTCGCCACGACGGCGGACAGGTGAATCGATCGCATCAGGACCTCCGCTGCCTTGGACGGAATCCGTGCAGCGCAGGTTGCCAGGGCGCCTGCTACCTGCCCGGGGCCTTCACGACGGGGTAGCCGCGCTCGAGCCAGTCGGCCATGCCGCCGAAGACGAGGTGCGCGGGTTTGCCCGCCCGCTGGAGGATCGAGGCGACGTAGGCGCTGCGCACCTGGTCGCCGCACACGAGGGCCAGCGGCCGGTCGGTGGGAACGGCACTGGCCCGCCCCCAGGCGTCGGTCCACTCGAGGAGTTCTGCGCCCTCGATGTGGGCGTAGCGGAATTCGAAACCCTCGCGGGTGTCGAGCACGCGGAGTTCGGCCAGCCGGGCCCGGAGCTGATCGACGTCGAGCAGGGGCAGGGCCTGGGTGGGGAGGCCCGCCGCCTTCCAGGCCTTGAGCCCGCCCTCGAGGAAGCCGCGTGCGGTGAACCCGGCCCCGCTGAGGATCTCGACGGCGACCCGGGCGATCGGATCGGGCTCCGCGTGGACGACGAACGCGACGTCGCGCGGCAGCGCGAGGTCCGCGCGGTCGGCGAGGTCCGCGCGGTTGAACTGGAAGTTGATCGCGCCCGCGACGTGCTCGGTGGCGAAGGGCCTGGGCGGTCGCATGTCGATGACGACCGCACCGTCCTGCACGGTTGCGACGACGTCCTGCGGGGTCATGCGCGACCTCCCGCGGCACCGCCCGTCCGAGCGGCGCCGAGCTCTTCCTTGGAAATGAGCCCGAGATTGTACGACTTGATCCGCGCGTAGTTGTCTGGGAAGGGTTTGGCCGTCTCCTTGACGAAGCGCGCGAACGCCTCAGCGTCGGGCTGCTTCATGGCGAGGTTGAAGCGCTTCTCGAAGGCGATCGTGGAACTGACCTTCCCGCTCATGTTCACGCCGCCGCACGTCGAGCCGCCGTAGTGCGCCGGAAACACCTCGACGTGGTCCGGCAGCGCGAACAGGCGCCTCACGCTCTCGTACTGCGTCCGCGCCCGCGTCGCTTCGTCCATCACGTCGAGCGTCATGTCGCCCACGAGCAGGTCCGGGCGGCCCACGTCGCCGACGAACAGGCAGTCGCCTGTCAGGACGAACCACGGATCGTCGGCGCGGGCGCGGTCGGCGATCACGTACGACGTGTGCTCCGGCGTGTGGCCGGGCGTGTACAGCGCCTTCACCCGCACCTTGCCCACGTCGAACACCTGCCCGTCGTCGATCGCGGTGACGTCGTAGCGCACCAGGGAGCGGGCCACCTCGTGGAGGTACAACGGGGTCCCGGTCATCTCCGCGAGCTCCCGCGCGCACGACACGTAGTCGGCGTGGACGTGGGTCTCGAACACCCCGACGATCGTGAGGCCGAGGTCGGCCGCGTCCAGCACGTAGGACTCCGCGCCGATCGCGTCGCAGGGGTCGACCACCACGCCTTCCCTGGCACGGGCGCATCCGATGATGTACGAGAGCTGGGCGAGCGGCTCGTGGCGATGCTGCTTGAAGATCATGTGGGCGCTCCGCGCGTCAGTCCTCGGACTTCTTCAGGTAGAACACGAGCGTGCCATCGCCGGCCTCGTGCCAGGTCAGCAGCTCGTTGCCCGTGTCGTCGGCCCAGGCCGGAAAATCCGCGATCGCGCCGCGGTCCGTGGCGAGGACCTTGAGGACCTGCCCGGGGCTGAGGGTCTTCATGTCCTTGCTGGCCTTCACGATGGGCATGGGGCAGAGCAGCCCGCGCGCGTCGAGTACCTTGTCTTCCTTGATATCCGTCACGACGAAACCTCCGCCTACACGAAGAGCGTGACGTGCGACTTCCGCGCCTCGGAGAGGAACGCGGCCGCACCACCGACCTCGACGCCGTCGATGAAATCCTCCCGCGTGTAGCCGAACACGTCCATGGTCATCTGGCACGCGATGAACCGCACGTCGGTGTCGCGGGCGGCGGCGTGCAGTTCCCTGATGGTCGCCACGCCTTTCCTGCTGAACATCGACTTCATCATCGACGTCGCGAATGCGGGCATGCCGGGCAGGGACGTGATGATGTCCGGCATCGGCACCGGCATCGGCATCGCCGGGTTCGCCACCGGCGAGACCTGGAGCCGTTTCTCGAAGTCCTTGTGGATGATGTTCAGGCCGTAGAACGTGAAGAAGACCGCCGTCTCGAGGCCCGCGGCGGCGGCCGCCGTGGACAGGATCAGGGGCGGGTAGGCCCAGTCGAGCGTGCCCTTCGAGGCGATGATGCACGCGCGCTTCGCGGCAGGGTCCTTCTTGAACGCCCGCTCGATCTCCTCGCGGACGATCCTGCGGACCAGTTCCTCGGTCACGACGTGGGTCTCAACGGCCATCGATCTTCTCCCCGGCCCGCGCGCGTTCCAGGGCGCGGGCCGTCTCACGTGCACGCACGGTCCAGAACGCGGCGACGGGCCCGAGCGGCGTCGTGTCGGCCTCGGCGGCCGCGGCTGCCGCATGGGCTTCGGCCGCGAGCCACTCGCTCGCGCGCGGCGCATCCTGCTCGAACAGCGCCCGGAGCACCGCGCGGCGATCGCCGACGCGACGCCCGAGCCCGAGGTCCTGCGCCGCCCGCGCCAGATCCGCCCTCGTCAGGATCAGGCCGCAGCGCACGGGCGCGAGCAGCGCCGACAGCCACGCGTCGGCGTCGGCGTCGGCCTCGGGCAGCGGCGGCGCCAGCCGGAGGTGCAGCGGCAGCCCAGGCGGGGCCGTGACGACCCGCGCGTCGGCCCAGAGCACTTCACGGAGCCGCGCCGCCCACATCCTGAACGGCGCAGGAGCCAAGCGCTCGACCTTCCTGAGGTACGGCCCCAGCCAGGCCAGGAGGTGTTCCCACAGGCACGTCGCGCGCGCGCGCCTCCAGGCCTCGCTCGCCGCCCCGGTCTTCTCCACGCGGCTGCGCTCGACGAGTTCCGCGTAGAGGCCGAGGAGCGCCGATACGTGGTCGGGCTCTGCTGACGGAGCCAGGCCAAGCACGCGCCAGAAGCCGGCCACGCGATCCCGGGCCTCGCCTCCCAGCGCACCTTCCGCACCCGTGTAGACGGACGCGTAAGGATACACCTGAAACGCGAACAGCTCAGTGAATTCGTCGGCCGTTGGCGGACGGCCGAGCGCCACCAGGTCCGCGAGCCTGGACGATTCCGGGGTGGGCGGTTCCGCCAGCACCGCCAGGGCGCGGAGCAGTTCGGCGCTCACCGCGGCATCGGGCCGGCAGGCGTCGCCGGCAGCCGGTACACGTCCCGTCCCGGCTTCAGCGGACGCAGCAGCCAGTAGGGGCGCCGGAGGCCATCAGGCGATACCGTGTGCGCCGGCCTCGTGCGGGACAGCCACGCTTTGTACTCGTCGTGCGCCTGCGAGACGTCCACCGAGATGTCGCCGTACCGGTCGCCAGCCTCCGCCCTGCGGACGCGCACGGCCTGGTGCCAGCAGTGCTGCCCGGAGACGGGATCGGGATGAACCGGGAACGTGAGGTTCTGGTGCACGCCGACGTCCGTCCACCAGAGGCGTCGCGTGTCGGCGTCACTCGAAGTGAACGGTCGGACGCCGTGCTGGCGCGACAGACGCCACGATCGGTCGTCGTGCGAGAGCGTCACCGTGGCCATGAGCTGGCGCTGGCCGGTCGCGGCCACTTCGCCCTG
>CAYLZN010000122.1:0-14685 GCA_964387935.1 uncultured Vicinamibacteraceae bacterium | reverse complement strand
CCCGATTGGACAGGAAGCGAATCCAGACCGACGTGTCGACGAGGACCATCAGGCTCCCGAAGAAGGTCCTCATCGATGTGCAGTGTCTTCTTCATGCCATATGATCTTGCCATTATCGTATGGCATCCCGCAAGTCGTGAGGGCGCCTCATGCGTTGCCGGACCTCGTCGCGCAGCACGACGCTCACCGACTCGACGATGTATCCAGCGAGCGTGCGGCCACTCTCGAAGGACGCTCCGCGCGAGCCCGCGAGCCGGGCCCGATAACGGATCGCTCCGGCCTTGTGGAGGGCGGTGGCAATCAGATGGTCGATGTGCGAGTTGAGGGCCGCCGCCTCGCCCGGCTGCGAAGGCCGTTCGCGGTTCAGCCTTCCGAGCACGGCGGCGCGTGTCAAGGGATACAGCCAGCTCTCGAAGCTCGCGCCGTCGAACGCAGGGCCGGCGACAGCCCCGTAGATGCTGCCGTCGTTTCCAATCGCCACGATGGCCGCCACGCCGGGCTCACCGAGCTGTCCCAGGTCACTCGCGCTCAGGCTCGTACAGCCGGGGTGGTTGTGAATCAAGGTGAGGCCGGCTCCTGGGCGCTTCAGGAGCTGACCGAAGGCGCGGTCCACGACCACTCGCGACCCGCTGCCCTCCCTTACCTCGACGATCGTGCCGACTTCATCGACGGCGAGCAGTACCTCATTCGCGGCGAGCCGTCCGGTCAGTGGCCCGTGCCGTTTCATCATCCGATGGAACCCCTCGACCAGTGCTTCCAGCCGGACCTCGCCTCGGTCCCCGAGACCTGACCGAAGGCCGCCGCCAGACGGGCCACCCATGGCGGCGACCGCATCGCGCACGACGGCGAAGAGGCCGTTTGCATCGACGTCCGCCGAAACGCCAGGTTGGCCCGCGTGAGCTGCGGCGATGGCACTGCTGACCAGGGCGGAGGCCAGGCCCCGCGCCCAGGCGGCACGGACCGTCTGTCGCATGGATCAGACGGTGGTCGTGCGCCGTCAGCATTGCTTGAGATCCGTCGGACTTTGTCGATGGATTGCCGCGAGGCGCGTGAGATTCTCGCGGGTTTCTCCTACCTTCTTGCGGTCTCGTTCCGACTGACGACAAATCGGTACAATAGCCCCCAGTAACCCGCACGCGGCAGGCATGGCCAAAGAGTTCCTCGTCGGCGAATGGCTCGTCCAGCCTCACCTTGGCCGCATGTCCCAACACGGTCGAACCGTGGCCGTGCGGCCGAAAGTCATGGACCTGCTCGTGTTCATGGCAGATCGCCCTGGGGAGGTCCTGTCGAAGGACGACCTCCTGCACGGCGTATGGGGCATGGAAGCCCTGAGCGAATCGGCCCTCACTCGTTCGATCACGGACTTGCGCCAGGCGCTCGGCGACAGCGCCGAGCAGCCTTCCTATGTGGAGACGATCTCGAAGCGCGGCTACCGCTTGATCGCGCCCGTCGCGCCCACTGACCGTAGCGCGTCGACAGGACTCTCGCCCATCGAAAGCGAGAGACCACGTCTCGATGGCGATTCGGATGGGGTGGCGCGGCCACCTGCGGCCACCCGCACGATGGTGCTCCTGGCCGGCGCGCTCCTGGCCGGCGCCGTGCTCGTGGGCCTCACCATGGTGCGGGACCGCGGGGTTGCCTCTGTCGAGTTCGGGCCGCATCAGCGACTAACCTCCGAAGCGGATCTCGAAATCGACCCGGCACTGTCGCCGGATGGCCGATTGGTCGCGTACTCCGCGGGTCAGCCTGGGACCCTGCGGATCCTCGTCTGCGAGCGGGCAGGCGGGCGTGGTGTGCCTTTGACGCCGACCCCCCTCGGCGACGAGCGCCGCCCGAGGTGGTCGCCGGACGGAGGCCGAATCCTGTTCACCGTCGGCGGCACGGTCTACACCCTCACGCCCACAGGCGACGCACCTTCCACGCTGGCGGCCCACGCGATGCCCGTCAGGTCGGCCACGTGGGCTCCCGACGCGCGGACCGTGCTGTTCCTTGCCGGAGACGGGCTGTTCCGTGTGCCCGCCGACGGGGGAACGCCCGTTCGCATTCGGTCGATCGAACCCGATGCGACAGAGCTGGCCGTCTCACCCGACGGCGCACGGATTGCCTACGTCGTCGGTAATCCCGACTTCAGCATCGGAACCACGCAGTTCGCCAATTCTGGCCCGAGAGTCGTGCGATTGGCTGGCATCTACGGAGGTCCGCCGACCGACCTCTCCCATCGCGATCGTCTCGCGGCGAGCCCCGCGTGGACGGCTGACGGCCGCACGTTGCTCTTCATCGCTGACCAGGAGGGGTATCGGGACGTCTACGCCGTGGACATCGACCGGACTGGTCTTCCCTCACGCCTGCGACGAATCACGGCTGGGCTCAACGCGTACAGCCTCAGCGTCGGGGGTCACGACTCGTGGCTCGCCTACTCCACGTTCACTCGCCGCGCGAACGTCTGGTCGGTTGCCATCCCAGCACTCGGCACGGCGCAGTTGTCTGACGCTGTTCCTGTGACGAATGAGAGTCAGACCGTGGAAACCTACATGGTGTCGCCGGACGGTCGCTGGCTGTACTTCGACTCCAGCCGGCACGGGAGCGCAGACCTCTTCCGCGTGCCCGTCCAAGGGGGCGAGCCCGAGCGCCTGACCGACGGTATCGAGGACGAGTTCGTCAACGACGTGTCCCCCGATGGGCGGGAGCTCTCCGGGCATCGGTTCAGGAATGGCCGGCGTGAGGTGTTCGTCCTGCGCGCAGGCGGAGGGAGCCCGACCCTCGTCGGCCCAGGCCTCGGGGCCATGTGGTCGCCGGACGGCTCGCAGCTCGTTGTCGCCGACATCATCGTTCGCGAGATCGTCGGGACCACGCACCACGTCGTGCAGCGCATGCCTGACGGGCGGTGGGGGCCACCGCGCCCCCTCGGAGAGGAAAGGTGCATCGACGTAGACTGGAGGCCCGACGGACACGGGTTCGTGGCTGTGTGTGACGGCGCGGTGAAGTTGCGCGCGCTCGATGGCCGCGTGACGGGAGTTCTCTATGCGCCGCGCGACGAGCGGGATCCGTCACCGCGTGCGCTCGCGCTCTCCCCCGGAGACGTTGTGTACTTCAAGAGCTACGACGGGCAAGGGGTTCCATCGGTCTGGTCCATTCCCCTTGGCGGGGGCTCGCCCCGCCTCATTCTGCGCCTGGATGACAGGACGCGGCCCTCCAGCCGGGCCGACTTCCTGGCTGCCCCCGGTCGATTGTTCTTTACCCTCGAGGAGCGCCAGGGTGACGTGTGGGTCACTCCCGTTCGCGGCGCGCGTGGGCCTTCGTGACACGTTCCGCCTGGCCCGGGGCTACCGGCTCGACGGAGTCGTCGGGCTGTGACCGCCGTCCGCGATGAACTGGACCATGCGCTGCTCGAGCACGGGCAGCGGAACCGAGCCGAGCGCCTGGATCGCATCGTGGAACTTGCGCTGGTCGAACTGCGACCCGAGCTTCTGTTCCGCCTCGCGGCGATGCCGGCGAATCTGCAACTCCCCGAGCTTGTGGGCCAGCGCCTGTCCGGGCCAGGCAATGTAGCGCTCCCCAGCCGGTGGATGCCAGTGTCGATCACGAGCCTGCACGCGCGCCACATCTCGTAGGTGAGACGTCCGAAGTCCTCATAGGGCGTCTCGTAGATGTCCATGATGGTGCCGAGAGAGACCCCATCCTTCGCCGCCGGTGGCGCGGCAGGAACCCGATCGTCTCGCGCAGCTTCCAGTCGGCCTTCTTGGCCACGTAGGTAGAGTACGAGAGCAGTTCCCGCGGCGTCTTCGCGTAGAACTGCGGATCGGTCCGCAGGAACGTGAAGAACTCGGCCGGGACCCTGCTGTGACGAAGTGTGTGTCGAACGAAAACCCGAGGCGGATGCGGCGCTGGTGGATCGACGTCGCGCGGCCATCGGCACAGCAGTCAGCCGGCGTCCTCGGCCGATGCCTCTTCGAGTGCGCGCGTCAGCAGGTCCTCCACAGCGAGGGCCGCCGCGTTGTCGCGGAGGTATTGGCGATCGAGCCTGGATCCCTGAACGCGGACAATCGCCGCAATGTCCCTCCACTGTCGGTCCGACACTTCACCGCCCCGGCGGTACCATCGGAGCTTCTGGAGCAGGATGTCCTCGGGTGGATGGACGTGAAGCCGACGTCCCTCGCCGAGATCGACTACCACGCGACGGGCGAGCTGCTGTCGATCGAGGGGTGTACCGCCCGCCACGAAGAGATCGACCTTCAGTTGAGTGGGCTGGTGGACGAGATTGGTGCTCGTGCGTGTGCGAATGGCACGCCGAAGGGCCTCGTCGTCCACGTAGAACTCCGCCGACAGCGCCTGGACCAGGGGCTGGACGTGCCCCTCTTCGAGTGCGGCGACGATGTCGATGTCCACCGTGGATCTGGGCTCGCCTGCAAACGAGCTGGCGATCGAGCCGCCAATCGTGTGCACGATGCCCAGCGCCTCGGGTGACGCGCGACGAGCAGGGCCGTCTCGATCGGATCGATGAGGATCGTCAACGGAGGGTCAATGCGGCAGCATCGGGATACGCGGCGGTCGCGAGGTCGCGACCCAGGACGATGACGGCGACCCGGAGGAAGAGCTCGCGAGCGCTCGCCCCGGGATGGCGCTGACGCGCGCCCGCCAAGGTCAGGGCGAAGGCGGTACGTGTCAGACCCGTGACGATCGCGGCCTTCTGCGCGGGCGACATGCGTCGCCAGGAATCGACCTGCCGCCGTTCCATATCTGGTGGCGTGTCCAGACTCAGCGGTGTGTGCATCACTCGAGCGATTATACCGGCCTGTACGTCGTCCGGGGCGTCGTGCCAACAGGCTGAGAGCCTCTCGGTCGCGGCGAGACCAGCACGCGCGGTTGAGAGGAGTGACCGGGCCCGAGGGCCTCGTTTGACGCCTCCCGGCGACGCCGGCGATGGTCACGACTGGGTGCTCGGAGGTCGTCGCCCGCGACCTGCGGCTACTGCAACCTGGTCGCAGGCGCGCTCGAGTTCGGGGAAGGTCATACGCCTTCTCCAGCGGCGGGCCGCTCGGCCGCAGGTAGCGGACGCGGACCCGGGCCACCTCGCCGTTGGGATTGTGCAGCAGGTAGAAGAGGTTGAACGCTCCCGTCGTCGAACCCTCGGCCAGATACCAGGTGACGGCCGGGTTCGTGATCGCCGTGTCCGCGTGGGCCCCATAGGCATGACCGTCCCAAGTCATGGTGCGATCGAGGATCACGGGGACGGCCGGAACAAGGATCCGTTCGACTGGTCGCCGGACGGCACACTGCTGCTCTACCGTCGCCAGGGCGACGGCGCGTGGAGCGACCTGTGGCTCATGCCGCTCGACGGGAGCGGCCCGCCCCGACCCCTCGCGGCGACAGCCTTCAACGAGAGCTTCGGGAACTTCTCGCCCGATGGCCGATCGGTCGTGTATGTCTCGAACGAGTCCGGCCAGAACGAGATCTACGTCATCTCGGTCGACGGCGGCGGCAAGGTGCAGGTCTCGGCCAGCGGCGGTACGCACCCGCGGTGGCGCCGTGACGGCCGGGAGATCGTGTACTTGAGGGCCCGACAGGATGCTCATGAGCGCGGCCGTGACCGGCCATCACCATCCTCACGAACTGGCCGTCTCTGCTGCGATCAGCGCACGAAGCACCTGGCACCCGGCAGGCGCATGCGTTCGGGCTCCGTGTGAGGCGCGCTGCCTGGCGGCCTCTGCGAGTAGGATTATCGCCCATGCGCACCCTGGCCACGGCTCTCGCGGCTGCCGCCACGCTTGCGGCGGCCGCCAACGACCCTCTGTCCGACGCCGACCGTCTGAAGACCGCGGTCGGCGGCCTCACGCTGCGCGCCATCGGTCCCGCGATGGCCGGCGGGCGCATCGCCGACGTCGAGGTGCACCCGCGCGATCGCAGCATCTGGTACGTCGCGGTCGGCTCCGGCGGGGTGTGGAAGACGACCAACGCGGGCACGACGTGGACGCCCGTGTTCGACGATCAGCTTTCGTTCTCGATTGGGGAGATTACGATCGACCCGCGCAATCCGGAGGTCGTCTGGGTCGGCACGGGCGAGAACGTGAGCGGCCGTCACGTGGCCTGGGGCGACGGCGTGTATCGCAGCCGCGACGGGGGCCGGACCTGGACGCGCATGGGGCTCGCCAGGTCGGAGCACATCGGCCGCATCCTCGTCGATCCGCGCAACTCCGGTGTGATCCTCGTCGCCGCCGAGGGTCCGCTGTGGGCGAGCGGCGGCGAACGCGGCGTTTATCGCAGCGGCGACGGCGGCACCACCTGGACGCGCGTCCTCCACATCGACGATGACACCGGTGCGACCGATCTCGAGTTCGATCCTTCCAACCCCGATGTCGTCTACGCGGCGGCATACCAGCGGCGGCGCCACGTGTGGGGGTTTCTCGCCGGCGGCCCGAAGTCCGGGATCCACAAGTCCAGTGACGGCGGACTCACGTGGCGGCAGGTCACGACGGGCCTGCCGAAGGACCACATGGGCAAGATCGGGCTGGCGGTCACGGCGGCCGATCCGGAGGTCGTCTACGCGACGATCGAGGCCAAGGCCGACGAGCGCGGCTTCTACCGATCGACCGACAAGGGCGAGAGCTGGGAAAAGCGCAACCCGTACCTCTCGGGCGGCACCGGACCGCACTACTACCAGGAGATCGAGGCGTCGCCGACCGATGCGGGACTGGCATACCAGGCTGACGTGTTCCTGCATGTCACGCGGGACGCCGGCAGGACGTTCACGATGCTCGAGACCGGCCGCGACAAGCACAGCGACAACCACGCGATCTGGATCGATCCCGAGAACCGACGTCACCTGCTCGTCGGCACCGACGCCGGGCTCTACGAAAGCTGGGACGAGGGGAGGACGTTCCGTCACTTTCCCAACCTGCCGATCGCGCAGCTCTACAAGGTGGCGCTGAACAACCGCGCGCCGTTCTACGACGTGCTCGCCGGGGCCCAGGATCTCGGCACGCTCCATGGGCCTTCGCGCACGTTCAACCGCGAAGGCATTCGAAACCAGGATTGGTACACGCCGCTTGGCGCCGATGGGTACGGCGTCGCGTTCGACCCGCGCGACCCGGACCTGCTCTACCTGATGTGGCAGGAGGGCAACCTGTACCGGCGCGATCGCCGCAGCGAAGAGGCGATCGGCATCCGGCCGCAGCCGGCGGATGGCGACCCGCCAGAGCGCTGGAACTGGGATGCGCCACTGCTCGTGAGCACCCACGATCCACGGCGTCTCTACTACGCCTCGCAGCGGCTGTGGCGCAGCACCGACCGCGGCGACACCTGGACGGCGGTCAGCGGCGACCTCACCCAGGGGCTGAATCGTTACGAGCAACGGTTCCTGGGGCGCGTGTGGAGCGTCGACGCCCTGCACGACACCGGCGCCATGTCGAAGTACTCGACGATCTCATCGATTGCGGAATCGCCCGTCGATGGCAATGTCCTGATCGTTGGCACCGACGATGGACTCGTCCAGGTGAGCGCGGACGGGGGCCAGAGCTGGACGCGAACTGCGGCGTTGCCTGGCGCACCGGCACGGGCGTTCATCAACGACGTCGAAGCGTCGCTCTTCGACGCGCGAACGGTGTACGTGGTGGCCGACGCGCACAAGGACGGCGACTTCGCGCCCTACGCGTTCGTCAGCGCAGACCTGGGTCGCACCTGGCGATCGATCGCCGGCGACCTGCCGAAGGGAACGATCGTCTGGGCCCTCGAGCAGGACCACGTCGATCGCGATCTGCTGTTCATCGGCGCCGAGACGGGGCTGTACTTCAGCAGCAACGGCGGGAGGACCTGGCTCGAGCTGTCGGGTGGCGTGCCGACGATCTCGTTCCGCGACGTCCAGTTGCATCGACGTGAGACGGACCTCGTCGGCGCCAGCTTCGGGCGCGGGATCTACATCCTGGACGACTACACGCCGCTGCGCAGTCTCGGGAACGCCATCGGCCGGGAGGGGACGCTGTTTCCCGTGCGCGATGCCTGGTGGTACGTCCCCTACACGCCCGGCCAGGCACCCGGCGATTCTGGCATGGGCAGCGACCATTTCACGGCACCCAATCCGCCCCATGGTGCCCTGCTGACGGTGTACCTGCGCGAGGCGCCGGCCACCGAGAAAGAGCGGCGCCAGGCCGCGGAGAAGCCGCTGGCCGCGGCGGGGAAGGACGTGGCCTTCCCTGGATTCGACAGGCTGCGCGCGGAGGCGATCGAGCAGGCGCCCACGGTCCTGATCCGCATCGCGGACGCCAAGGGGAGCCCGATCCGGATCCTCGACGTGCCTGCCAAGGCCGGGCTGCATCGCGTCAACTGGGATCTGCGCGGCCCCGCGCTTGACCCGATCGACCTGCGGCCGGCCGGATTCCGACCGCCGTGGGATGCGCCGCCGTTCGGGCCGCTGGTCGCCCCGGGTCGCTATTCGGCAGCGCTGGTGATCGTCTCTGCAGCTGGTGTGCGATCCCTTGGTGCTCCACAGACATTCGAGGTCAAGGCGGTGCCCACGGCGCCGGACGGGACGGACTTCGCCGTGGCCATCGCGTTCCAGCAGCAGACGGCCGAGCTCTCGCGCCGCGTCGGCGGCGCCAGCGCCGAGGTGGCCCGGGTGCGCGACCGGCTGCGACACATGCGGGCGGCACTGATCCGGACGCCGCGCGCGGATCCTGCGCTCTTCGCGCGACTGGACGCGGCGGATCGCGCCGTCGCCGATCTCGGGCTGCGCTTGAGCGGCGACACCGCGCGTCAGCGCCTGAACGAGCCGGCGTCGCCCGCGATCGCGGCGCGGGTGCGCCAGGTCATCTCCGGGCACTGGGAAACCCGGATGAACCCGACCACCACGCAACGCCGCGACCTGGAGATCGCGTCGACCGCGTTGACCACGCTGCTTCGCGATCTGGCGACGCTGATCGATGGCGACATTGCCCGCCTGGAAGGTGCGCTCGAACAGGCAGGCGCGCCGTGGACGCCGGGGCGACGGTTGCCGCAGCCGTAGCGGAGAGGGGCCCTCTGCGGCACGGCCCCCATCGGCACGGTGCTCAGCGCCCAGCCGCTGGCGCGTGCCCGTGGCCGTGATCGCGCGGGGCCTGCGCGTAGTGCTCGGCGAGCAGGTCGGCACCGAAGTCGCCCTGGAAGTCGCGCCAGACCACGTGCTGGTGGTTCGCGTCGTTCTGCGAGTTGTCGTACTCGATCAGGAACGTCCGGCCCTGGACGCGGTCGTAGTGCCCGTTGCCCGGGGCCTTCACCGTCGGCCCCGCCCACGCGAGGCGCAGGTCGACCGCGGCCTCGGCGCGTACCCTGGCGAGCCGCTGGTCGGCGAGACCGGGTGCCTGCATCGACGCATGCTCCTCGATGAGCTGCATCAGGAGTGTGCGTTGCGCGCTCGTCATCGCGTCGGCGGCGAGCCCCGTGTGGTCGATGATGGCCGCGCGGCGCGCGTTGCCGGTGAGGATGTCGGGCGGTGCCGTCTCGCTCGTCACCGCCTACGCGCGCTGGGCTGCCGTGAGCGACGCCACCAGCGCGCGCGAGGTCCTCCTCGGCAGGCAGCACGCGCAGCCCCTGGTGCGGACCGGCCCTGACCTCGGCGGGGCTCGTCCCGATGAACGCCGGCGTGGTTGCCGTGGCCTTGCCGTCGACGATGGTCCAGTTCTGCGCGAGGTGATGACCCTCGTAGCGCCAGCCCCACGCGGGCGCCCCTGGCTCGCCGAAGATGGTGAAGTAGTACTGCTCGGGATCGCGCCGGGCGCTGCGCTCGATCTCGCGCAACACGCCCTCGAGCACTCGGACCCCCTCGGCTTTCCGGTACCCCGATTCGCTCAGGCCGGTCCGCAGCAGCGCGAAGGCAGCCTGGCGCTGGCGCTCACTCATGGCGGCAATCGGCAGACCCTGGCGCTCGCGCGGGACGAAATGCCCGTTGAACCGCTCGTCCGACTCGGGACGCTGCCCGCGTATAATCGAACGCCTGTGATTGGAAATTCGATAGGCCCCCACCCGAACATCGCCGCGATCTATGGACTGGAAAAGGCGGCAGCCGTCACGGCGCCCCTCGGCCTTGCTCGGGGCGCCGTGAGCGGGAGTCGAACGACGTCTCCCGCGACGGGCAGCGGTTCCTCATGGTCCAGCGCGCCACCGAGCCCGGCGGCCCGCGCCAGCGGCTCAACCTCGTGGTCAACTGGACTGAAGAACTGCGGCGCCTCGCTGGAGAGAAGTAGGTGGCAGCGGCGATGAAACTGGCGCTGGTTGTGCTCGCGGCCCTGGTGTCCGCGCCGGCGACATGGGCGCAGGACTACGACCTCGCGCTGAACAACGGGCGGGTGATCGACCCCGAAACCGGGCTCGATGCCATTCGCCATGTCGGCATTCGCCACGGACGCATCGAGACGGTCTCTGAGACCCCCCTGCAGGGAACGCGCACCCTGGACGTGGCCGGGCGCATCGTGGCGCCGGGCTTCGTTGACCTGCACGGGCACGGACAGAGCATGCTGGCCGGGCGAATCCAGGCGCTCGATGGCGTCACGACGTCCCTGGAGCTCGAGGGCGGCGTGCTGCCGGTGGCGGCGTTCTATGCGGAGCGCGAACGCGAAGGCCGGCCGATCAACTACGGCACCGCCGCGGGCTGGGCGCATGCCCGCATCGCGGCGATGACCAGGAACGAACCGGCGCCGAGCCTCGACTGGTTCTTCAGCCGCTTCTCGGATCGCCGCTGGCAGGACACCCTGGCTGACGACGAGCAACTGGCGGACATCCTGCGGCGGGTCTCTCAGGGGCTGGACGAGGGCGGACTCGGGATCGGCTTCCTGCTGGGCTATGCACCGAAGGCCGGGCGCAAGGAGTACCACGCGGTGAATGCCCTGGCCGCCGCGCGCGGTGTGCCGACCTTCACGCACGCGCGCTTCCTGAGTGGCATCGAGCCGGACAGCTCCTTCGAGGGCTTCCAGGAGATGGTCGCGGTTGCCGCCGCCACCCGGGCGCGCATGCACGTGTGCCACCTGAACTCGATGAGCATGACCGACGTCGATGCCATCGCCGACATGATTGCAAAGGCCCAGTCCACCGGCGTCACGCTGACGGTCGAGGCCTACCCTTACGGCGCGGGCGCCACCGGCATCGGCGCGGCGATGTTCCGGGGCGACAACTGGCGCGCGCGCATGGGCGGCATCGAGTACTCGGCGTTCACCCTCAACGGCCAGCCGCTCGACCGGCAGCGCTTCGATGATCTGCAGGCGAAGGCGCCGGGCACCGGCATCATCGTGCACTTCCTCGATGTCGAGCATCGTCCGGACCACCAGCGCTTCCTGGATCGCTCCATCCTGTTCCCTGGGGGCATCATTGCCTCCGATGGCGGCAACTGGTCCCTCGACGGGAAGCCGGTTGCCGACGACACCTGGCCGCTGCCGGGCGCCGCGCAGTCGCACCCGCGCAGCGCGGGCACCTTTGCCCGTTTCCTGCGAATCTATGCGCGCGAGCGCCAGGCGATCAGCTGGCCCGAGGCCATCGCCAAGGCCAGCCTGTATCCCGCGCGCGTCCTCGAGGATGCGGTACCGCAGATGCGCCGCAAGGGCAGAATCCAACCGGGCATGGACGCGGATCTCGTGGTCTTCGATCCGGAATCGGTGTCCGACCGATCGAGCTTCGAGCGACCCGCACAGGCGTCGGTCGGTTTCCAGTACGTGCTGGTCAACGGCCAGGTGCTGGTCGAGGATGGCGCGTTGCGCACCGATCGGCTGCCGGGCAAGGCGATCCGCGCGCCGCTGGCGCGCCCGTAATCTCATCACTGGGAGTAACAGTCCGGAATGACCGGTCCCTGGGGGTTTTCACCGTGGCCGCGCACCGTGCGCCGCAGGCCGCACGCCGATTGTCGGACCGGCGAGGAGGTATGATCCCTCCGTGAAGATCAGCATGGAAGAACTGGCGCGCCGGCTTGCCGAGGCTGACCGGCGAGTTCTTCTGCTGCGTCAGGCCACTGTCGACATGCAGGCCGTGCGCAAGCATCTCCTCTCGGACCGTCGCCGTGAATCTGAACGATCCCATCGCGACCGCGCTCCGGGTCGCTGACGCGCTCGACCGGGCCGGTCACCTTCATGCGCTGTTTGGCGGGCTGTTGCTGGCCGCCTACGGCGAGCCGCGCGAGACGCACGACGTCGATCTGGCCGTCCTCGATGTGACGGCTGACGCGGCCAGGCTCGCGCTCGAGGCGAGCGGTGTTCGCAGCTCAATCAGCTTCGAGGCCGTCACGTTCGGCGGCCTGTCGATCAGCCGTCTCGCGCTGTTCGGCGGCGACGAGGACACCGGCCTCAACGTCCTCGACCTGGTGCGCCCGAGGAGCCCGCGCTATGGCGCCGCAGCCCTTGCCCGTTCGGTGACAGCGCCGGTGAGAGACGCGAGCGTTCGGGCGCTTTCGGCGGACGACTTCGTCGTGTTCAAGGCGCTCGCGACGCGCGACCGCGACATCGATGACGCGGCGAGCGTGCTCGTCCGATCACGCGAACTTCTCGACCTGGAGGCAATCGAGTACGAGATCGGACGGCTGTCGGCAGAGATTCCAGACTGGGACGTTCGCACCCGCTGGGCGCTGATTCACGCCAGAGCCTCTGGGTGAGGTGCCGCGTCTGCAGCCTTCCCGCACTCCGCATTCGGCCTGGACCGGTTCGCCGCCGGGCGCGATCACCCCCTCCGAGCCCGTCTTGCCCATATAATCGGCTCACCGTTGGCTCTTACACCCGGCACCCGCCTCGGTCCCTTCGACCGTTCGGCCAGCTCACCGTCGCCTCGAGCCTCGTCGAGAGGCGACGGGCTCAGCCGACTTTGAGGGACTCGCTCCATGATCGGCATGACCATCGGTCCCTACCGAGTCCTCGAACGGGTCGGCGAAGGCGGGATGGGCGAGGTCTATCGCGCGCGCTCGTCATGGAACTCGTCGAGGGTGACGACCTGTCGGCCATCGTCGCGCGCCCTTCGACTCTCACTCAGGGCGTCCCGAGCACAGTCGAGGGACGTGGTCCGATTGCCATCAGCGAGGCGATGCCGGGGAGCGCGGCGCCGATGAGCGCGGCGGCCGCGACACCACCACCGGTGAGCCTCCGCGCTCAGTGGCTGCGTGTGGGGCTTGCGATCGCCGCGGGAGCGGTGGTCACGGCCCTCGCCATGGGCTGGGTGATGCGTCCGAAAGCGGCAGCACCCGCGGTGGTCGCGCGATTCGAGATGTCCCGATGGGGCCGGCGCGGCCTACGACGTCGCCCCGGACGGCGGTTCCTGTTCGTCGGTCGCCCGAAGAACGTCGCGGCGGAACGCCCCCGCCTCGTCGTGGTCCAGCACTGGTTCGACGAACTGCGAGCCCGCGTCCCGGTGTCAACCAGGTAGGCCCACTCAGGAGTCTCCCCCTAGGCGGCGATTCGTTCCGCGCGGACACGCCTCAGTCACGGACGGCCCACACTCTCCGAATTCGTGGCTGCGATATCGTGATATCACCACTGGCGGGAGGACGCCTGTGGCACAGTTCGTGGTGCGGCACCTGGAGGACGACGTTGCTGAGAAGTTGAAGCAGCGGGCGAAGCGGCACGCCCGGAGCATGGAGGACGAGGTCAGGCACATCCTGCGCACGGCCGTCAGGGAACGGCCCGCCGGTCGTCAGAAGCTCGGCACCCGAATCGCGCAGCGATTTCGGCGCGCGGGGTTGAGCGACGACTTGCCGGAATGCCGCGGGGTTGCCGCGCGGGCGGCGGAACTCGATTCGTGATCCTCCTCGACACGAACGTGCTGTCGGCCTTGATGCGCAACTCTCCCGAGGCCGCGGTCGTGGCCTGGCTCGATCGCCAGCCGGCCGACTCGGAGGCCGGCGGTGACAGCACGTAGCACATGTGCGCTAATTTGTGCTACATTCTGGGCATGAAGGCCTACATTCACGCCCGACTCGGCGAAGACGCACGAACGGCCCTCGAAGCATTGAAACAGTCGACCGGACAGACCGAATCGGAGCTCGTCCGGCGCGGGCTGCAACTGGTGGCGGCGGAGGAGCGGCGGCGCCGAAGTGCCCTCCATCTTGCCGGGAGGAGTGTCGGGCGCTTCGCAAGAGGTCCGCGAGATCTGTCGAGCCACAAGAAGCACCTCGAGGGCTTCGGCGAGTGAACCGCGCCGGAATTCTGCTGGATACCGGGCCGCTCGTGGCCCTGCTCTCCGCAAACGACGCCAACCACGCGCGAGCGCGTGAGCTGTTCGCCGGGTGCGCGCCGCCGTTGCGCTGCTGCGAGGCGGTCATTGCCGAGGCCTGTTTCCTGATGCGGAAGGTGCATCCTGCGGGTCCGGCCGAAGTCATCGCGCTCGGACGACGGGGCGTGTACACCGTCGCGATCTCCGCCGAGGCGCACTGGACGAACATCGAGGCGCTGCTGAGGAAGTACGCGGATCGACCCATCTCATTCGCCGACGCCTGCCTGATTCGCTGCGCCGAGATTCACCAGGAGGCTCGAATCCTCACGTTCGACACCGACTTCAGCGCCTACCGGTGGGCACGGAACAGGAGATTCGAACTCCTGTGACGAAGCGACCAGGGGGACTCCGTCTCCGCCATCGGCGCCGGCGACCGCGCGGCCGCTTTCGGGCCGCTCCATCGGTTTCTTCGCCAGCGGCGCCCTGCGGCGGCTCGATCTCGACGGCGGCGCGCCGCGGACGTTGGCCCTCGCGCGTTAC
>CAYLZN010000121.1:0-14719 GCA_964387935.1 uncultured Vicinamibacteraceae bacterium | reverse complement strand
GCTCGGTGTCCGCCGTTTCCGGCTGGTCGTCGGCGGCTCGATGGGAGGGATGCAGGCACTCGAATGGGCCGTGACCTTCCCGGGTCGGGTGGGCGCGATGGCGCCCATCGCGGTGTCGGCCAGACACTCGGCCTGGTGCGTGGCGCTCTCAGAGGCGCAGCGGCAGGCCATTGCCTCGGATCCCCGGTGGCGCGACGGAGACTACGCGCCTGACGCGGGGCCAGTCGCCGGCCTGGCCGCCGCGCGGATGATCGCGATGTGCACCTACCGGAGTCACGCCAGCTTCGAACAGCGCTTCGGGCGGACGCTGGCAGACGGGGCGTTTGCGGTGGAGCGCTACCTGCACCACCAGGGGCGGAAACTGGTGGCGCGCTTCGACGCGAACGCGTACGTGGCGCTCACGCGCGCGATGGACACCCATGACGTCGGGCGCGGGCGCGGCGGGTGGCAGCCCGCCCTGGCACGGACACGAGTGCCCGCCCTGGTGATCGCGATCGACAGTGACGTGTTGTATCCCCCAGCGGAGCAGGCGGCGATCGCCGCCCATCTGCCGCACGCACGGCTCGAAACGCTCCCGTCGAGCCACGGGCACGACGCGTTCCTGCTCGAGGGTTCGGCCGTCAACGATCTGCTGTGCCGGTTCCGGACGGAGGTGGCCGTGGGATGGCCAGCAGGGGCACGGGCCCGGGCCGGGTGAGCGAGGCACGCCAGTGCCCCGCCCGGCCGCGGACGGGAACGCGGGCGCGGAGCAATGACTGGTCAGTCCCCCTCGGCGTGCGACCGGCGCAGGTGGGCGAAGAGCCACAGCGACGCCGCGCACAGCGTGGACAGAACGAGCGCGCCTATCCACACCGCGAACACCAGCCGGAAGGAGTAGGTCGTGGTCCCGCTGACGACGGTCTTCGAGGCATCGATGAGATATCCGCTGATCGTGTCCTGCACCGCGGCGACGATGTAGGTGAGCAGGCCGACGAGGCCCATGGCGGCCCCCGCGGCCTTGCGGGAGACCAGGTCGATCGCCATCAGGCCGCCGAGATACACGAGCAGCCCGCCGAGCGCGAAGCCGAACACGGCCAGCGCGACCGCGTCCAGCCAGCGGTGTCCGGGCGGCGTCAGGTAGAGCGCCAGGAGCGATCCGATCTCCAGCAGGCCGTAGATCAGGGCAGGGACGCTCCGACGGGCGTTGAAGAACTTGTCGGAGACGTACCCCGAGGTGACCGAGCCGGCGATCTCGGCGAGCGGGTAGATGGCCAGCAGCGAGCCCGCCGCAGCGCCGGAGTAGTCTTTCGCGACCGACAGGTACAAGGGTCCCCAGTTGCTCATCCCGTAGCGGGCCACACTCAGGAAGGCGTTCGCACAGGCGAGCATCCACACGCCAGGATGGACGAGGACCTGCCGTTGGAACGCGCCAATGGACTCGGTGGGGTCGGGCTCGGGTTCGCCCTTGTATCGAGAGATGGACGGGAGCCCCAGCGTCTGCGGGCGATCGGCGATCGTGTGGTAGAGCACGAGCGCGGCGAGCGCGCACACCAGGCCCGGACCCCAGAATCCCCACCTCCAGCCCCAGGCGGCGACGACCGCCGCGGTCACGCCGAAGGTGAGCGCCTCGCCGATGCTGTGGCTGGCGCTCCAGAGCCCGTACCGCGTGCCGCGTTCCTTGCGGCCGAACCAGTGCGACAGGGCGACGACGCTCGGCGCGGAGCCGATCGACTGGAACCAGCCGTTGAGCGCCCACAGCACCAGGAAGGCGATGAACAGCTCGTTGAAGCCGAGCGCGAGGTTGACGAGCGCCGACAGCAGCAGCGCCGTGGACATGAACCGGGCGATGTTGCAACGATCGGCGAGGAAGCCGTTGACGAGCTTCCCGACGGAGTAGACGAGCAGCAGGGCCGAACCGACCAGCCCCATCTGCGTGGCGCTCAGGATGCCGGCGTCGAGCAGCGGCTTCTTGACGACGGAGAAGTTGATCCGCGTGGTGTAGAAGAGCCCGTAGCCGAGTGTCACCGACAGGAACACCGACCACCGCTTCCGCTCGTAGAGACGCCTGACAGCGGCGGGCCCGCCGGGGATGAGCGGGCGATCCGGCCCGCTCAGGAAGTACGAAGTGATGGCCTGCAGCATGTCGGCTCCCCGCGGCGCCGCATCTTCAGTCTGGGAGGCCGAGCCGGTCGGCCAGGGCGACGGCTGCGGCGAGCACGGCGTCGGCCGTGGCATCGCCCGCGCCTCCGGCGCGTTGGTCGGCGCGAATGATCCCACGGATCGATTCGATCGTCGTCCTGACCTCGGTCTTGATCCGCTCGACTTCCGCCGTTCGACGGGCGGCCGTCCGCTCGGCGGCCTCCCGCGCGAGCACTTCCTCTCGCGCCCGTTGCAGCGTGCGCCGGAGGCCATCGGCATCCGCTGGCCGCTCGAACAGCAGGAGCCGGGACCCGCGTGCGTTGGCGGCCCACACCTCGACGTGGAACTCCTGACCTGCGTCGTCCTCGACCGCCAGGAGTCCCGAGCCCACGCGGCCCGCGGTGCCGCGATCCCAGAATGCCTGCGCATCGGCGAGGAAGTCGCCCAGGAACGGGAACGTCCCGTCCCTGCTGAGCGAGACCATCCAGTCGGGGACAGCCGTCAGGGGCACGAACGCTCCGTCGAGCCGGCGTTCGAAGACGGCGATGTCGAGCACCTTGAACAGCCGTTCCAGGAGATCGGGGATCATCGCCGCCTCACCGGGCCACCATCGCGCGGGCCAGTCTGGAGAACGCCTCGTTCACCCCTTCGCCGTCCTTCGCACTCGTGCGCACCACGGTCCATCCCTGCGCGGCAAGCGCCTGGAGCTGCAGGTCGCTCACTTCCCAGGTGTCGGCCAGGTCCGCTTTGTTGGCCACCAGGACGAACGGCACGTCGCCGAGGGCCTCGAACGCCATCGCCCGAATGCCTTCGGCGGTGTCCAGCGTGGACGCCCGCGTCCCGTCCACCACGAGCAGGTACCCTGACGCGCCGCGCAGATACGACGTCCGCAGCTTCTGGAAATCGTCGTCGCCGTAGATGTCCCAGAGTACCAGTTCCACATCGCCTTCAGGCAGCGACACCGATTTCTTGTCCACCTTGACGCCGACGGTCGTGTGGTACTTGTCGGAGAAGAGGCTGCGCACGAACCTCGACACCAGGCTCGTCTTGCCCACGGCGAAGCCCCCGAGCATGCACACCTTCTTCGCGATCACGGGTCACCGCCCTTCGTGGCCGGCTGCGGGCCGCTCGATGACGCGAAACGACACGCGTCGGTTTCGCTGCTTGTCCCCCTCGGTGCCGCCGGTGACCATCGGCTCGCGGCTGCCGATCCCCCGCACGGTGGCGGTCAGCGCCCGCCACCGCTCCTGGCCGAGGAAACCCAGCGCCGCACGCGCGCGCGCCTCGCTCAGGGCCAGGTTGGCCTCCGGCGTCCCGTCCTCGTCGGTGTGACCGACCGTCTCGATGACGAGTGGCAGGCCGCGGGTACTCGCGATGGCATCCAGTTCCCGCAGCCACGCCGAGACCTGGGCGATCGTCTCATCCTGCCCGCCGACGAGCGACGCCCGGCCCTTCCTGAACGACAGCGTGGCCGAGCCGAGCCCGCGGCTGACGCGAGCCAGGTCGGCGTCGACCACAGCAGACGCGTCGAAGCGCCTGACGCCTGGCACGAGCCTCGCCAGCCGCTCCGCGTCGGCGATCCAGCGCGAGGCCGCCGTCCCCGAGGCGTGGAGCACCCCATCGCGAAGGTCGAGCGTGACCTCGCCCGTTGGGTGCAGCACCTCCCGCGCGCGCGCGACGACGAACGGCGGATCCAGCGCCTGGTAGGTCAGCCATCGTGCTTCGACCGGCCCGGGCGCGAGGCCCGAGGCGGCCAGGATGGCTGTGGGTTCCTTCGCCAGGGGATCGCGCAGCCCGGACACGAAGAAACGGCCCCCCCGTCGTCCGCTGTCCACCACGACGAGACCGGGCTCGTCGCGCAGGGTCGCGAGGTATGCCTCGAACTGACGATGGCGCCACCAGGACCACACGCCCCAGGCGACGAGCGAGGCCAGCACGGCGAGGAGGATCCAGAGCCAGAGACGAGAGTGGCGCTCGCCCGCACCGCGGTACTGCATCTGCAGGCACGCCTGGAGCACCGGCCGGGACGCGTCGAAGGGGGCGTGGTCACCCGCGAATCCAGCCAGATCGTCAGCGTGATGGAGGTGGATCGTCTCGAGGGCGTCCTGGAGCGTGGCCCGCAGCGTCGGAGGTGGCGTGCCCCGGACGACAGCGGCCAGCATGGCCAGCGGGCCCTGCTCGACGATCACCGACAGCTCGCCGACCTTCAGCACGTCGACGACCGCCTCCTCCCGGGTTCCGAACGAGTCCTGGACGAAATCGCGAATGGCCGTGAGCATGCCCGACACCAGGTCCGGGTCCTGCGTGGGCAGCCCGTCGGCGGCGACATGCTGCAGGAGCAGGCCGCTCTCGCGATGCACCAGGAAGAGCTGCTCGACGCGGTACAGGAGCGTGTCGAGCAGGACGACCTCGGCATACGGGCGGCCACTGCGCAGAGCGGTCCAGCGCCACTTCAGGGCTCGCCACGAGAGGCTGTGCTCGACCGTCCGGTTCAGGGTCTCGATCATCGTGCCGAGGGCATGCGCGATGGCCCGACGGATGGCGGGGCCCATGACGGGGAAGAGCGCATCGGCGAGCGGTTTGGGATTGCGTCGGACCGAACTCGTGATCGCCTCTTCCACGGAGGGCGTCAGGGCCCGCGTGAGCTGCGGATCAGCGGACCGCAGCGCCACGGCCTCGGGAAGCACGAGGCTGATCTCGCGCGCCCGGGCCTGGTCCTCGAAGCGCGCGGCGAGCTCGGCGATCAGCCGTCGCTCCGGCGCATTCAAAAGGGCGCGCAGGCGCTCGAACTCGCTGGCCGGATCGCCGGGCGACGCGTCCCGCGGGCGCATGAGCCCACCAGGATCGATGCCCGTGGTCGCCATGACTAGTCCTCGCCGGTCGGCAGCTTGAACTCGTTGGTCAGGCGGAGGGCCATCTCGGACAGGAGCGAGGCGAGCGCCGCGCGATCCGTCTTGGCCGTGCGCAGCTCGTGCGACTCGCGCGCCAGTGCCGCCAGGACCTCCTCGGTCCGCCGCACGAGGTCGTCGCTCAGCCGTTGATGCTGCTCGAGCGCCTGCTGCCGCAGCTCGCGCTGTCCACGCTCGAGCGCCTCGTGCAGGTGCGACGTCTTGCGCTCGAGCGCCCCCGCGACGTCCCGCAGATCCCGGCCGAGCTGGGAGGACACCTCGGCCCGCTGGTCGCTCTCGCCCTTCAGCCGTCCGCTGAGCGCGTCGACCTCGCCTTTCACGTACTGTTCCAGGGCCGTGAGGCGATTGCGCAGGTCCTCGCGCAGGTCGGCCGTGTCTCTCGCGAGGCGCTCCTCGAGTCGCGCGAACCGGCGGTCGATGTCGCGGACCTGCACGCCGAACAGGATGTCGCGCACCTTGTCGAGGCTCGCGGCGCCTGCCTCCTCGACAGACCCCAGGGGAGCGTGTCCGGTCGTGGCCGTCTCGACCGGTGTCTCTTGAGCGGAGTCGGGGTGATTCACGGCTGGGACCTCCTGGTGATGGCGGGCCGCTACGCGTGAGCCCGCGCGCGGGGGCTCCGGCGTCGCGCGATCAGGTACGGTCGATGGCGGAAGAGTACCACACCCGCCTCACCTCAGGAACAACTGATAGGCCGGATTTGCGCTTTCGTCCCAGTGCCGGTAGCCGAGCGTCGCCAGGAACTGCCGGAAGGCCCGCCTGTCTCGCGGAGGGACCTGGATGCCGACCAGGATGCGACCGAAGTCCGCGCCCTCGTTGCGGTAGTGGAACAGGGAGATGTTCCAGTTCGGTGACATCCGGCTGAGGAACGTCATGAGGGCCCCCGGACGCTCCGGGAACTCGAACCGGAACATACGCTCGTGCGAGGCCAGCGGCGATCGCCCGCCGACCATGTGGCGCAGGTGCTGCTTGGCGAGTTCGTCCTCCGGCAGGCCCAGCGCCGCGAAGCCGGCAGTCCGGAACGTCCGCGCGAGCGCATGGGCATCGTCGCGTCTCGCGATCTGGAGTCCCACGAAGATCTGGGCCGACTGCGCGTCGGCGATGCGGTAGTTGAACTCCGTCACGTTGCGATGCCCGATGAGCGAGCAGAAGTGCCGGAACGAGCCGCGCTCCTCCGGGATGGTGACGGCGAACACGGCCTCGCGGTGCTCGCCCACCTCGGCGCGCTCGGCGACGAAACGCAGCCGATCGAAGTTCATGTTCGCGCCGCACGCGATTGCCACGAGCGTCCGCCCCCGGAGGCGCGTGCGCTCCACGTACGCCTTCGCGCCCGCAATCGCGAGCGCGCCGGCAGGTTCGAGGATGGAACGCGTGTCCTGAAACACGTCCTTGATGGCCGCACAGAGGGCGTCGGTATCGACCGTCACCATGTCGTCCACGCACGCCCGGCACAGGCGGAACGTCTCTTCGCCCACCTGCCGCACGGCGGTGCCGTCCGAGAAGATCCCGACGTCGCGGAGCGCCACGCGCCGGCCCGTGGCGAGCGACTGGGCCATCGCATCCGCTTCGGCCGACTGCACGCCGATGATGCGGATGCCGGGCTCGAGGGCCTTCACGTAGGTGCCCACCCCCGCGATCAGGCCACCGCCGCCCACGGCGACGAAGATCGCGTGGATCGGCCCGTGCGCGGCGACGTCGTGCTGGCGCAGGATCTCCATCCCGATCGTGCCCTGACCGGCGATGACGTCCGGATCGTCGAACGGGTGGACGAACACCAGGCCCCGCCGCTGCTGCAGGTCGAGGGCGTGTGCGTACGCGTCCCCGTAGGAGTCGCCGTGGAGGATCACCTCGGCGCCGAGCTCGCGGACGGCGGTGACCTTCACTTCAGGGGTCGTCACCGGCATGACGATGACGGCGCGGCAGCCGAGACGCTGGGCGGCCAGGGCGACGCCCTGCGCGTGGTTCCCCGCGCTCGCCGCGAGGACCCCGCGGCGGCGCTCCGTGGCCGGCAGGTGCGCCATCTTGTTGTAGGCCCCCCGCAGCTTGAAACTGAAGACCGGCTGCAGGTCTTCCCGCTTGAGTAGAACCCGGTTCCTGAGCCGCGCGGTCAGGCGCGGCGCGGGTTCGAGCGGCGTTTCGACGGCGACGTCATAGACGCGCGCCGTCAGGATGCGCCGCAGGTAGTCGTCGACGGGCACTGTCTGAAGCTCCGAGGGGAGGATATCGCAGATAGAGGAGGCGTACGGCGTACGGCGTACGGCGTACGGCGGCGTACGGACACAACAGGGCGTACGGCGGGGGGCGTACGACGGCAGCGGGCGTTTCTTGTGCGCACCCGGCACCTGGCACCCGGCACTCAGCACTCGACACCCAGCACCCCGCATGCCCGTGTCACGACTGGTCCGACCGTCGATCCCTGCCGTGATGGCGCTCGCACTCTGCCTCGCGGCCCCGCACCAGACGGTGACCCTGCAGGGGGCCGTGCCGGGCGGTGATCACGGTCCACTGATGTTCGCCCCGCCCGCTCTCGACAGACAGAATCACCCAATCCCGCGTGGTCCCCAGGGCGTGCGCCCGCGGCGTGTTGGAAAAAAGCGCCGTGTAGTGCCGGGCGCCGCGCGTCGTGTGCAGGATCGGCAACCAGGCCTCGTGGCGCGGGTTGAGGCGCCTGGGCGCGATCGTCTTCAGCACCCCGGCCCCGGCCTTCGTCCGGTACTCCGCATCCACGTCGAGCAGCTCTGCCACCGGGGGGATCTCGTCGGAGGCGTTGTCGGCCGCCGCGCGCCGCACGAGGGCGAGCCGCTGTCCGAGCGAGTCGCGGATGCCCTGGAGGCGCTTTGCGCCGAGGCCTTCCACCGCCGAGAGGCGGCCGTCGTAGGCTGCCGCCTCGAGTTCCTCGAGCGTGTCGATGTCGAGGTCGTGATGCAGCCGCTCGGCGGTGAGGCGCCCGATGCCCGGCACCGTCATCAGCAGCTCCACCGGGTCGCTCTCGCCCCGGAGTCGTTCGAGCATAGGGAGGCGACCACTCGTGACGAGGTCACGGATCGATCGTGACAGGCTCATCCCGATGCCCGGCAGCTCGTCGAGGCCCTCCAGCCCCTTCTCGGCAAGGATCCGACTGACGGGAGTGGGCAGGTCACGCAACACGCTCGCGGCACGGCGATACGCGCCCACGCGGAAGGGGTTCGCGCCGTGCTCCTCGAGGATCGCAGCCACCTCGTCCAGACGGCTGGCGATGCCGGCATTCTCCGGGAGCGCCATCGGTCGATTGTACGGCGCCGGCAGTCACCCCCGGCGCCTGGCCGCCTTCTCAGACCCCTGGCCGTCCTGCCTTTCCGCCGTACGCCGCCGTACGCCGTACGCCTTCTAAAACTCGAACATATGCGTGTACTTCACGATGAACCCGCGCCCGGGCACCGCCGCATCCGCCGTCGTGAACCGCTGCTCGTTCCAGACGACGTAGAGATCGCTCAGCGGATGGTGGATGAGGTTGAAACGGACGTTCGCGTTGAACTGGTGCCGGTCGTCGAGGTACTGGAGCAGCGAGTCGACGAACATGTTGGTCGTGAAGGAGTAGTTGGCACGGAGCGTCCAGTAGGTCGTGACGAAGTCGCCAACCGGCGCGTCGAGTGATGCATCGGTGCGCTGCACGCCGAGGCTGAATCTGAAGCGATAGTTGGGCCTGACGGTCGCCGTGGCGTTGACGGTCCTCTGCGAGCCGCTCCAGAGTCCACCGCCAATCAGCGTGAGCGCCAGCGACAGCGCCCGGCTCGGATCGGAGTTGAGGCGCAGCTGCTGCTCGGTCCAGCCGTAGCCGCCTGCCGGCAGTGCTGGCACGCCCGGGGCGAGGACGAGCGGACTGGTAATCAGCTGGTATTCGGGATTCACGGAATACTCGGAGTACCCACCATTGTTCAGGAAGAACGTGTAGCCCGTGTGGAGCCGCTTGCCGGTCATGCGGCCGTCGAGGTCGGTGTAGTAGTTCCAGACCACGTGGGGGTGCATCTCGCGAATGCCGCGCTTCTGCAGCGCCGCGGGCCGGGGGCGGATGCCCGTGTCGAGGAACCACTTCCGCGAATCGGTGCGGCGATAGTAGGACAGGTCGCTCTGGAACCCGTTGCCGACCTCCATCAGCCCGGCCTTGCCGTGGAAGAAGTTGCCTTCCCAGTTGCCCGAGGTCCGCCAGGCGTACTGCCCGCCGTCCCGGCCGGGCGTGTCGGTGGCGACCGCGTAGGAACTCCAGTCGAGGTTCCCGAAGAACCGGATGTTCCAGTCCACGCCATAGGCGCGGTTGTAGTCGCCGCTGCGGTCGGTGGACTGCCGCTGCATGAACAGACCGCCGATGTCGTTGGCGCGTCCCAGGTTGCGCCGCACGCGGGCCACGGTGTAGTTGTTCGCACCGATGCGCAGCGCGCCGTCGCCGAGACTGTTGGTCTGCACGTTGAGCAGGCCCAGGGAGAGGCCGAGCGCCCGGCCAGTGAGCCGGCCGCCGGCGATGATCGGAATGGGCTGTCCGCGTTCGGTCAGGCCGATGCGGCGGCTGAAGAAGAGCAGCAGGTCCTCGTCGGGCGTCGGCGCCGGGTTGACGCGGTTGTTGCGCGCCGCGTCACCCACGTAGAAGATGCCCGAGTTCTCCAGGAAGAAGTCGCGCTTCTCCGGGAAGAACTGACTGAACTGCGACAGGTTGACCTGTTGCTCGTCGGCCTCGGCCTGCGCGAAGTCCGGGTTGACGGTTGCGTCGAGCGTCAGGGCCGGGGTGACGCCGTACTTCACGTCGAGCCCGAATTCCGGGTCCGTGTCAAAGCTGTCGCCCCCGACGTTGCGGAGCGTGCTGGCGAGCGCGTACGGCTTGACCCGGAGGTTGCGCCCGGGGGACACGTCAGGCAGGCCCACCAGGTTGCCAGCCAGCGAGATCCGGCTCAGGTTGTACGCCCGCGGAACGGGCGCCCAGAAGTCCACCTCGTTCTTGCGGCGGATGCGCCGGCTGAAGTTGATGCCCCACAGGCTGGTCTGGCCGGGCGCGAAGCGGATGGTCTTGAACGGGATGGCAATCTCTGCGGTCCAGCCCTCGGCCGACCGCGTCGTCCTCACGGTCCACACGGCGTCCCAGCTCGCGTTGTTCTCCCGGCCTTCGCTGGCGATCTGCTGGTCGGACCTGGCCCCGACCGGGTTCGTCATGAACATGTACCCGTTCCGTCGGTCCGCGAAGGTGTCGATCACGATCTCGAAACTGTCCTGGTCGCCCACCTTGAAGTCCTTGCGGATGTCGTTGATCACCAGCTCACCGCTCTCGTCGAAGCAGGTGGCGGCGATGAAGAGCGTCGAGCCGTCGAACGCCATCCGGACTTCCGTGCGCTCGGTGGCGGGCTGGCCGTCCTGCGGCTCACTCTGGACGAACTGACTCACCGGCTCGGCGCGCAGCCAGACCTCGTCGTCGAGGACGCCGTCCAGGCGAACGTCGCTCGTCGCGCGGACGGCGGTGATCTGGAGGCGTCCATCGGGGGAGCGGACCGACAGGGTGCCCCCTGCCGCCGCCGTCCCGCCAGCGGAGGTGGGGGCCTGCGCCAGGCCGTGTGCCACCGTCCCGGCCAGCAGCGCAAGGCTCAGGACGGCGAGACGCAGGGCACGACTACAGCTTGAAGAGCTTGTCGAAGGCATCGCGGGCACTGGGCGGGCCTTCGCGCGCGGAGCCGGTCTGCCGCTGCACCTGCACGCGGGGGTCGAAATAGGTGCAGGTGTTCGGCGCGTCCTTGGGCGACACGCGGGCCGGGATGGGCTGCATGCACTCGAATCGCTGTCCGGGATCGAACGAGGCGCACTGCACGCAGGAGTGAAGGGCGGTGCCGCAGCGGCAGAGGGCGTCCGGCGACGAATAGCCGGCGATCTCGGCGCCGCAGCGCGCGCACTTGATGGTCTGCTGGAACGCGGGGACGTTGATGGCGCGGGGCTCCCGGTCGGTCTTGACGCCGGCCGGTCGTCCTGGTTCGCGCGGGGTCCGCGGACGGGCCTGGCCGCCACTTCCTGTCCCCCGCTCGCGATCGTCGTCCTGATACCCACGCTGCCGGTACTTACGCTCGGACATGGCTGAAACTCCTCGATAGTAGCGTGGACGGCCGCTTGAATTGTCATCGCTTGTCACCGGGCGCCTCGGCGGGCGCCGGCCTCGCCCGAAAGATCGCGTGGCGTTCCGGGCGGTTGATCTACAATGCGCCCGGCTCACGTGTCTGGCAACGAGCAGGTGGCGACGGTCGCGGGCTGGCCGGGCTGCGCCCGGTGCGCTCACGATGGGGTTTGACAGCTTGTGACGCTTTTCACATGATATCAGTGGGTTTGGCACCTGGATTTCGTTCCGGCCGCAGGCTCGGCGTGCCCGGGCCTGGTTCGGCTGCACGCAGAGCCTCCGCTCGCCGCGCCGGTGTGAATGACGTTCGGTGGTGGCTGGCACCCGTGACGTCCTCGCGTGAGGCCTGACGGGATGAGTCATTCGTCTGCCTTCGTTCGGCGGCCGGAGTGCCGGCGGCCGTGGTGTCTCGAATCATGAGCCAGATTTTCCGCCCTCGCGCCAACACGCTGGCCCGCACCAGTCTGGCCGGCGGCCTCATTCTGCTCGTGGCGCTGGCCACGGTCGGGTATGGGGTGCAGCGTTCGGATTTCGTGACCGGCGCCAACACGAACATCGAGCAGCCGGTGCAGTTCAGCCACGCGCATCACGTCGGAGGCATGGGCATCGACTGCCGCTACTGCCACTCGTCGGTGGAGCAGTCCTCGTTTGCCAACGTGCCCCCGACCAAGACGTGCATGAACTGCCACTCGCAGGTCTGGATCACGGCCCCCATCCTGGAGCCGGTGAGGGCCAGCTGGCGCACCGGGGAGTCCCTCCAGTGGGTGCGCGTGAACAACCTGCCGGACTTCGTCTACTTCAATCACAGCATCCACGTGAAGAAGGGTGTTGGCTGCGAGACGTGCCACGGCCGCGTGGATCAGATGCCAGGCATCCACCAGGCCAGGTCGCTGCAGATGGAGTGGTGCCTCGACTGCCATCGCGCGCCGGAACGCCACGTGCGTCCGCGCGAGGCCGTCACGGTCATGGGCTACACGCCACCCATCAGTCAGGCCGAGCTCGGGCCGAAGCTCGTGCAGGAATACAACATCCAGCGCCTGACGTCGTGCTCGACCTGTCACCGCTAACTGTGAACCTTCCAGACCCCTGGCACACGCGATCATGAGAGAGTTCGATCTGGCGGCGATTCGTGCCCGATTGTCGGCTGAGGCGGGGAAGACCTACTGGCGGAGCCTCGAGGAGCTGGCGGAGACGCCGGAGTTCGTCGAGATGCTCCACCGCGAGTTCCCGGAGCAGGCCTCCGAGTTCACCGATCCCGCCGGCCGTCGGCAGTTCCTCAAGCTGATGGGCGCGTCGATGGCACTGGCGGGCGTGACCGGCTGCACCCGCCAACCCCCGGAGCGGATTGTCCCCTACGTCCGGGCGCCTGAGGAGATCGTCCCCGGGAAGCCGCTCTACTTCGCCACGGCCCTGCCCTTCGCGGGTGTCGGCACTCCGGTGCTCGTCGAGAGCCACATGGGTCGGCCGACGAAGATCGAGCCCAACCCCGAGCATCCGTCGGTGCACACGGGCTCCTCCGTCTTCGCCCAGGCCGCGATGCTGACGCTCTACGATCCGGATCGCGCACAGGCCGTCAAGAACGGCGACGACATCCGGCCGTGGGGTCAGTGTCTGCAGGTCCTGCAGGGCGCGATGAACGCCCAGCGTGCCCTCAAGGGAGCGGGGCTGCGCCTCCTCACTGAGACCGTCACCTCGCCGACCCTCCACGCGCAGCTCACCGACCTGCTGGCCGAGCTGCCCGAGGCGAAGTGGGTGCAGTGGGAGCCGGTCAGTCGCGATCACGTCCGCGAAGGCGCACGCCTGGCGTACGGCGAGTACGTCGAGCCGCAATACGCCTTTGGCAAGGCCGACGTCGTGCTCTCCCTCGACGCGGATTTCCTGGTCACGGGACCGGGGCATCTGCGGTGGGCCGCAGACTTCGTCGAGAAGCGGCGCCTCAACGGCGACTCGACGTCGATGAACCGGCTCTACGTCGTCGAGAGCTCCCCGAGCAGTACCGGGGTGAAGGCCGATCACCGTCTGGCCGTCAAGGCGGCGTTCGTCGAGGAGTTCGCCCGGGCGGTGGCCGCACGGGTCGGAGTCGCCGGCGCGGTCGAGGCCCCGGTGCCGGGCGTGCCCGAGGGCTGGGTGGCGGCGGTGGCCAAGGACCTGCAGGCGCACCGCGGGGCGTCGATCGTCATCGCCGGCGAGCAGCAGCCGGCCGCGGTGCACGCCCTCGCGCATGCCCTGAACGAGGCGCTGGGCAACGTCGGATCCACGGTGTGGTACACCCGCACGGTGGAGCCGCGACCGACCCACCAGCTCGAGGAGCTGCGCGGGCTCGTCGCCGACATGGACGCCGGCCGGGTGGACGTGCTCGTGCTGATCGGCGAGTCGAACCCGGCCTATTCGGCGCCGGCTGACCTCGAGTTCGCGAAGCGGCTCGAGCAGGTGGGCCTGCGCGTCCAGTTGAGTCTCTTCGAGGACGAGACGGCCCGGCTGTGCCACTGGCACGTCCCGGCCACGCACGCCCTGGAGGCGTGGAGTGACACGCGTGCCTTCGACGGCACCGTGAGCATCGTCCAGCCGCTCATCGCGCCCCTGTACGACTGTCGTTCGGCGCACGACCTGCTGGTGGCGCTGAGCGCCAGGCCGGATCGCCAGGGCTACGACGTCGTGCGCGACTTCTGGAGGGCCCAATGGGAGAGCCGCGCGGCGACGTTCGGCAGCCTCCTCGAGCCCAGCGGAGGGACGCACGAGAACCTGGACGAGTTCTGGCGGCATACCGTCCACGACGGGTTCGTGCCCGGCTCGGCGTTCTCGCCGACGCTCGTGACGCTCCGGGCCGACGCGCCCACGGCGGCGGCGGTGACGCGGATGTCGCCGTCCACCGACCTCGAGGTCGTGTTCCGGCCGGACCCGAAGGTCTGGGACGGGCGGTTCGCCAACAACGGCTGGCTGCAGGAGCTGCCGCACGCCGTGACGAAGATCACGTGGGACAACGTGGCGCTCGTGAGTCCGACGACCGCCGAGCGCCTCGGGATCCGCAGCGCGTTTGCGAAGAACCCGGTCAACATCGCGCAGGCGAGCGACGTCATCGAGTTGACGGTGCGGGGCAACACGGTCCGTATCCCGGTCTGGATTCTGCCGGGTCAGGCCGACGACTCGCTGATGGTGACGATCGGCTACGGCCGGACGCGGGCGGGTCGCGTGGGCGACGGCGTCGGCACCGACGTGCAGAGCCTGCGGTCGTCGAACGCGCTCTGGCACGCGCCGGCGACCATGGCGCGCACGGGCAGCACCTGGGCCATCGCCTGCACGCAGCACCACTTCGCGCTCGAGGGACGCAACCACGTGCGCGCGGCCACGCTCGGGCACTACACCGAGGATCCGGCGTTCGCGCACCACATGGGCCACACGCCGTCCGAGGACATGACCCTGTACGGGAACCCCTGGAAGTACGAGGGCTACGCCTGGGGCATGTCCATCGATCCGCACGCCTGCGTGGGCTGCAACGCGTGCGTCGTGGCCTGCCAGTCGGAGAACAACATCCCGGTGGTCGGCAAGGAGCAGGTGCTGCGGCAGCGCGAGATGC
>CAYLZN010000120.1:0-14826 GCA_964387935.1 uncultured Vicinamibacteraceae bacterium | reverse complement strand
ACGATCTGCGAGAGCACTCGGCGGGCCTCAACTGCGGACGATGGGACTACATCTTCAGCATCATCAAGAAATTCCGCGGCAATCCGGCCTTCACGATGCCCGACCGCGCGCAGGTCACGATGACCGCCCACATGATGCGCGCCTACTCCCAGCTCGCCATCAAGACCTGTCATCGACGGGGCATCCACGCGATCGGGGGCATGGCGGCCCAGATTCCGATCAAGGACGATCCGAAAGCCAACGACGACGCGCTGGCCAAGGTGAGGGCCGACAAGGAGCGCGAGGCCGGCGACGGCCACGACGGCACGTGGGTGGCCCACCCGGGCCTCGTGCCGATCGCCAAGGGCATCTTCGACGCGAGAATGCCCGGCCCGAACCAGATCGCTCGCACCCGTGACGATGTGGCGGTGACGGCGGAGGACCTGCTCACGGTGCCCAAGGGTGAGATCACCGAGAAGGGCCTGCGTCACAACATCGACGTGGGCATCCAGTACATGGCGGCCTGGCTCTCCGGCAACGGCTGCGTGCCCATCTACAACCTGATGGAGGACGCGGCCACGGCGGAGATCTCGCGCTCCCAGCTCTGGCAATGGGTGCACCACGACAACGCCGTGCTCGCGGATGGCCGGACGATCACGCCGGCGCTCGTCAAGGGTCTCTTCGCCGAGGAGGTGGAGAAGCTCCGCCGGCGCGTCGGCGACCACGCCTACCGGGTCGGGCACTACGATCTGGCGCACGCCCTGATCGAGGACATCGCCTTGAGGCCCGACTTCACCGAGTTCATGACGCTCACCGGCTACGACCATCTGTCCTGACCTCGAGCCTCCGGCCTTCCGATGGTCGCTCCGCGCGCCGCACCTCGCCGGGTGTGGCGCGCGGGGCCTGCCCCGTGGCACTCTTGACGGCGCATGTCGGTTGAAGCCTACGCGCTGATGGGCCTCACGGCCGTCGTGGCGGTCCTGGTCGCCGTCGTCATCTACGCGCTCCTCCGCTTCAGCGCGGCCGCGCGCGACGCTCGCAGCCTGGCTCAGCCCGAACGTCTCGACATGTCGATCATGTCGGGCGCGGTGCAGGAGGCCGTGGCTCGCCTGCGTGACCAGGAGCGCGAGATGCACGCGCGTGCCGAGGCGTCGGAACGCCTGAGCGACGAGATCGTCGGCAGCATGACGTCCGGACTCCTGCTCGTGGATCGCAGTGGGCGGATCCGCGTGATCAACCCCGCCGGCCAGATGCTCCTGGGCCTTCCGGCCGACCCTGCAGGCGACTACCGCGAGAGGCTGGCGGGGATGCCTGCGCTGCGGGACGTCGTGGCTGAGGGCCTCCACGCCGGGCAGCCTGTCATCCGTCGTACGCTGCGCCTGGGCCCCGGGCCCGTGTCTCATCTCGGAGTCACCGTGTCGCCCGTTCGTGATCCGCGCGGCGACCTCCAGTCGATCATCTGCCTGTTCACGGATCTGACGGCCGTCGTGGCGCTCGAGGAGCAGGTTCGCCTGCAGGACAGCCTGGCGAAGCTCGGCGAGTTGACCGCCGGCATCGCGCACGAGTTCCGCAACGGCCTCGCGACGATTCACGGGTACGCGCGACTCATGGACCCGGCGCAGCTGCCGTCGCCGCAGTCGACGTACTTGCACGGCATCAGGGCGGAGACCGAGGCCCTGGGCAAGGTCGTGTCGAACTTCCTGTCGTTCGCGAGACCAGCGGCGCTGTCGATCGCGCCCCTGGAACTCCGTGCCATCGCCCAGCGTGTCGCAGACGACATGCGGGCCGAGGTCGAGCAGCGAGGGGGCACGATCGACGTCGCCGGGGATTTTCCCCGCATCGAAGGGGATGAACTGCTGATCAAGCAGGCTCTCCACAACCTTGCGCGCAATGCCGTCGAAGCGTGCGCCTCGTCAGGGCAGCCGCCGGCGATCTCGATCGAGGGTGGCAGCGGCCCCGATGGGTCCTGCCGCGTGGCGGTGGTCGACAACGGACGCGGCATCGACGCAGCGATCCTCGACCGGATCTTCCAGCCCTTCGTCACGAACAAGAGCCAGGGCACGGGACTCGGCCTGGCCCTGGTCCAGAAGATCGTCGTCACGCACCACGGTCGAGTGACCGCGGCCAACCGTCCGGACGGCGGGGCCGTCTTCGAGATCACGCTGCCCGCCGTGTTTCCGGGCCGGTCGTCCTGACACCGACGCAGACGCAGCAATTTCTGCGTGTTCGACGGGCAGCACGTGTGGGAATGCGTGCAACGTGGCCGGGGCTTGTCGCGAGGGGCCTCTGAAGTCCGCCACGATTCACGTCCACAACGGCCGCGTCGAGTCTGGCGTGTTCCTTGCCATGACCGTGGTGAGCCACGGAGGCCACATGGGAGCACGACGCAGGAGTACGGGAGTGCGCAGGGGACTCGTGCACATCGCGAGCGCGCGGGGCGTCTCGATACTGGAAACGGTCGTCGCGCTCGCGCTCCTGGCCACCGGGCTGGCGACCCTGGCTCCGGTACTGGTCAGCGCCACCCGGATGCTCGCCGACGCGCGAGACGAGACGCGTGCGCTCGTGCTCGCCGCGTCGCGACTCCAGGACCTCGAGGCGCTGGACTTCGACTACGACGCGGTCGCAGGCACGGCGCTCACCGATCTCTCGGCCGACCTTTCGACGCGGCCGCGGTCACGCTCAGGCACCGGCCTCCTCCCCGGGGACCCGTCCGCGGCCTGGCGCGACATGTCGGCGGGCTGGGACTGGACGACCCTCGACGGCACCCCGACGCTGACCGAGGGCACCGCGCGCTTCACACGCCGCTGGGCGGTCAGCGCGCTGCCGGCGCCGCCAGGCACAGAACGTCTGCTCATCCAGGTGTTTGCCCGTTCGAAGGGTCGCGAGGCGCGGGAACCGGCTCGCGCGTCCGCTGCGCACCGCCCGGGTGACGTGTGGCTCTTCACCGTCCGCACGAGGCACCTGCGATGAGACGCGCTCAGTGCGGGTTCACGATGGTCGAACTGCTCGTCGGCCTCCTCCTGCTGCTCCTGCTGACCATGACGCTGCTACCCGTCACGGCGGCTCTGTCGCGTGCGTGGGTGGCCCAGCCTCGCGCCGCCGACGAGCAGCAGCGCCTTCGGGGCCTGTTCGAGCAGGTGAGCGACCTCGTCGGCCGCGCCGGGGAGGGTCTTGGCGGCGACGCGGCCTGGGCACATACGCTGCTCGTGCCACCGCTATACCCACAGCGCAGGGGCGTTACCGGCGCAGACCCCGACACCGCAGCATTTGCCGACCGGGTGACGGTCCTCCGCATGGCGGATTCGGCGGCCGCAGCGGCGCTGGCTGCTCCGATGGCGGGTCCGACGTCTGCCGTGCCCATCGACGAGGCCTCCTGCGGTCCGGGACGAACGACCTGCGGGTTTCGGGCCGGCATCACCGCCCTATTGGCGGATGCGCGCACCAGTGGCGAGTGGTTCACGGTGGCCTCGGTGACGACCGGCGGGCTCGACCACCTGCCCGGAGCCCTGACCGCGGCCTACGCTCCCTCCGACGGGGCCCGCCTGATCGACGTGGATGTGCGGGCTCTGTACTTCGACGCGCGGAGGCGACAACTGCGCCTGCTCGGTCCTGGGATGAACCTCGTGCTCATGGACGGCGTCGCCGGCTTCGATGTCCGTTGGCTGGGGGATCCGCGGCCCCCTCACGGGCCGCTTCCTCCTGCCGGTCAGGCGTCCTGTCTGGTCGACGCCGCGGGTGGGTTGCGGCTGCCCGCGCGGGATTCGAGCGACGGGCCCTGGTCGGTCCTGGCCGTGGCGGACCTCATGGACGGGCCCTGGTGTGGTCGCGACCCCTGGCGCTTCGATGCGGACCTCTACCGCGTCAGGGTGCTGACGCTGCGCATCCTCTTCGAGGCCCCTGCGGCCGCGGGCGGCCCGACGGCTCCCGCGACGTTCAGTGCCGAAATCACGCTCGCACCTCCAAACCTGCGGAGAATGTGGTGAAGGGACAGGCCGGTTCGGCGCTGTTGCTGGCGATCGTGTTGTTGCTCGTGGTCGGGAGCGTGGTGGCCACGCTGCTGCCGCTCGCCGTGACCGAGCGTCACCTCGCCACGGCCGCCCGTGAAGCGGCCGAGTGTCGGACGGCCGCCTCAGCGGCCCTGGCGTTTGCCACTGCGGAACTGCAGGCCACGGCGGACTGGGATGCCGTCCTGTCCGGTGCCGTGTCCGGTAGTCTGACCGTGGGGCCCCTCCGCATCAGGCGAGGGGATCGTGTCGTGGACCTCGACGCGCGGGCCTCCAGTTTCCCACCAGTGGAACCTGGAACCTGGGGCGCGAACACGCCCCGGTGGATACCCTACGCCTGGGGCCCCGCCACCAGCCTGGCACCTGGCGTGCTGGCTTCCCCGGCCTTCCTCGTCGTCTACGTTGCCGACGATGAGTGGGATGGCGATGGGGACCCGGGGCGCGACTCGAACGGCAGGGTGAGGGTGAGGGGCGAAGCGTTCGGACCCGTGCACGGGAACCGTGCCGTCATCGCCACCATCGTGCGCGAACGGCCGTCACCTGCACCCCTGCGGGTGACCGACCTCGCGATCCCGTGAGGGCGCCACGGTGGTTGGCAGTGGCATACGACGTGCATGGCTCAAGGAAGGATGGAGGTGTGTTCGTGTGTCCTCCGAGGGAGTGGTGCATGCGTCACGTCTGGACCGTTCTCATGGTGTTCGTCGTCCTTGCGAGTAGCGCACGGGCACAGCAGCCCGAATCGCTCGCGGACGTGGCACGGCGGGAAGCGGAGCGTCGCCGGACCGTGAAGTCGACCGGCAGGGTGTACACCAATGCCGACGTCAGGAAAGCGACGCCACTGACGGTGGCCGCGCCGTCACCGCAGACCCAGTCGGCGGCGGGCAAGACCGGGGCAGAGCCGGACCAGCAGAAGGACAAGCCTGGCCAGGCGGCTGAGGTCGAGCGGAGGGACGAGACCTACTGGCGCAAGCGGATGACCGACCTGCAGGGCCAGTTGACGCGGAATCGCCTGTTTGCGGAAGCGCTTCAAAGCCGGGTCAACGGGTTGTGGGCAGACTTCACAGCGCGCGACGATCCCGCGCAGCGCGCCGTCATCGAAGCCAATCGCAACGAGGCCCTCGCGGAACTGGACCGCGTGAAAGGGGAGGTCACGCAGCTCGAGCGCGCGATCTCGGACCTCGAGGAGGAAGCGCGCAAGGCCGGGGTACCGCCGGGCTGGCTGCGGTGACGCCAGCGCGTCCAGACCTCCTGCTCGTCGAGGACAAGGACTCGCTTCGGGCGATGCTCCGGCATGCGCTCGAGCGCGAAGGGTACGGTGTCCTCGAAGCCCGCGATCAAGGTGAGGCCGAGTCGGTCCTCAGGAACCAGCGACCCGCACTCGTGCTGTCGGACCTGCGCCTGCCCGGTGGAGATGGCTTTGGGGTGCTTCGGGCCGCCAAGGACGTCGATCCGGACGTGCCCGTCATCGTGATGACGGCGTACGGGGGCATCGAGGATGCCGTGCGGGCCATGAAGGAAGGGGCGCTCGACTTCCTGGCGAAGCCCGTGGACCCCGAACACCTGCTCCTGCTCGTGGCACGGGCGCTCGAGCAGCGCCGGCTCGCGACCGAGAACCTCCTGCTCCGCGAAGAACTCACCCTCCGGCGTGGCGTGCCGCACATCGTCGGCAGCCACGAGAGCCTGCGGAAGGTCCTCCACGCCGTGCAGCGCGCGGCGGCCAGTGACACGACCGTCCTCATCGAGGGCGAAAGCGGCACCGGGAAAGAGCTGATCGCCCGGGCGATTCACGGATTGAGTCCGAGGGCCGAGGGGCCCTTTGTCGCGATCAACTGCGCGGCCATTCCCGAGACGCTGCTCGAGACCGAGCTGTTCGGCCACGAGAAAGGGGCCTTCACGGGCGCGACGTCCCGGAAGGCGGGCAAGTTCGAGGTGGCTCATCGCGGCACCTTGTTCCTCGACGAGATTGGCGATCTGCCTCTCGGACTCCAGGCCAAGATCCTGCGTGCGCTCGAGGAACGACGGTTCGAGCGGGTCGGGGGGAACGCCCCGATCCTGGTGGACGTGCGCGTCGTGACGGCCACGAACCGCAATCTGCGGGCCTCGGTGGCGGCGCGACGGTTCCGCGAGGACCTCTTCTTCCGCTTGTCGGTCTTTCCATTGACGGCGCCGCCGTTGCGGGAGCGTGCCACGGACATCCCGGTGCTGGCCCGTCACTTCGTCGATCGGTTCTGCGACGATCAGAAGAAGCGCCGGTTGGCGCTCTCGCCGGCCGCACTTGACGCCCTCGTGAGCTATCCCTGGCCTGGCAACGTGCGAGAGCTGCAGAACTGCCTGGAACGGGCGGTCATCCTGGCCGAGGGCGACACGATTCACCCGGCGCACCTGCAGCTCGTGCCGGACCCGCTCCTGCGCACCGACCAGGCGGAGCCGGCCGCCCTCGAGGTCTCGGTCGATCCCTGGGAACGGATCGACCTGTCAGGATCGCTGTCGGACGTCTCGAGGCGTGTGCTTGTCGAAGTGGAGCGTCGTGCCATCGGTCGGGCCCTGGCGGAGGCGGCGGGCGACCGGGCCGTGGCGGCCGAGCGGCTGCAGGTGCCGCTCCGCATGCTGAATGCGCGGGTGCGCGATCTGAAGCTGGCGTAGTCCGGCGTCGCGCGTCAGTCCCTCAGGCCAATCGTCCTCAGCACGCTCACGAGTTCCCGCTCGGTCACGTCGGTCACGATGGCCGTGTCCCCGATGCGCGTGGGAAGGACGAAATGCAGACGGCCGTCGAGGACCTTCTTGTCGCGCCGCATGACGTCGAGCGCGTCGGAGGCCGAGAGGTCGCCGACCGGAGGCAGTGGGCCCATCTGTGCCAGGAGCCGGGTGAGCGCTTCGAGGTCGGTCGCTGGCAGCGCGCCACGAGTGCACGCGACGTGTGCGGCCGCGAGCATGCCGTACGCCACCGCCTCGCCGTGCCGGAACCGCCGGTACTTCGTGATCGCCTCGAAAGCGTGGCCGGCGGTGTGACCGAAGTTCAGGATCTTGCGGAGGCCACGCTCGTGCTCGTCCTCGGTGACCACCCGGGCCTTGATGCCACAGCACTCGGCAATCACCGCCTCCAGGATGGCCGGCTCGCGCGCGAAGATGGCCGGCAGCGCCTGCGCCAGTCGCTCGAACAGGCCTGGGCTCGCGATCATCGCGTACTTGACGACCTCGTAGAGCCCGGATCGGAATTCCCGGCGAGGCAGGGTGCCGAGGACAACGGGATCGATCGCCACGGCGACCGGGGGATGAAACGCCCCCACGAGGTTCTTGCCTGCGGGCAGGTTGACGCCCACCTTGCCGCCGATGGCGCTGTCCACCTGGGCCAGCAGCGTGGTGGGTACGTGCACCACCGGCAGCCCGCGCAGGAACGTGGCGGCCGCGAAACCGACGGTGTCGCCAACGACGCCGCCGCCGATGGCGACGACGATGCTGCCGCGGTCCGCGGAGGCGCGGACGAAGCCGTCGTAGAGGCGGGCGACCGTGGCCAGGTGCTTGAATCGTTCGCCGTCGGGGATTAGAAGAGGTTCCGCGGTGGGTGCGATCCGCCGCGCGTCTTCCTCGACGAGGCGCCAGACGGGCAGCGTGGACACGAGGAGGCGTCGACGGCCAAGGCCGAGTTGATCGAGGGTCTCCGGAAGGCGAGCGAGGAGTCCTTCCTCGATGAGGATGGGGTAGGAACGGCCTACCGAAGTGCCGACGTCAATGCTGATCATGATGCGCGGGTCCGCCCATGGCGCAGTGGTAGGATAGCAAGATTGGCCTCCGGGCCACGCGCCCGCCAGGGGCCGTGACCCCATGGTGGAGCGACGCGTGGGACTCACGGCAGACTACGTCATCGTCGGGAGCGGCATCGCCGCGCTGCGGGCGGCGATCGGCCTTGCGGGCGCCGGTCGCGTGATCGCCCTCACCAAGGCCGAACCCGCGGAGAGCAATACCGGCTACGCGCAGGGCGGCATTGCCGCGGCCGTCGGTGCAGACGACTCGCCGGCTCTCCACGCCCAGGACACGCTGGCCGCTGGCGATGGGCTGTGCGATGCGGCGAGTGTGGACGTCCTCGTCCAGGAGGGCGTGCGCGACGTGCGCGCGCTGGCGGCGTGGGGCGCGCGCTTCGACCGTGAGGCGAACGGCGAGTTCGCGCTCGGTCGCGAGGCCGCGCACACGGTGCGACGCGTGCTGCACGCCCGCGACGCCACCGGACGGGAGATTGGCAGGACGCTGTGGAGCCGGCTCAGTGAGATCGGCCCGCCGCACGTGCTCGACAACGCGATGGCCATCGACGTGCTCGTCGAGCACGGACGGTGCGCTGGCGTGCGGTTCCTGGACGCGTGCGACACCGAGCTCGAGGTGCGCGCCTCGGCGACGCTGCTGGCGACGGGCGGGGCCGGCCAGGTGTACCGGTTCACGACCAACCCGCCGGTGGCCACCGGAGACGGGATCGCGCTGGCGTATCGCGCGGGCGCCCGGGTCACCGACCTGGAGTTCGTGCAGTTCCATCCCACAGCCCTTCAGGTGCCTGGCGCCGCCCCCTTTCTGCTGTCCGAGGCCCTGCGCGGCGAAGGGGCGCGCCTGTTCAACGCGGCGGGTGAGACCTTCATGACGCACTACGAGGCCGCGGGCGAGCTGGCCCCCCGCGACCGCGTGTCGAGAGCCATCGTCCTGGAGGTGCAGCGGAGTGGTGCCGGAGTGTTCCTGTCGCTGCAACACCTGGACGCGGCATGGGTCCACGCCCGGTTTCCCGCGATCTCGGCGGCGTGCCGGGCTGCCGGACTCGACCTCGCCCGGGACCTGCTGCCCGTGGCCCCGGCGGCGCACTACGTGATGGGCGGTGTCGTGACCGACCTCGACGCCAGGACCTCGCTCCCAGGCCTGTTCGCCGCGGGCGAAGTGGCCTGCACGGGTGTGCACGGCGCGAACCGGCTGGCGAGCAACTCGCTGCTCGAAGGGCTGGTGTTCGGCGGGCGGGCGGCCACGGCGATGCGGCAGTTCGTCGAGCAGTCGCAAGCGTGGCCCGCGTCGTGGGAAGGCGAAGAGGGGCATCCCCGGGCGATCCCGCGCGGGCCGGGGCGCCTGACGCTGGCCGGAGTTCGACAGGTGATGTGGGACAAGGTCGGGCTCGTGCGGTCGCGCGTGGAGCTCGAACAGGCCCTCGGTGACCTCTCGGCGCCGGGCGACGGCGACGCGGCCCCCGCGCGCGAGCAGGGGCCCTCCGCGGGTACGGGGAGCAGCCGCTGCCGCGCGGAGGAGCACGCCAACCAGCGCCTCGTCGGCTGGCTGATGGCGCGGGGAGCGTTGCGTCGCGAGGAGAGCCGCGGCGGACACTACCGCGACGACTTCCCGCGACGCGACGACGAGCGGTGGCGGCGACACGTGGGTGACCGGTGGCTGGGAGACTCGTCCCTCGAGAAGGAATGACGGCATGGCGGAGAAGCAGACGACCGAAGGTGTGGTGACGGCCATCACGAAGCAGAGCGAGGATTTCTCGCGCTGGTACCTGGACGTGGTCCAGCGGGCCGAGCTGGCGGACTACTCGCCGGTGAAAGGCTGCATGGTGATCCGGCCCTACGGCGATGCGATCTGGGAGCAGATCCAGCAGCAGCTCGACGCGCTCGAGGAGGAGGGCCAGCTCGACCAGCGCTTCAAGAGCACGGGGCACGTCAACGCGTACTTTCCGCTCTTCATTCCGGAGAGCCTGCTCAACCGCGAGGCGGAACACGTCGAGGGGTTCGCGCCGCAGGTGGCCTGGGTGACGAGGGGCGGCACCGAGGACCTCGAGGAGAAGCTGATCGTGCGGCCCACCTCCGAGGCCATCATCGGCACGATGTACGCGAAGTGGATTCACTCCTGGCGGGACCTGCCGGTGCTGATCAACCAGTGGGCGAACGTCGTGCGCTGGGAGAAGGTGACGCGGCCGTTCCTCCGCACGACCGAGTTCCTCTGGCAGGAAGGCCACACCGCGCACGAAACCGCCGACGAAGCCCAGGAAGAGACGCTGAAGATCCTCGGCCTCTACAAGGAATTCGCCGAGAGTGTCCTCGCCATGCCGGTGGTCGATGGCCGGAAGAGCGACAGCGAGAAGTTCGCCGGCGCCTCGATGACCTATTCGATCGAGGCCCTGATGGGGGACGGGCGGGCGTTGCAGGCCGGGACGTCGCACAACCTGGGCCAGAACTTCGCCAAGGCCTTCGGCATCCAGTTCCAGGGGCGCGACAAGGCCCTGCAGTACGCCTGGACCACCTCGTGGGGTGTGTCCACGAGGTTGATCGGAGGCGTCATCATGACGCACGGCGACGACAACGGGCTGGTGCTGCCCCCGCGCGTGGCCCCGTATCAGGTCGTCATCGTCCCGATCTCGAAAGGGAACTGGCAGGAAACGGTGCTGCCGGTGGCACGTGACCTCCGCGACCGCCTCGTCCGTCATGGCGTGCGCGTCTACCTGGATGACCGCGACACCAACACGCCGGGATGGAAGTTCGCGGAGTGGGAGATGCGGGGCGTGCCGCTCCGGCTCGAGATCGGGCCGAAGGACATCGAGAAGGGCTCGGTGATCCTGGCACGACGTGACACGCGTGAGAAGCAGGTGGCCCCGATGGAAGGGCTCGAGGCCACCGTGCTCGCCACGCTCGACACGATCCAGGCGCAGCTGCTCCTGAGAGCGCGGGCGTTCCGCGAGGAGCGCACGCAGGTGGCACACGACTGGACGACGTTCACGCAGTTGATGGAGGGGCGTCCGGGGTTCGTGATCGCCCCCTGGTGCGGCAGCGCCGAGTGCGAGGCGCAGATCAAGACCGACACGCAGGCGACCATCCGGAACATCCCGTTCGGATCGCCCCGGCCGACCGGATCGTGCGTCAGGTGCGCGGCGCCGGCCGTCGAGACGGCCTGGTTCGCAAAGGCGTACTGAGGGACGCGACGAGCGCGGGGTGGTGCGCGCCGATGCGCTTGAGCACGACGTGTCGGCGCGTGAGGCCTTCCCGTCCGGCGATGGTCGCGAAGACGTCCTGCAACTGCCCTTTCAGCCACGGCTCAGGGGACTGGGCCCAGGCGGCCGCGACGGGTTCCAGGCACGACGAGTCGCCCAGGGCGCCAAGGGCGGCCAGCATGTGCACGGTGAGGCTGGCCGCGTTCCGCTCGAGGCTCTCCCTCAGGTCGTAGAGCGCTACCCGGCTGCCTCGATCGGCGAGGACCTGGTGAACCACGCCCCGCACGGCCAGCCAGTCCCTGGCGGCACCGGGGACGGCGCCCGCCTCCAGGGCACGGAGTCGCTCGATCGTGCGATGGAGGACGGGCAGGGGCAGACCGACGCCGTCCCGGGCAACCACTTGCCGGATTTCGTCGGCCGACAACTCCCGGCCCGAGCACTCCGCCCACGTCGTGAGGGCGCTGGTGTCCACCGGCTGCGCAGGAGGGACCGCCGACTCCGCCTCGGCCCTGGGCTCCGGCAGGTCTGGCCAGCGACGTCGCAGCGACGCCAGCACATCGACGGGCAGATCGGCCAGGGCGTCGCGGGCAAGCATCCGCACGTGTTCCGGGCGCGCCGGGTTCGAGGTGGCCTTGACCAGGGCGTCCATGGCCCGCGCCGCGGTTTCCGGCCCCTCGGCCTGCAGCGCGCGCCGGACCACCGCCACGGCGGCCGCGGCCACCCCCTCGCGTGGGTCTTCGAGCAGCGGTTCTGCAGCCGCGGCGCCGCGAGGGTCGCCGATGCGCTCCAGGACGTCCAGGACTGCCACGACGTGCGCCGGTTGTTGCAGGCCCCCGAGGGTCGCTGTGAGGCGATCGACCACCCGTGCCCCGAGAATGGCGAGGCGGGCGGCGGCTGCCTCGCGCGCCACGCCATCCCCCGAGAACAACGTCTCGAGCAGGCGGGCACCCTCGGCGGCAGACGAGCGTTTGATCACCACGACATCGTATGATGGACGCCTGATTCTACTTGAGGTGACATCGATGGGTGGCCGTGTGTGGCTGTGGGGCGTTCTCGCGATGGCCACAGCGAGTACCGCGCTGGCGCAACTGGCGGCCCCGCGCGGTGACGTGATCTTCCCGGACCAGACCCGCGTGTCGGCCGAGATCGCGGCGACCCCGGAGGCCCGTCAACGAGGGCTCATGTTCCGCACCGCCCTCGCCCCTGAGGAGGGCATGGTCTTCGTGTTCGACGAGCCTGGTCCGCACGCCTTCTGGATGAAGAACACCCTGATCCCGCTGGACATCGTCTGGCTCGCCGCGGATCGACGCATCCTCCATATCGCGCACTCGGTGCCGCCCTGCAAGGCGGATCCCTGTCCCTCGTATCCGCCCGCCGCCGACACGGCCGTCTACGTGCTGGAGGTGGCGTCGGGCGTCGCCCGCCGGCACGCTCTCGAGGTGGGCGACGTGCTGCAGTTCCGTGGCATCGCGGGACCACGGGCGACCACGCCCCGGTGAGGCGGGCCGAGGCGCCGGATGGCCTCAGGCGCGGTCGGCCGTTGCCTGGTCGGCATCCGGTCGCTTGCGCGGCTGGGCGATCCAGGCGATCGCGATGCTGAGGCCGTAGAGCAGGATCATCGGCGCCGCCATCAGGCTCTGCGACACCACGTCCGGCCCCGGGGTCATCACGGCCGCCACGATGAAGATCAGCAGGATGGCGTACTTGGTGTTGCGAATCAGGAACCGTGGCGTGACGAGCCCGAAACGGGCGAGGAACAGCACCAGCGTGGGCATCTCGAACACGAGGCCCATGGCGAGCATCATGCGGACGTACATCGAGAAGGTCGGCGCGATCTTGGGCGTGAACTGCATGTAGTCGGTCGAGAACTGGGCGAAGAACCGCCACGCCCAGGGGAACACGACGAAATGGGAGAACAGGGCGCCGGAGACGAAGAACACCGTCGAACTGAGCACGAAGGGAATCGCGAACTTCTTCTCGTGCGCGTACAGCCCCGGCGCGATGAACATCCAGATCTGGTACAGGATGACCGGCGCGGCCAGGAACAGGCCGGTCAGCGCCGCGACCTTCATGTAGAGCAGGAACGCCTCTGCCGGCTCGGTGTAGATCAGCTTGCCGCCATCCGGCAGCACGGCCTGCAGCGGCCGCATGATGAAGCCGAAGAGCCGTTCGATGAACACCAGCGAGACCAGGAACCCGACGATGAGCGCGGACAGCGAGACGATGAGCCGCCCACGCAGTTCGTCGAGGTGCTCGAGGAACGACATCTTGCCACCCTCGAGGTCGTGGTCCTCCTCATCCGGCGGCAGGGCCTGGCCCGGGGGACGCGAGATCGACGCGAGCGCCATGGGGCGCGTCAGGCGGCGGGGCCGGCGTTGCGCGGCTGCGTGTACTCGGCGGCCTGGGGCGAATCCTGCGGCGGCGCCGGCTTGGGGGCCTCACGCTGTTCCTCGACGCGGATCTCCTCCTCGAGGCTGTTGCGAAGTTCGTTCGACGCGCGGCGGAATTCGCCCAGACTTCGGCCGAGCGAGCGGCCCAGTTCGGGCAGCTTTCGCGGCCCGAAGATGATCAGGGCGATGAAGAAGATGATGACCAGCTCGGGCATTCCGATCGACCCAAACATCGACGTGCTCCTTCCGGGTCCCTGCCCGGGCCCGCGCGACGGTGCCGACGCCGGCCAGAGGCCAGCAGCGGCAGGGCGACCACCAGGGGCCTGGGGCCGGCCTGCTCCCGCTTCGCGCAAGTTTCTGGAACGATTATAGAAACGGCGTTTGGGGGGGTCAAGGTTGCCGCCCGACGCCGGGCGTCTCGCGTTGCGCCTGGCGGAGCACTTTGGTACGATTGCAGGAATATGCACCAGTCGAGGTCGCTGCCCCTGGCGGTCACCGTTGTCGTCGTGTCGGCGCTGGTCGGCGGGTTCTTCGGTCGCAGCGCGCTCGCGACGCAGGACCGCGTATCGGAACGCTACAAGGTGTTCACGCAGGCCCTGGCCGCCGTCGAAGCGCAATACGTCGAGGAGGTCCCGTCGGACCGCCTCGTCTACGGCGCGATCCAGGGCATGCTGCAGACGCTCGACCCGCACTCGAATTTCCTCGATCCGCGCGCGTACGCCCAGTTGCGCGAGCGACAGGAGGGCCGCTACTACGGCCTCGGCATCACGATCCAGGTCATCGACGGCGACATCACGGTCGTGTCGCTGTTCGAGGGCTCCCCGGCGTACCTCCGCGGCGTCCGCCGCGGGGACGTGATCGCGCGGATCAAGGGCCAGGACACGAAGGGATGGACCAGCGAGAAGGCGGTCGGCGAGCTGCGCGGCCCCCGCGGGACGACGGTTGAAATCGGTCTGCGCCGGCAGGGCTACGATCAGTTGGTCACCCTTGAAGTGGAGCGCGACGAGATCAACATCCCGACCATCCTCGGGGCCTTCATGATCGACGCGACGACGGGCTACGTCCGGCTCCGCGACTTTTCCGAGACGACGGACCGGGATCTGGGCCGCGCGCTGGACGAGCTGTCGCGGAAGGGCATGACGCAGCTGCTCCTCGATCTGCGCGACAACCCCGGCGGCCCGCTGGACCAGGCCATCAAGGTGTCGAATCGCTTCCTCGACCGCGGAGACCTGATCGTCTACACCCGGGGCCGGGTTCCGAACTCGGATCAGGACTACCGTGCGACGGAAGAGCCGTCGGTGAAGACGCTGCCGATCGTCGTGATGGTGAATCGCAACTCGGCCAGCGCGGCGGAGATCGTGAGCGGCGCCCTCCAGGACCACGACCGGGCCCTGGTGGTGGGAGAGACCTCGTTCGGCAAGGCGCTCGTCCAATCGATCTACCGGATCAGCCAGGGGGCGGGTCTCGCCCTGACGACGGCACGCTACTACACGCCGAGCGGGCGTCT